>JBNJEM010000740.1:0-3541 GCA_051745935.1 Planctomycetota bacterium
TCGAGACAGCACTAGCTTACACTGATCACCGACCCGTTACGCCGAACGCCGGAGTGAAACGCGGCACACTCGGGCGGAGGACCTCGGCTATTTGAACACACGGCGGCTCGCGGCGGCGCCCGTCAACTGGGAGGCCTCCATCCGCTTCGCGGCCTCGCCCATCGAGGCACACGAGCCCATGACGTGACAAAACAGCGTGACAAAACAGCTCGACAATATCGCCATGAACCACGAGATACTGCTGAGCTGCTTCCGCGGCGTTTTGATTCGCTTCTTGTCCTTGGCCAATTCCTCAAAAAGGGGAGTGGTGGCCTTGATCGTAACATGGTCCACATGCCCTCCTGGAGCGTGGTGTACAAGTTCTTCGCCACGTCCTGGATCCATACAACGTCGAGTGCAAGAGCAGGAGCAGGATATCGTTTATTCCGATGTGAGTCAGTGTACAGTCACCCTTCTTTTGGTCTTGCCTGGACCATCTAATGACTGAGGCCACCACTCCTGGACCGATAAAAATTCGTTGCTGAGTCGATCGTGTTTTTATCCCGTTTTTGTTCCGCCAGCAGGAGCCGGAATTGGCGCGGCCGTCTGCGTCTTTCTTCATCCGTGGGTCCGTTCTGCCATCCGTGGGCCTATGATGATATGCGACGCAACCGGAACTGGCGCGGACCGTTGGCCCGCGAACGAGGGGCTTAATCTCCTAGCCCTCCGTCCGCCTGCGGCGGACTGCAGGCTAGGCTTCCATGGCGAAGCCCTGTGGGCCGCTGGGACACTGTGTCAAGAGTCCCGTTCGTGTCGGGTTTGAGAGAGCATCATTTGCGGCGTTTGGATTTCGGTTGAGCGGCGACGCAGGCCCCGGATGATGTCACCGTGGACATCGGCATCAGTTGCCAGTCGGAGCATCCGTCTTCTCCCTGGCGTTTCGCCGTGCGTGCAAATCCTCACGGGTAACGCGCGGGCGCTCTGACTCGATTTTTGCCTTTAGATGGTTGGCTTCCTGCTGTCGCCGCTTCAAATAAGTGCACACTTCGTCGCAGTGTCGGAGGTAATACGAAATGACGGCATAGACATCAGCAAGCTGCAAGGTGTCGTAGGCGCGAACCATCTCCTCTGGAGTCATACCGTTCTCGTACTGCTGGACAACCAGATCAAGGCTAATACGACTGTCGCCTATTCGCACAGTACCATCCTCGCCCCTCCTCAGTGAGAGCGCATCAATGGGAAGCGGCAGAGTGTTGGCAGTATTGGTCATCATTCACCTCGGATGGGCTGGCAAGCTATCTTCCATTTTACCGGCAGTCCGCGGGCAAGTCGAGTGATGCGGTCGGGCTCCAAGGCGGTACACTTCGAACTGCTCGATTATCGGAAAAATGCGCCCGCGCCGGATTGCCGCGTTCCTGTGCTGCCGAACAATATTCTTATCCTGCGCAGTGCGCGTGGGAATTCCGATACCCTGCGTGTTGCGGGGAGTATCGGAATTACTCCACGCTCGCCGAGTTCCAGCGCGGGGTATTTCCGATACTCCACGCTAGAATCCACCCGAGCGATGGGTTTCGGTTGCTGGTTCTAATGCGATAGGATACCGGATACTGTCCGCGTGTTCACTACCAGGAGGACCGGTCATGAGTTACCAAAAGTTGACGTCCATGCTGAAGTCGGCCAAGCTGCGGCCGAACGATCGACTTTGGTTCGGGCGATGGGTGGGTCGATGGGTATCGGCGCTTTTGCCGGGTGGGACCGAACGATTCAATCCCCATCAACCGCGAGTCGGTGATCGGCTTTTTGCGGCAACAGAAAGCCGGCAAAAAGCAAGCTTGGCAACGGTTGCTCGCACGCTGGGACCTCAGGACCCGAACGGACCAAAGGGAACACGGCGGACGGGGCTCACGCGTGGAAAAAGCCGCGCGGCTTCTTCCGTTTGTTCATCCGTGGGTCCGTTCTGCCATCCGTGGGCCTATCATGGCACCGGGAGCACCGCTGATGAGCGTCACGGCGTGGATGGGGAGATGTCCAGTGTTTGAAACGAGGACGCGCAACAAATGCCGAAAACCTACTTTCTTCTGGCTTACCCACTTTCCGGGATTTTGACCACCCCAGGCGCCGCCCCAACACGTGCCGCCACAACGGCTACGGCGCCGCGTTGACCACGTTACGAGGTGTTCCCCGCAAAAACGCCCGCACGTTCTCCACGGTGATTGCCATCAACCGCCGTCTGGCCTCCAGCGTGGCCCAGGCGATATGTGGAGTAATCAAACAGTTTTTTGCCTGCAACAATGGATTGTCCGCGGACGGCGGTTCGACGGAAAGAACATCCAGCGCGGCGCCCCCGATTTTACCTTCATTCAAAGCGGTCGCCAAATCCTCTTCATTCACCAATCCCCCCCGAGCCGTATTGATAAAAATCGCGTGAGCCTGCATTTTTTCCAAGAGGCCACGATTGACCATTCCAGCGTTCTCGGCGGTTTGAGGGCAATGCATGGTCACGAAGTCCGATTCCGCGAATATCTCTTCAATGGATCGCCAGGCAAACGGCGTGTAGTCCGGAGGCTCGTTCCGCCGCGCGTCGAATGCAAGGACCTCCATGCCCAGAGCATGCGCCAGCTGCCCCACGCAGCGCCCAATTCGGCCAAAGCCGACAATCCCCAGTCGCTTGCCCACTAATTCCACCTGCGGAGTTTTCCAGAAGCAGAAATCGATGGACCGCCGCCATTCACCCTCGTGTACCCTTTGGCTGTGCAGCGCGCACTGGCGAGCAAAATGGAGCATCATGGCCAGCACGTGCTGGGCCACGCTGGGGGTTCCATATTCCGGAACATTCGACACGGGAATGCCGCGGCTCCGGGCCGCGTCCGTATCGACCACATTGTGGCCGGTCGCCAGGACGGAGATGAATTTCAGCTTTGGCAAACTCTGTAGTGTCCCGGCATCCAAGAAGGTCTTGTTGGTCAGGACAATGTCCGCCGTCGAGGCGCGTTCGAGAATCTCGGTTTCGGGAGTTCGATCATAAACCGTCAGCTCGCCCAACGCTTCCAGCTCGGTCCACGGATTGTCGCCGGGATTCAGTGTATAGCCATCCAATACGGTGATCTTCAACACGGTCTCCTTTCCTGTTAAGCCTATTGTTGCATAAAGACGGCGTAGGACGGGTCTCCAGGCCCGTCTTTTACAACGCATAAATGTCTTTTTGCGGTTGTTTGAAGATCTCACATTTGGTGAGATCTGCGGACACCAGATCAAGTACGATTTCGTACTTGAAAAGACGGGCCTGGAGACCCGTCCTACATATACTGTTTGCAACGTTAGGGTTAACTCAAACTGTAAGCTTCGCGTCTGGGCCGTTCGAAGGGCGCGAAACGCTTACACTTTGAGCTGTTAAAGGTTTTGTGACGCTTCCATACCGCCATCGCAGGCGGCAGAGCGGGAGAAGCAGGCCGCCCAGGCATCGTACTGAACTCAGCAGTGATCTTCAACCGTCGAGCAGGCCATGCGAAACGCCTCCCCAACCACCGGTAGGCGTCCACGGGCGCCGCCACGGGGCCTGGAC
>JBNJEM010000741.1:0-3536 GCA_051745935.1 Planctomycetota bacterium
ACTATGACGTGCCGGTTGTCTCGGCCGATGATACCCTGGACAAAGTCCTTGACCTGTTTTCGCGTCTGGAAGTTAGAAGTCTGCCGGTGGTTGAAAGCTCGGATTCGCGACTATTTGTTGGGATGGTTTCGCGAGCGGCGCTGATGCGACGCTATATGGATGAACTTCAAAACGGCGATTAGTTAAACAGCGCCACTTTTGCGTCCCATGGTAACCCGAAGCGTAAGCGAGGGCGAGCGTTAGGGCCATTCTCCCTCGCTTACGCTTCGGGTTAAAATGCTTCGTGTTTTCTCGCCAAAGTGGCGCTGCACAACTAGAAGCCCCGCACGTGCTCGCCGCGGGATGTTCCCGCAGTGGTGTCCGGGATGAATTCCGCCCCGCCCGCGCCGCTCGCTATGTCTGCCCCACGGACACCAGTTCAATCCCCTTGCCGCTGCCTAGATTGCGGGAATACTTCTTTTCCGTCGGGTTGTTCCAGTGTTCGTGGACGCCCAGGCTGCTGATCCGTTTGGTGGCTACGGAGTGGTCGGGATCGTAGAACGTACCGGAAGGCGGTACGTTGGCCAAGGCAGCTTCATGCAGGTAATCATCCGCGCCGCTACGCCGCGGAAAGTCATCCCATTCCGCTCGCAGAAAATCGAGTCCGACTGAATCGATGGCAACCGGGTCCTGAGAAGCCAAAAGGCTCGATGCCCAGTTCCCTTGGAAAGGCGGAGAGTTCCACTTGCGGGGCGCCTGATCGATGGGATGTTTGCCGGGGAAGAGTCCGTCGATCAGGTACACAACCGTCTTGCCGCCCAAGTGCGAGTGTCCCATCAGATCGACTTGTTCCCGATAGACCGCCGTTGCCTTGGAAAAACAATTGGAGTGCATGTTATAATAGCCCCGCTGCACGGGCCATCGGATGAGCGAGCCAAAGTGGTTTTTGCCGCATAAGGTGACGCCCGCCGCGGTATGGGCTTTCAAATTCGCGAAGTTGACCAGGTAATCCGACTCCGCGATGCACTTGGGCAGGTGGTCGGTCTTTACGTGCTCGGGGCGGCAGCTCCAATACAGGGGAACCGGCGAGGCTTTCACCTGGATACGTCCGAATTTTCCCGCGTAGTCCACGTACTTCACGTTCGGGAACGCGTGGTGCAAAAGGTTGTAATACTCGTGCACCAGATAGGCCAACGTATCGCACACGACGATGTGTTCCTGCTTTACGCCGACCTCTTCTACCAGCTGGTCCAGCAGCGCGATGATCATATGCGGCGCCGTATTCATGTAGTCCTGTCGCTTGACCAGCGTGTAGGACTCCGGATCGACGGCCCCTTCACGCCAGATCATGCCGACCCAATTGGGTTTGATCACGATTCCTTCGCCCGCCCGGTAACTCACGTTCCCTTTCCCGCGCCGGCGGTTCAAATGCCGGAAGAGCCGATCCCAGGCTTTGGCTACGGTCGGTTCCGCCGTCAAACGACAGATGGCTTGGTCCATCATTGCGTCAACCCGGGCTTGTTTGGTCCGGCCCTCGTCGTACCAATGCCCGTTTCCCGGCCCTTGCCACTCGGTGACTTTCGAATCATGTGTCCAGACGACTCGTCCCGGATGGATGCCCTTGGGATCACCGACCGGCTGAAGCGGCTCCGGTTCGCCGGCGCCGGACTCCAAAGCCCGGGCGGAGGACAATCCCACGCCACCACCAAGGGCCGCCGCGTGCTCGATAAATCGCCGACGATTCACTTTCTTGCGCATGAGTCTATCTCCTGGAATGACTGCCATGGGTTCAATTCCGCGCGAATCCGCATGGGGCTCGGCGGCGTATTTGTTTCGCGGAGGATTGAATGGTATCTTGTTGTATTGTATCGAATGAATTTCTTCCATGAAGACGAGGTCGCCGATGTTGCTCCAACACCGATTTTCCAATTGGATGACCGCGATGGCCCTGATGGCCATCTGGGTAACGTTGCGCGCCGATTCGTTTGGGGCCGAAAAACGGGTGGAACGGAGGCCGCCGAACATTGTTTTCGTGCTGGCTGATGACCTCGGCTGGACCGACATCAATTGCTTTGATCCCAAGTCACGGGGGTTTTACGAGACGCCCCACGTGGACAACTTGGCAAGGCAGGGCATGCGGTTCACCTCCGCGTACGCCAACGGGGCGAATTGTGCCCCGACACGAGCGGCGTTGATCAGCGGCCAGTACTACCCCCGCCAACCGATCTATCATGTCGGCAGTCCCAGCCAGGGCATGCTGATTCCGGCGGAAAACGGCCGGTTCCTGCCTCTGGAAAAAATCACGCTCGCGGAGGCCCTGAAGCAGGGCGGCTATGCGACTGGCTTTATCGGTAAATGGCACATTGGCGACCCGCCGCGACGTGGACCGCGGCAACAAGGCTTTGACTTAAATGTGGGGGGCTACAACGCCGGAAACCCTCGCGGCTGGAAAGGGGGCTATTATGAACCGAACAATAACCCCTATATCGACGATGCCCGGCAGAGAGAATACCTGACCGACTACCTGACACGAAAGGCGGTTGGTTTCGTCCAGGACCACCGCGACGAGCCGTTTTACCTGCAACTCTCATACTACACGCCGCACTCGCCCTTTCAGGCGCCCAAGTCCCGCGTGCAAAAGTATCGGGAAAAGGAAGGGCAAGGGGGACACGAAGATCCAACGTACGCCGCCATGATCGATTCGCTGGATCGAGGGGTCGGCCAACTCATGCAAACGCTCGACCAGTTGGACCTCGCGGAGAACACGATTTTCATCTTCTTGTCGGACAACGGCGGCCGTGGCGGTTACGGTTTCCTGGGCCATGCCGGGAACAACATCACCAGCAACGCGCCGCTGAAAAGCGGCAAGGGCTCATTCTACGAAGGGGGAATCCGTGTGCCGTTGATCGTACGCTGGCCGCGGCGGATCGAACCCGCAACCACATGCGATCTCCCGGTTATTACCATCGATTTCTATCCGACACTGCTGGATGCGGCCGGGCTCACCAAACCAAGCGGTTACGTGTTGGATGGCGTGAACCTGATGCCCGTGTTGAATGATCCGAAGGCGACACTCAACCGCGAGGCCCTTTACTGGCACTTTCCTGGCTATCCGAACGCGAAATGGCGTACCTCTCCGGTCAGCTTGATTCGCGCCGGGCGTTGGAAGCTGATGAAGTATTACGAGGACAACCACCTGGAGTTGTACGACCTGGAGCAGGATCTCGGCGAGACGAACGATTTGGCGGAAGAATGTCCCGAGATTCGGGAACGGCTTCGCGAACAGCTGGAAGCGTGGCTGGCAGAACACGACGCGCCCCTGCCTCGCCGCAAGTGAAGCTGGCTCCACCCAGCCGATTCGCCCCGCGGCCGGGGCTCCGCTTCCAAAACACCCTGGATGAGACCCAATCCGAACAAACAGTGGCTGGTATGCCACCCCGCCAGGATGAGCAAGTTCGAGTTTCGTGCAAGTGACTATCAAATTCAATAGATAACAGGCGGATTCTCCCTCGGCGGAGATAAGCAAATCGCGATAATTGACCTTGATACACACCGGG
>JBNJEM010000742.1:0-3533 GCA_051745935.1 Planctomycetota bacterium
TCCAGTTCTCCGAATGCTCGTCGAAGCTCGCGCACCCTGCTGGAAATCAGGATGTCTGCTTCCGCCCCGCCTTGGCGTGATACCCCAAGAAGGGTATAATGTCACAAAAATAGATCGCTAATTGTGACAACACGGACACGTGAATGTGACGCATCCCATTGCCGACAAGATACTTACGAGACTCCGAGCCCGACGGGGTGAGGCGGTCCCGATGAGCGACTTCCTCGACCTTGGCAATCGCCCCGCCGTGAGGCAAGCGCTTTCGCGGTTAGCTCGGCAGGGCGTGATCCGACGGGTGCGGCGAGGGTTATACGAACTGCCTCGGATGGGCAAGCTGCTCAACGAGCCTGTAGTCCAGTCGCCCGACGAGTTGGTTCGGGCATGGGCCAGGAAGAACGGCTTGCGGGTCGTGCCGTCCGGGGCCCAGGCGGCGAATCTGCTCGGGCTGTCCACCCAGGTGCCCGCAAAGATCACGTACTACACAAACGGCCGGACCAGAACGCTGAACCTCGGTCCCTATACCGTTAAGTTGCTCAATCGGGGGCCGAAGACGATGGGTGTGCGAGGTCGCACGGCTCCGCTGGTCTTCCAGGCGTTGCGCTATCTGGGGCGCGAGGGCGTAACACCGGAGGTCATCGAGCGCCTGCGATCGACGCTTTCTGAAAGAGACAAGGCCGAGTTGAAACGCAACCTCCACCACGCGACGGCCTGGGTGAAGGACGTTGTTCAGCAGATCGTCAACGAGGAGGCACGATGATGGATCGGATTGCCCAGGCCCCACCGGCGGAGCGTGCCGGGCTATTCCGGCGCTCGGCCGCGGTCCTGCGCCCCGAAAGGTCGCCGGCCATAGTCGAAAAGGACTTCTGGGTCTGCTGGACACTGCGCCGCATCTACGACGTGCTGCGGTTCCGCCCGCAGCTGGTTTTCAAGGGCGGCACCTCACTGTCGAAGGCTTACGATGCCATCGAACGGTTTTCCGAAGACGTAGACCTCTCGCTCAGCCGGCGAGACCTCGGTTTCGCGGACGATCGCGATCCGGAGGAGAAGGGAATCAGCGGCAAGGAGTCGCGGCGGCGGATCAAGGCTCTGGTCACCGCCTGCGAGCAGGCAATACGCGACCGGCTTGTGCCGGCCCTCCGCGAGGATTTTGCATCGGTGATCGACTCGGAGCGATGGCGAGTCGAACTCGACACGGCTGATCCGCAGACGGTCATCTTCACCTATCCTCGCAGTGATCCGGCAACCGCTTTCCCGGTGGCTATTCGTCCCGCAATTCGACTGGAGTTGGGAGCACGTTCCGATGACTGGCCGGCCGAGGGTCGCGAAATCCGGTCCTACGCGGCGCAAGCATTTCCGCAGGCGTTCCCGATAGCGGCTTCGTGTCGCGTTCACGCCTTGGACGCGCGAAGAACCTACTGGGAGAAGGCCACAATCCTGCACGCCGAGTTCCACCGGCCGCCGGGCAAGGCTGCTGCGGAAGGTATGTCGCGGCACTATTACGACCTCTTCCGGCTATCCCAACAGCCGCTTGGCCGGCAGGCATTAGATCGCGCCGACCTTCTGGAACGAGTGGTCGCGCACAAACGGCTATTCTTCGCCTCGGCGTGGGCGAGCTACGAGACCGCCTGTCCGGGCAGCTTCCACCTGGTTCCCTCCGAAGAACGCATCTCCAGTCTTCGCGCCGACTACGCTCGTATGCGCGAGATGATCTTCGGCGACGTACCGGTATGGGAACAGGTGGTTCAAGGTTTACGGGAGTTGGAGGGCCAGATCAACGGGGCATAATCAACGAGAGACAACGACATTGCTGGACGCGATCGTCGATTCGCTGGTCCATGCCGCCCGATTCAACCCGGAGGACCAGGTTGCGCCGACGATGATCCTGTGGACGGACAGTGAGCGGCAGTGGGCACCGCTAATCCCGCGCTTACAGGAGCGGCTGCCGGAACTGCTGGGGGCCAACAAGACACCTAAATGGCCCGTTCACGCGGGCGGATCCGAGATTGGACCACCTCCCACCAGTCGACTGGTTGTTACACCGGGACACACACGCCCCGCTCGACATGGGTTCCGCTAATACACGATAAAATGACAGCTCTCAAATGTGCCAGTTTCTTCGAGCTCTGAATACGGACCGAGGCATCGTCGCGCGGCCATGTCTCCCTGAAGCATCGTGCTAGCAGTTATTTGACAAGATGACAGCGCGGCGGGTATATTCAAGGCGACGCGCGAATTGCGGGCAGATCTCACGAATCGAGGGATGTGAACGGACGTATGGCCAAACCGCCCGGCGGGCGGATCGCTGGTCCGGTCACACCCCCACAACAAAAGGAGACTGCCATGGTTTCTTGTGCACGTCGTAGACTGTTGGGGGAGGACGGAGCTCGGAACGGCACCTTTCACTGCACCACGCGCTGCGTTCGCCGCGCGTTTCTTTGTGGCCAGGATCCGCTAACCGGCCAGGATTATCTTTCAGGCGGTTGGATTTGTCCAAGTGGAAAGCTGCCCGGCGCAAGCCGTCCTCCCGTTGCTCGGACTCGCGGCGGACAAAGTCATCCGCGACCGGTATACCTATCGACGCGACTGGATCATGCTGCGCGAAGAACAGCTGGCGGGGCTGTTCACGATCGACATCGAATTCCGCAGTGAGATGAGCAATCACCTGCACGTGGTGCTTCGTCCCTGTCCTCGGGCCGCCGAGCGATTGCCCGCGGTGGAGGTGGCTCGGCGATGGCTGACCATTACCAAGCTGGCCAAGTGCATGACCGATGAGCTGCCGGTGCCCGATGAAGCGCGGGTCCAGGAATTGGCCAAGGACAAAAAACGGATCAAACAGCTGCGGAAGCAGCTGAGCAGTATCTCGTGGTTCATGGCGATATTGTCGGAGAATGTGGCCCGTCGAGCCAATTTCGAGGATGGTTGCCGCGGCCGCTTCTGGGAGACCCGATTCCGGTGCCGTGAGTGCGCCGATCCCAGCGCGGTTTTGTTGTGCGGGATCTATGTCGATCTGAATCCGATCAACGCGGGCGAAGCGGACAGCCCGGCGACGGCGCCGTATACGTCGGTCTTTCAGCGGATCCAGGCGCGAGGGCAGCGGAAGAACGCGCGGGATCGAGCGGACGGGTGGATGGCCGAACTGACGGTGCAACCGGAGAACACGGCGACGCACGCGCTGGCGGACACCTCGCGCAGCGGCCGTCGGGCGTCCGACATGGGGATTTTGCCGATGTCCCTGGATTCCTACCAGCGGCTGCTCGATTGGACCGCCCGGCTGATCCGTTCCGGCGAGCGGTCCACGATCCCGAAGGACCTCGCCGCGATCTTGGATCACATGAACATCGAGCAAGAGGCTTGGTTGGACACCGTGTGGGGGTACGACGAGCTGTTTGGTCACGTCGTGGGCTCGTGTGCCTCGATGGGCGAGGCCGCGACGCGGATGGAGGCCTCCCAGTTGAAGGGTGCCGCCGCGAGCCGCCGCGTGTTCAAGTAACCGACGTTCGCCGGTTCGCGTTTCGTTTTCAGGGCGACGTAAC
>JBNJEM010000743.1:0-3529 GCA_051745935.1 Planctomycetota bacterium
CCACGGTCGGTCGCCCTTCCGCAGTTGCCCTCGTCTAGTACTTTGCCAATCGGAGTGGACATTTGGTATACTGCTCTCCTTGAGACTCCCAGTCTCATACAGGGGACTTGCACCCCATAAGAACCACGCCCATGCCAGGCGTACCCATCGGATGCAGGCGAGCCGGGTAAGCCCTCACGAAGTGGTCGGCCAACCGCCGGCCGCCTGATCCGTGTCGTTCTGTCCCTATGAAATGGAGTTTTCGCGATGATTCGATTAGCTGCATCCCTATTTTTGCTGACCTTGGCCGGAAGCGTCGCTGCACCGTGCTTCGCTGCGGACAAAACCGACGCTAATGGCGATGGTTCTGTGACGGTTTCCTTCACTAAGGCAGACGGAGCCGAAGCAATGATTATAAAAGGACCAGAATCAATAATCATTGCCCAGTCTTTAACTTTGTCCGACGGTGGCAAGACGATGAAAGTTACGCCGCATGGGAAGGGCATCGAAATGAGGTTTGGAACGCACGTAATTCGAGCGACAGAGTTGCAGTTCGGCACGATGCCTCCAATCAAAACTATGGAGGTTCTTAAGATCCAAATGAAATCGAAACGCTAACCAGCCGTAAACGACGGACAGAACCAGAATGATGCACGCGAGTGGCGGTGGCCGCGCGTTTCGAAATTGATACTCAACTCCCGCCACCGCGTGATCATCGCCGTTCGGCAGACGACGCGGGCCGTACATGGATTTCGTCAAATGGGATTACCAACTGCCCAAGAGGGACGCCCGTTCTACCGCGCAGGCAAGCAACGGTTTGAGGATGCGCGGCTACTTCTTGACAAAGCTGAACGCACGACGGGAGCCATCTATCTTGCAGGGTATGGCGTCGAGTGTCTTCTCACAGCACTGGTTCTCTCGGTCATTCCGGCGACCGATCGAAAGGAGATAGTTGCCAGCTTTCGCGGCGCACGAGCTCACAATTACGATTGGCTTAAATCACGGTATTTCGAGAACGGCGGTGCACAGTTCCCGTCGGAGATATCCAAGGCATTTGCCTTGGTCAACACGTGGGACACAGAGTGGCGATATCGCTCAGGAACGGCTCCGCCCCGCGATGCGGAAGCCTTCCTGCGAGCGGCAGAACAGATTATCATATGGGCGGATGGGAGATTGTGAATCATGTTGAAAATACGCGACAAAAACATCGACGAATGTCTGCAAGCAGTTGCGGACGCGCTGGCCAGGTACGAACAACAGCACCCGAACGCTGAGATCGAAGTTTACCGCCAAAATTCCGCGTCGATTCGCGCGAGAATCGTCGATCCTGATTTCGCCGGAGTCAGCAAAGCTGATCGTCATGATGCCATTTGGGCCTTCGTGGAGGACCTTCCCGAAGATCAGCAAGCGGAAATAAGCGTACTCCTGTTGCTGACGCCCGGCGAATTGAAAACATCGTTCGCCAATCTTGAATTCGATGACCCAATTCCGTCACGACTCTAACTGCCGAACAAATCGGTGAACCGGAGTTGGCTCGCCTTTCGGTTTTTCAAGGTCGTTTCCTTCGCTTATAATTCTTGGTGTGCCAACGTCAACGCCGTTGGTCCGCCAACCCGGTTACCTTGGTCGTTATCCGACTTAATCTGACGACAGGGGTGACCTCAAGCGACCCAGCGATGCATGAACAATTGGACCACGCAGATTGCATCCGACATCATTCGTGACGGTCTCGCGGTAGAGCTTATCAGCCCGGGCGGTGACGTCGTGGCAGAGGTGTTTCGATTCGATGCTATCCACACAGTACGCGTCAGGTGCTGGTCAGATGTCGTAACGCAAGACGTTCTCGACTGGCTCCTATCTTACTCACTGGTCCAGCTGCAAACGTTTGAAGATGGGACGGCGCTTCCCCCGATTTCGCAATGGCAGGTGTCTCGGGAATGAGCGGCACATTGAGCCTTGGCCTCACCACGTGAGTGATTAGGGGGCAAATGCTGCGATGGATGCTTCACTGAATCGACGACTATCATTTCGACAGCTTTGACCGTAGACTTTCGGATAACTAGCCGATGCAAACGAGCGGCGAAGTAGGGCGTTTTTAAGTGGATGATCATCCGTCGCCGCCTGCTGATCGGTACCGTTGGGTAAGGACATGATAACAAAAAGAATTATCCCGATTTTGGCCGGCCTGACCTATCTGCCAGTCTTTGGATTTCTCCTAGTCGTGGGCGTGGCGAATGGAACCATCCCTCAGGTCGCGTTTTGCCTTGCAGCTCTTCTTTTCCTGGGGGGCGTCTGTTTCAGGTTGTGGAAGGAAAAATATTTACCGAAAGTGGTTTTGCGCACTTTGGCGGCAGCCCTTGGGTGCTTATGGCTTTTTCAGTCTATCCGAAGAATTGAATTTGTTCTGAGGGAAGGCGGTATGGAGAGGGCAGATGGCTATGGCTCACCGCTTGCATTCCTCATTGGAGTGGTCGCTGAAGGTTTGATCTTCGGCTTGCCAGCGGTCCTTCTCGTTGTCATTGTCATTCTTCACCGAAACCCAACGAAGCCCCAACCAGGCGGTGGTATCAACTCCGTTCCGCTGCGTTCCACTCCGTGATACACCTTTACGTTGGCCGTAACCGCATGAACATCGCGCACCCCATGGGAACGAGACTTCTCGTTGCCGCACTGATCCTCATCGCGGGAGTCTCCGGGGGCGCGGAGTCCGACAATCCGCTTTTGGGTCGCTGGTTGGTCCAGCGTGTGGGTATCCGCGATGCCACGAAGCTTTCAATCCAGATCGAGTGGGAATCCACGAAGGACAAGGTGATCGTGAGAGATGTCACCGACTGGCAGGAGATTTCCCGGAACAGCTACACGTTGGACCAGACAAAGGACCCCAAATGGATCACCGTGACTGTGGCCGAACAGGTGACCGAAGTTAGACCGGGCATTTTCCGGATTGTCGGTGACACGCTTCACTTGAAGCAAGCTGTCGGTTGAGGCTCACCTCCTGTGGATTTTCCGAGGGACGGCTACTCCATTGGAATGTCTCGTTCCCCCTTGATTGCAGCTTTTGCTTTGTCGCAATACAGGAAATGTCGTCCCGACGAAGCCATTCAGGAGATCGCAGCAATTCGATCATTGGAATTGAATGACCAACTCTGGGGCCAACTTACGCGCATTGTCCCGACGAAATGATGCGAACCGCACGATAACAAAGGCGTGCACGTGCGGACTGGAAATGGTTGATTGACAAGCGGGTGGAACCCCCCCTGGGTAAGTGCTAGCCACGCGCCCACTATCGAGTGTTGCAGGATGCGTATAAGGAGGTGACGAAACGGACCAGACATCCTAAAATGGCCCCGTTCACGCGCGCGGATCCGAGGGCGGACCACCTACAACCAGTCGACTGGTTGTTACACCGGAACACACGCGCCCCTCTCGACATTGGTTCTGCCAATACAAGATAAAATGACAGCTCTGCAATGTGCCAGCTTCTTCGAGCTCTGAATACGGACCAAGGCATCGTGGCGCGGCCATGACTCCCCCACCGATCGTGCTAGTA
>JBNJEM010000744.1:0-3522 GCA_051745935.1 Planctomycetota bacterium
TCAAGATGATTGAGGATCGTTCTCTTCTGATGTCGATCGTCGTTTGTGGGAGCGGCCCGTCGACTCATGATCGGTCTCCTGTGGCGAGATGGGATCGAGTAACGCTTGATAGGCTTTCGCGGGACGCGGTTGAACCGGCTCGTCATCCAAGAGGTTACGGAGCTGTTGTTGTTCCCGATCGGCCAAGTGGTCCAGGGTGGTTTTCGGCGTGGCCCGTACGGCTAGAATGCGTTCGATCGCGGACCGGGAATAGGCCCCATATCGAAGGGCTCGCTCGATGGCGGACAACAGATCGCGGCGATGATACGTCTCCAGCAGGGCCAAAATCTTGCACGCTTCCGACTTGCCATGGCCCCGTCGCTGCTGGAGACCGGCGAAGAACCGACTGGCCGCCTCCCCCAATGCCTCAAAACGCTGCTTCAACACCACATATTTGTGATTCGAGTCGTTGCTCGGTCGGTGTGCGGCACACTCGCTGACTTGACCGGCTTCACGGGGGCCGAACAACCGATGCCTGGCGATCTCTTCGATCTCGGGCCCGTAAACAACCACTTCCGTTTCCGTGACCCGCACTGGAAGCGTCAAGCCGATATAGTGCCAGGGAACCGAATAGCGGTTCTGGCTGTAGGTGATGTGACCTTCGCTGGTGACACAGCGATATACCACCTCGGCTGTGTCATAGGGGCAATCGGGCAGCGAAATCAGGTGGGGACGTTCGTCTTGAAAGCGATCGATCGGTCGCTGCTTCGTCTCCCGATGGATCCGCACGTCCGCCACGTTCTCAAGCCACCACGCGGTCACGTCGTTTAAGTGGTCCAGCGAATGGAACGTACGGCCATTGAGCAAGTTGACCTCGACGTAGTGAAAGGGACGTTCCACCTTGCCTTTGGTTTGGCTTCGTCGCGGGCGACAGGCCACGGGCCGGAAGCCATAGTGCGTGGCGAACGCCAGGAACCGGGGGTTATAGAGGGGGGTGTCGCCGTCGTAGCCGCGGACGACAACTTTCATATTGTCGTACAAGCAGGTCGCGGCCACGCCGCCAAGATAATGGAAGGCCCGTACATGCTCGCGAATCGTGGTGATGAAGTCCTGGGAGGTGACGAACCGAAGGTATTGACGACGGGAATATCCCAATACATAGCTGAACAGATGGACCCGCCGCCGACCCTCACCGGTAAAGTCGATCGTGTAGCTCGAATAATCCATTTGCCCTTGCAGACCGGGCGCCGTTTCAAAACGCTGAACGAACTCACGGCGAGACGGCCCGCGCAATTGCCGCAATCGACGTTTCACGGTGCCATAACTTCCGCGAAAACCGAACTTCCGCAACTCTTGGTGCATCCGCACCGCTGTGATGTCCGGGTAACGCTGCAATAACTGCTCGATGGTCTGCTCGTGCTCGTCCAGACAACTCGAACGCTTTTTCTTTGCCGCCGGCAGTCTACTGGTCCCGCTGGCGCGACCCGCCTGATGCGCGGCCAGAATCTGCGCGACCCGATAGCGTGAGATGCCCAACCGTTGGCCAATTCGTCGCATGGACATCTTGCCGCGATAAAGACGCACCACCTCGTTCTGTAGCTCTTGATTCATGGACACTTCATCTCCGCCACCAACTCTTCCGTCAATTCCGCGACCATCCGAGCCTCCCGCGCCAGCCGTTCGAATCCCGGTCTCAGAATCGAGCTATCGCACAACGACAACTCACTCCGTCCGCGATGACGCAACCAGGTCTCCATCCGCCCCAGATTATCCAGCAACCAGGCTAACTTCCGAGAGACGTGGTTGCCGGCCGTGCTCAGCCGGGGGTCCCAGGATCGGACCGGTCCACCGCGAGCCCGGGCCAGGGCCTGCCGGGGCTTCTCCAGCACAAATTGTTTCTGCTCCCGAGTGCTCGAGGCCAGCAGTAAATCGACCAACGCCCGAAGCTCCGGTACGCTCAACGATTCCCGCCGCATGCATTCCAACACCTCGGCCTGGTTGCCCTGGGGCAACCGCAACAACTCCCGGGCGGCCGTGGGGGACAATAAACCGAGCTGCAGATCTTGACGCGCCTGGGGTGCCAGCTTTTCCAGCAACCCCAAACGCCGACACACCCACGTCTTGTGCCGACCCAGCAGCTCGGCCACCTCCACCTGGGAGAGACCGTCTTCCCGGACCAGCGCGAAAATAATCCATGCCTCTTCCAATGGATGAATCCGCCGCCCCAGGTGATTCAGCCGGTAGATCGCCGCTTTCGCCTCTCGATCGTCGATATCCATCCATCGCGTGTCCAATGAGGTCAGACCCTCCAGGCGGCGCGCGGCATGTAGACGCCGATACCCGTCAAGCAGACACGGCACCTCGTCCCGCGGCGTACACACCACCGGAGACAATTGACCGAACCGACGCAAAGACGTCACCATCGCCGGATCCGGATCAGCCGTCGCCAGCCGATAACCGCCAAAACGTTCATCGAACGCGTTCAAGTCCACCGAACAAATCTCTCGCCGTGAGCCCGCCATCGTCGTGGTTCCAATTCAAGATAGAACCTCTTCCCTGCTCGCTTCTGGATCGAGTACTTCTCGGTTCTCAAACGTCCGTGGTTGCCTTCAACGATACGCCGGCCTGGACACGACGCAATATCGCGCACTTAAATTACGGGCCGCGTGGGAGGATGAGGCAGAGTACCGTGCGGGCCAACGGGCAGTGGTCACACTGCTTTCGCCACCGGCGTTCACGCAACCACACACGACGTAAAGCTCGTCGACACAAGGAAGAACAGAACCGTTGCCTCGGTGAGCGAGATGAGCGGATAAAGGTATTGAAACACCCCGGACGGTCACACAATATTTTTTGGCCACCAGGGCCTAATTGATGACCCTCGCATGCCGCGGAGGCCGTGTGTCCAGAACACTTTTTCGCCGCCTGCCTCGCCGCCTCCCGCTGCCGTGCACGCCAACGACGACACTGTTCACGGCGACAGGCACGCCCATGTTCGCTGCGACGATACCGCGCCTGGGCCTTCTGTTGGGACCAACGGCGGGCCGCCCGCCGACAGGCTTCGCTGCAATAGCACGAGCGAGCACAGCGGGGCGTAAACCAACGTCCACACCCCTTCAGCAGACATTCCCGTGCGCGCGGACGACACGGCGGCGCTTGTGCTCCGGCGTTGTCTATGTCATGCTGGAATGGGCCCATGGGAGGTGTTGCTCCCAGACGGTCAAGTCTCGGATTGAAGCTGCGAACTTCAGTCCGAGGCGATTCTTTTCATCCGCCGCATGATCCACAACGCGGCTCGCCTCACCTTCCAGCCTACTCAAACCCCCCCGCGTCGGCCACTCATCGCTCAGCCACTTGGCCACCCACCATCGGCCATTTCGCTCAGCCACCGCGCCCAATATGGCTGAAATTTCGTGGCCGCTGACAAGCCAAAACAACGGCACCTCTTCGGTACCCCGCAGAAATCGTAGGCAGTCTTCCAACGTGTAGCCGTTATTCGCGTCAACCAGGATATCGCAATCGGCAAACTGCTCATCGATCACC
>JBNJEM010000745.1:0-3503 GCA_051745935.1 Planctomycetota bacterium
TTCGTGATCACAAATCCCTTATGACGTACCCTGTTTAACCGCAAGGCCAGAGTCCGCTCGCCCGCGTGTTGGACCGGCAAGGATCCGTGACAGCGGACGGCGGCCTGCGCGCTCCACAGGGCCGTTGTCCAACCCTCATTGCCTGGAAGAGCCTTACTTCAGTTCGCTAAAAAGTTACGAAATCCGTTGTCCCGGGACACGCGTCTTCAGTTTGCCGGCAGCGGATGATTCCGACTTTTTCCATCTTGTATCCCTCCCCGATCCATCGACGGAAGCTTATTTCGCCAGGCGTCAAGCGCTGTTGGCCGCTCGATTCAGGGCCGCCCGCCGAATCCGCGCGGCGGTCTTCGGCTGAGCCGGGTAGTCGCGCCCGACAAAACGCAAGAGGTCGCGGACCAGTCCGGGACGCAGGATGTAGTAGCAGCGAAGGTTGCCGTCCTCGTGGTAGTCCACGATCCCTGCCTGTCGCAACACCATCAGATGCTGCGAAACATTCGCCTGCCGCACCTCCAGCAGGTCCCGCATGTCCGTGACGCATTTGGGCGCCTTGGACAGTTCCTCGAGCAGGGCCAGACGCACCGGGTGCCCAAGGACTCGAAGCCGCTCGGCCGCCTCGCGCCATTGCCGTGTATCGCTCATGTCGCACCTCGACTCATGGTTTTGCATTCGTCATATACCGGTCGCCGATGACTTTCCTCGCCGCGAGTCCGACCAACGGGAGGACGGCTTGCGTCGGGCAGCGTCCCACCCGGAAAAATCCCACCGCCTGAAATATACTTGAGCCGTCTGAAGCTCGGGCCGCTCGGGGCGACAACGGTTTGAAAAGGATCCCGTGCAGCGCGCGGGCCACCGCGTGCTGGCCCCTCTGGCGATTCCAACGCGTGGCCGAGCGGACGCTGGCCTTGCGGCTAAACAGGGGCATTATAGGGGGAGGCGTCGGCAACCAGTTGTCCGCTTCAGATGGCCAAAGAGATACGTACATTCGAATATTCGAATCATACTGTCGGCGAGCCCCTCGGTCAACGGGCAATTTCAGCATGGATCGGGCAGGTCAAGGTGGGCGGCGGAACGGAGCGGCCGGCACGCGGCATGGACACTCCCGAACTAAAACGAAGACAGTCTGATTTGGCGTGATTTTGGCGGGCCGTTCCCCCGGCCCGATGGAAAAGGGGGCTCACCTGGTGACAAGTTCGTCGGCCCCGGACCCGGCTCCAAGTCGGCCAGCAACCCCCATGGCGGGATCCCGATCAATCGACGGTCTGGGAGCCGGAAAAAGCGATTGCCGCCGCCAAGCGTGGGTGCTCGCCGGTTATCTCGCGTTGACGCCCCCCGCGCAATCACGTACAATTATACCGTATGAAAATCATCGCCGATACAAACACGTTCATTGCGGTTGCTCTGAATGAGCCAGAAATGGCGCTTTACCAACAAAAAAAGGACCGCGCCAATCGACGCAAGTCCTTTCATACTAATAGGCTGTCAGGATAACTCGCGGGGAGGACCCCAGGTCCGGGAAACCTGGCGCCCTCTCGGGTCGACTCATTCGACCACCCCGTCGAAGTTATTCGGCTCGCCGTGGCCTCGGGGACCACGACGCGGCCGGTGATCTCCATCCGCTCCACCTTCCAAGCCGCCGATCAAACCAACTCCTTCCGGCCGCTGACCAACGTTCGCAGTCGTTCGGCAAGAAGGTTGGCATCGAACGGTTTCTTGAAGGTTTCGTTGATGCTTGAGCGATCAAAACTCATCGGGCTCCCGTCATCCGGGAGTAAAGCGATGAGTATCGTTTCGGAAAAATCAATGTTTTTCCGCAGATTCTGGCAGATCTGTAAGGCCTCGACTTTCCCGATGGAAAAGTCGACAATGATACAGTCCGGATGAAAACTCTCGGCGTGGATTCCCGCTTCGAAGCCGCTGGCCGCGACAGCGACCTTGAACGACTTTTCAGGCGGAAGCTCACGCTTCATGTTCTCAATCAGCACTTGATCTTGAGCGACAACCAACACCTTGGCCATGGCCTCGTCTTCGAGGTCGCCCAAGGGCATGCCGTGCTCTTTCAAAAACTTTATCAAAAATTCGCGCGGGATTCGACGGTCTTGGGAACCGGGAATCCGGTAACCTTTCAGGCGGCCTGAGTCGAACCACTTGCTGACCGTGCGCGGGGCCACCTTACAGATCTTCGCGACCTGTCCAGTTGTGAAGACCTTCATCGCAGGCTCTCCATTACTCTCACGTTGACTCGTTCTCAACCGTGCCCGACACGCTGGTCCAAGCACGGTGGCAGGGCCCCTTGTTCGTGTCAATGATCACAGTCTCGGTCCTTCTCAACGGCTGTGGAAAGTTGATCGAACACAAACAATCTGGGTCGGGGCATCACGACAATAAGCTTCCGCGTGGCTAAGGTTCAGTTCCTTCTGATCCGCGCCTTACTAACTAATTGCATCGGCAATTTGAGCGGTTAAAAACGGTGAAAATTCGTAAAATAGGGAAGTCCTGTTGCAACCAGTCCCAAACGAGCGAACTTCACGACCGAATTCAACCACGTCTTTCTCACTCGGCGTGGTAACAGCAGGGAGAGCAAGCGCGACGAGCCGCATGGACGGGCCAGGCCATACGTGACCGTGGAGAGCAATCGAAACATGCTCTCGGCAGGTTCCCCCCAGGAAGGAAAAGCCCCATTGCGCGGTTCGTCTCGCCGAACCGCCCCAAACAAGCGACATTCCTTCCGAATAGTATTTTCGATTCAGGCAGCCCGACTACTTTAGAAACTTTTCGGTTTCGTATTGAAGTCTCCGGTCACATCGTCCAGTACAGCCCCACAAACTTTAGGGAAGCCGTCATTCACGCAGCCTAACGTAACCGGGCAGAATACTCGGGATGGGATGGTCGAATCGAGTGAAATGATTGGGACGATTGCCAGAACAGCCAGGCGGACATGATGGCGGCCGCGTTGAGCGAACCGGCACGTGAACCCGCGATTCACACCATGAGGGCCCGGCCCCAATGGCGAGGACTGGATCAGCCGGCGTGTCAGTGGCGATGGGTAGAAAAGCAGGGTGCCGACATGGCGAGCGCTGATCGACGGCCACGCGGCACACAATCAGCCGTCACGGCGGCAAGGGGTGGAGGCCTTTCCGGTGGCCACGATCCTTCCGGCGATGTCCATCGGGGCGTCCAAGAACGACCGAGCACGCTCCGAAATTCGCCACAACCGTTCCGACAACCCTAACCCGTACCCACCACGCACCACGCACCCCCTGGCTGGGGCGAGGATAAACTCCAAGTCGTTGCCATCCATATTGTTGCGCCGTTCGCCTTGCCGATACTGAGACGAAATGACCTAAGAGAGCTAATAAACCTCAGGGAACACGGCGGGCACGCTAACGCATGAAACGCAAGCGACCCGGCTTGTTGTCTGTCCATCTTTCTTCATCCGTGGGTCCGTTCTGCCATCCGTGGGCCTATAATGATATCTAACGCACCGGCGATCATCGTCGTGCCCT
>JBNJEM010000746.1:0-3488 GCA_051745935.1 Planctomycetota bacterium
AACGTGAAGTCTGCAAACATCCGCAAGATGACCATTTTCCACTGTGATAGACGGGCCTGGAGACCCGTCCTACGCATTCCTTTTTGCAACGTTGGGGTGTACGAGCAGTGGACCGACGCATAGGGAAAGACGCTCCGCAAAGCGGTCGTCCGATTTGCAAAGAGAGAACCCAAAATGAACAGACTCCGGATGTATAAAACGATCATGTCTTTACAGCCCGTAACAAAATCTGGCTTCCGCCTCAAAAAATCCCTGGATAACGCCACACCTGCACGGTTTTGTTATGGGGTCTTAGTACTTCTGACTGTGGGAACGATGGTCACGTGCCACGCGCGTGCTTCGGATCGCGCGGTAATCGAGGTGCGTGGGGAACCGGAAGCGGAGGTGATGTGGTTCCGGTCGGACGCGGTGCTGTTTACCGATCGAGGTTACAGGCTGGAAGAGTGTCCGGAAAAGCTGGCGGGGAATAAGTTTCTGAGGAGTTCGATTGATTCCACCCGGTTCGAGGTGGTGAAAGGCGGCCGTTTGATCGTGCTGACCCCTCAACCCGTTCCCGGCGCTGCCTCTCAGTTGGAGGCCTTGGAGTCGCACGGCTTTGCGCGGCAGAAGGAAGATCGCTTCCAGTTGTTCGGGGACAAGGCGATCGATCAGGTGCTTGTCTACGAAAAACAAGTGGCCGCGGGTAAGTCCTATCAGTTTGGAAAATGGGCCGTCGTGCTGGGGTTCGAGGACGCCCACTCCGCGATAAACCGGACCCGCTCGGCTGAGGAAAAACCGTTTTTCGTCTATCCTGCAGACATCCCGAACACGGGAGTGTTGTTTGTGGATCGGCAAAAGGAAAACCGTTCCGGCCACGGTAACAACTCGATTTCCGAATGCCGCAACGGGGACATTATCGCCTTCTACAGCGTGACCGGAACGGGTGCCGAGAACTGGAATGGGCATGGTGTGGCGGGATGGTCGGAATACCGCCGTTCGAGCGATGGCGGAGTGACCTGGAGCGACCCGGTTGTTTTCGATTATTCCAAGCGAATGTGGGACGGGAGTGAGGTGTGCTCTGCCCTGGTGTACTCGGTCATCACCTCGCCGAACGGAACGCTGATCGCCACCGTGATACACTATGCAAACGAGAAATGGGAGAAGCAACGGGCACCTGTCTATTTCCTCAGCGAGGACCACGGGCACACTTGGAAGGGGCCGCACAAGTTTCACGAATCGGCTACCGTCGAGGATATAGCCTATACGATGAATACGTCGTTCGTGCATGACGGCGAGGTCTTTATTGTCTTTCGAGGCGGTACCTCAAACATGAGTCCAGGTGGACCGCAGACGTTGTGGGTTTCCGATGACAATGGGAAGTCGTTCAGCCAACGGAGCGTGCTGCCCTTCGACGACGCCGACTATTACTGGGCCGCCGGCGCGCTCGCTGACGGCAAGATCATCGTCTATACCTACAACGCTCACCACAAGAGAGAGGATCGAACGGCCGAACAAAACATTCCTTACGTGATCAGCAGAGATGGTGGCCGGACATGGTCGGATGTGCAGACGGCGCGCTTTGCCAAAGGGATCCGCAATATGCAGCTCTCCGGGAAACTGGGCGAATTATACTTCATGCACGGCCGAAGCGGCAGCTACCCGCGGGACCCGGTCGGCGATGACCCCGGTCCCGGTAATTTAGTGCTGTACTCGTCGCCGGATGGCATCCACTGGGATGAGGGGATTCTGCTGATGAGCAGGCTACAGACTCCGGGCGGAGGTGACTGCTATTCCGCCAACGAAATCATTGGCAAATACGATCCCGCGACACCAGAACGGCTTCTAATCCATGCCGACGTGAGCTATTCAGGAGCCAAAACAAACATGCACCAGTGGTGGGTGACAACGACCCCGTGGTCCCGTGACCAGGAATTTCCTGGAGATCCGTCCCAAACAGGTTGGCAGCAGCCGGGGCCCGGTAGGGACACCCGGAAGTAGTTGCTGCGATTTAGCACTGAGTAACGGGCCTGATCCCAAAACGTGATACCGCGGGGCGGTATCAGACTTCCTGATGATAGACTCTTGGCCACCATCGGCTTATTCGATGTATCCGCCGATGGGATCCCACCCGATCCGTGTCATCAGTGAGATCCGTGGCAACCTGTCCCTGCTGACCGATTGTTCCGTCGGCCCTGGGGCCATCTGGGCGGAGAACGAGGTAATGGGAACGGAAACCACCGATGGCTCGGATAGCACGGATGAGCGAGGAAGACAGCGAACCGCGCGGGAACGCGTCCGAACAGGGGGGGGCGATATCTGCCTTCAGCCTTGAAGGCCGGTAACGCCATTTCACGTCTGTTATCGCAACGCCAATACGAGCAACGATTTTTGGCTATCACACGGTGACATGGAATGGGATCGCACCCGCTGTCGGTCACGGTTCGGTGGTGTCGGGAAGGCAGGATTTGATCTTGTCGACGTTGATGCCCAACGCCCCCAATTGTTCGAGTTTCGTCTGGGTATGCGATGCGCGGGCTTGCCGGTTGCGACGCTGGTGGTCGCGTTGCTTCTGTAGCTCTAACTGACGCTTGGGGTTTTATGTTCCGAGGAAAACTGCGAGGTGGTTGATCCAAGAAAACTTGGATTCATCCTGCTTCGTTCAGCAGATAACTTGGCTCGATGTAAGGATAGTCGGGATCGAATTCAGTGAGCGGTTTGGGGTTGGGCACGACAGCGGCGGGACGCCGTTGGGTGCCGTCGATCCCCAAACGCGTGTCACCCAACTGCCGCCGCATCCGGTCCATGGCAGTGCTCAGCTGCTTGACCACCTCGGGGTGTTGGTCTGCCACGTCCGTGGTCTCTCCGATGTCTTCGCTCAAGTCGAACAACTCGAGCTTGTCGGGATCCGACTCCTTTCCTCTGTCAAACGCGTGCCGCAGTTTCCACTGGCCGCGGCGCACGGCCTGCAGCACATTACGCTTGTAGTAGAAGAAACACTCGGTGGGCGACTCGGCCCCGTCGCGTCCAAGCCAGAGAGATAGAACGTTGTGACCATCGTGCTTTGGCAACGCGGCGACGTCGCAACCGACCAGCGTGGCGATCGTGGGATAAAAGTCCATAGCCGTGACCAGTTCGCGGCAGACCGATCCCGCGGGGACCTTGCCGGGCCAGTGGACGATGCAGGGCAGTCGCATGCCTCCTTCCCAGGTTTGTCCCTTGGTGCCGCGCAGCGGGGCGTTGCTGCCCCCTTCATCCCGCACGCGACTGCCGTTGTCGGAGGTGAAGATGACGAGCGTGTTGTCCTCGATTCCCAATCGCCCCAGTTCGGCCATCAACACGCCGGTGCTCCAGTCGACCGCCGCCAAAGCAGCTCCGTAGCGACCGTTGCGGGACGCGGAGGCAAAGGGTTCCATCACGTAATGAGGCAGGTGGACGTGGAGATGTGCAAAGTAGAGAAAGAAGGGTCGCTGGCGGTTCGCCCGCAGAAAGCGAACCGATTCTTCGGTATA
>JBNJEM010000747.1:0-3474 GCA_051745935.1 Planctomycetota bacterium
GAAGCCGATCAGAACGCCAACAGCGAGGACAAAACGCATGCTTGTCGTTGCAAGGTAATTCATGGCATGGATTCCGAAAGATGAATGGAAAGAGTTCCGCGTCGTTCTACTTCTTCAATTCTGCCGCCATTTCGAGCAGCGCGTCAAGCATCTTCAGCGAGGCCTCCGGCTCCAGGCGATTGGTGCCGAACCACGTTTCGTAACCACCCAAAGGGAAATGCCGGGGCGTGGGCAGGTACCCCAGATAACCGTGGGACAGCGATACGAGAAATGCGAGGATCGACACGGTCGGATCCGTGGGGCCCGCCGGTTCGACGAGGTCGGGACTTCCACCGGGCGGATTCATTTTCACCTTGTCGATCTTGCCGAAGGGGTTCGGCGGGGCGGTGCCCGGCTTCATCACCCAGCGCCGATTGTTGACATGTTCCGGTGCCTCGGCGGTCATGAATGCCATTTCGGCCGGCCGAAGCCGGCTGTGAGCGGTCTGCACCCCGTCGGCAATACGCCGGGCGACAAATGTGTGGTATTCGTCCAGGGGCGCTTGGCCCAAGGCACTGCATGCCGAGTGCGTATGGACGGCACAGATCAACACGTTTCCAGGCGGAAGACCTGTGTTCTCCGCGATCAGCTTGCGAGCGGTGTTGCTCACGTCGTGACTGACGCCCAGAAGATCGCACACCACTAACGCCAGCTTGGTCTTGCCATCGTCCACCACCAGGCAGCGAGCGTGCAGTTCGTCGTGCACGCCGGTGGCGGGGAAATGCGTGAAGCCGCCGATCACCGCACCACCGAGAAACGGCGTGATGTTGCTGGTGGCGGCGCCTGCCCGAAAACCGGATGTCGCCGCCTCCGCGGACAAAAGTTGTACGCTGACCAAACAGCAGGCCATCCACGGCAAGCACTGTTTCATAACGGTTCCTCCAAGGCAAGACGGTGGCCGACACTACAGCACAGCCTACCGATCCCAACTGGGCGGGTCAAACGCCGGGCGAAAATGTGCGGTCGCCAAGGCTCTCTTGCCACGCCCCGTGCGGCCATGGCTTCCATCCGGTAGGTCGGGGAGAAAAGGGGAGCGGGACATTTTTGCCGGCAGGAGCCCCCCGGTTTTCAAGTAGTATTGACACCCCGATAGCGGAGTAAGAAGAGAGCTTCGCAAGTTCCTTCAGGCATGGCCGGTTCATGCTGGCCGGTGGCCACTGCGAGCAGAATTGACGTGCCGGACGATCGCCTCCCATTCGCGTTCCATCTCCTGCGGGATGGTACGGGACTTATTCCACAGGGGGTGGTCAGTATTCACCTCGAAGAGATTTGGAGCTTGATGTCTGCACCGATCGAGGTTGATCGCAAAACGATACTTGCCATAGACGTACTCCACCGCCTCGTCCGGCGTGAATTGACGCACGTGGAAGATATTGAGTTGTTCGATCGTTTTGATATGCCAGAGAATGGTGCGGCGACTCTTGCCCGTCTGCCGGGCAAGCCGAGCGGCGGAAGGCCAGGCGAGCTGATAGTCGGACTGGGCGCTGAGGAGATCGAGCAGTGCCTCGGTGGTCAGTTTGATCTCGGGCGGGAGGCTGTGGCTGGCTCGAATCTTGCGAAGGGCCCGGTTGCGACGGGCGGCGCCGGTGCGGCTCATGGGACTCTATCCTACAGGTGGGGATAGAGCACGGGGCTGGCAGTCCGTGGACGACCTACGGTCTTCCAGCCCCTCGTTGATTGGTTTGGATACGTCTTGATCTCGGCATGTACATGTGTCGTCTCTCCCGTTTGCTCCCAGCGTGCTCAGAACTGGGTGGCCGGTTTCTACCGATCTCTATACGAGTCTCATCTACACGTGCGAACTCAACGGCATTAACGCGTTCGACGATCTCACCGAACTGGAGCTGGACGCGGAGGAACTAACCGAGCACCCCGAGGAATGGATGCCCTGGAACGACCAAGCCACGCTGGAGCGCGTGAACGCTGGCCCGCCATGCCCGGTGCAACCCACGCTCTCGACGCCCGCCGATTGCGCCGCGGCACCGAACAGGCCACGGTGAACGCGCACGCCGGGCGACGTGAGCCGGCGCCACGGCCGCCGAACCGTACTTCGCCGCGGCCGTCCCAAACGCCGGTGACCCTTCACGTCGCCGCCACGTCCGCGTCGCGGCCGATCGCCACGGCCGGCCCGCGACACTCCACTGTACCTGCCCCCTCGTCGGAGCCAGGAATCGGCTGCACACGCTTCCCGAAAAGACACAACTCTTCGCTCATGAACTCGGTCGGCGCGTAGAGACATGGTCTGAAGACATCGACTTTGAAAACCTTCTTTTGTTCGATTCACCGTAGCGATGCGATTAGGTTCTCTAGCTCCTGAAGCAAGTCATCATAAGTAAGCAGCGTCGTGTTTTTTCGATCTCGATTGGCCTGTCTGAGTCGTGCGAGGTGCTTTTCCTCAAGGTCACGAGAACGACCAACAACGACTACGTATTGCGGCGATTCGAAACCTGGGAGGCGATTGCGAAGATAGGCTAGATCGCGCTGAACCCAGCATGCCCAACTTTCCACTTGTCCCAGAGCGTGAACAACCTCTTTGCGGAAATCGATCTGATGTTTTGAGGTCTGCTTGAACAGCTTGTGTGCTGCCTGCTCGATTTCCACCATGGTATAAACCCGCCCCTGTCCGGTCTCGGAAACGATGACGAAATCGGTAACGCACTCCTCCCCAAGTTTCTGTTTGGGAATAAGGCTTGCGCGCGGCTTGATGATTATTGGGTTTTTCTTAAGGAACATTTGCAGGGCTTCTTCATCGTCGCCTTTTTCGTCCAGTAGTTTCACGAATTGTTCGCGCAACTGGATCAGTTTTTCGCGCTGGTTTGGCGTCTGACGCGGAAAATCAACGGGCACCTGAGGGTCGCCGAGAATCCCGTGCGGAATCAGAAATAACTTGATCAATCGCTCAATGTCAAAAAAGGCATCGGTTTCGTCGAATGCACACTTCTCATATTCCACAGCAAGATACGATAGGTATGCGACGTAGAATTCCCATCCCGCATTTTCATGCGACAAGGTAAGGTTTGCGAGGACTGCGCGCGGGCCGAGACTAAAATGCGGGATCTTCGCAATCAAGACCGCGTTGCCGCCTTTGCTGTCGCCGGGCACCGGCATAAACGCGTAGTCGCCCCACGATGGAAACGGTGCTGGGTACGTGTGCACATCGACATCAGTGGAGTTGTGGACCGTGCGTCCATGCCTGATCAAAATGCACCCCTCGGGAAAGGCGTGAAGTGTACTACAGAGGTCAGGGAACTCCAGCGGCGGTTTGTCAAAGCAGTCACGGAGTTCGTTAACGCGTGCTACGGCATTCCTGTATCGTGCCAAAAAGCCATATTCTGCATAAAATGACAGCTCTGCAATGTGCCAGCTTCTTCGAGCTCTGAATACGGACCAAGGCATCGTGGCGCGGCCATGACTCCCCCACCGATCGTGCTAGTA
>JBNJEM010000748.1:0-3470 GCA_051745935.1 Planctomycetota bacterium
GCGAAATCTTCCACTCTTCAATCAAGCACGCGCGACAAACTCGGGACAACCCACTTGTTCTATTTTGTCCGATTTTCGGGTTTTTCATCAGCCCAGCCCTGGACCCCGCGCGGTGCCCGAAGGCGTGGGGTCGGCCGCGACAGTACGAATAGACACTCGGCTGGCGCCCAAGTCCACTTCGGGGGCAACCCGGGTCTCTTTTGGGTGCCCCCGGCGGGAGCGGTTTGTCTTACAGCCCATATACCGGTCGCGGATGACGTTCTCCGCCGCGAGTCCGACCAACGGGAGGACGGCTTGCGCCAGGCAGCGTTCCACCCGGAAAAATCCAACCGCCTGTAATATAACAAAAGCTGGCTTCCGCTTCCAAAACGCCTCGGATGGCATGAAATCCGAGCGGTCTTGTCATGGCTTCTTACCGCTCCCGCGCCATCTTCAACACATAACCGTGCCGGCACGTTTTTTTCTCAAGCAGTGCCCAAGATGGACCGGCGGATCGTCGAGCTTGCACCGCCGTGCCTTATGTCGACGAACGATACAGCGGCTCGGACCATTCGACTTCCAACCGATTGTCGATATGGTCGACACCATCGACCCGCCGGATGGCTTCTTGTGCCATTTGCTTTTGAAAATAGCTATTGACAGTGCCGGTCAAGACAACCACGCCTTGATCAGCTTGGTGGCCAAGCTGTCTGTTATGAACGTGTGGGCTGGCTGTAAGTGCTTCGGTTACTCTGTCCGAGAGACATTTTTCGGTCGTCTGGGCGTACATTGCGTGTGTCATTTCCTTGTCCGGGAGTCAGGGAGCATGGGTTGAAGGGAGAATACCTTTATCCGCGCCGGGCCACAAGCCCCATGAGCGGACAATCCAAATCGAGCGCGTTCCAACTGATTCAACTGGCCCCGTCGGGATGCCGTTATTTCACGGCGTTTCGGCTCCGGGGGGGGACAGTGAGGCGAATTCATGATGGCGCGTACGTATCGCAAAAGGACTGGGTAAAAAGGGATGTTTTGACCGCGATGCCGTCCCACGTGAGGACGAACCGCGGAAGGCGCCTTTCCAACCGGAGGATTTTGACCGACAGCGGTATGAAAAGGGCCAGAGGACCTGTACGATCCGAATTCCGTCGCGCGCCGTTTCGCCGGACTTTTCTCTCACTGGACGTGGAGAACTCGCCGTATTGCGGTCGTCCGGGAATTGACGTGTCCGATAGAAACCAATCGGCGGAAAGCGGACTGGCGTGCGACCACAAGGCGCTTTGCCTCGCGGAGAGAGCTTGACTACACGAACACGCCCCACGGCACGAGAAGGTTTCAACGCGGTACCAGACTCTTGCAGCCCGTCACAAAACGTGGCCCCCCGCTCCCAAAAGTTCCCGGGAAAGAGGGAACCTGAGTCGTTTTGTTATGGCCTGTTAATCGATCGGCTAGGATATACCGGACGCGGATGACTCTGTCCGCCGCGAGTCCGACCAACGGGAGGACGGCTTGCGTCGGGCGGCTTTCCACCCGGACAAATCCGACCGCCTGAAAAATAACCGGCCACTGCTCGTGCAGCGTGGAATCTGGATCGCTGATGTTCCCGCCGTTGCAGGCTGATTTACGGAATCGACAAGTCCTGAACCGAGAATTGCGTGTAAAAGGAGATAAAACTGGCAATCTGCGCTCCGGTCGCCTGGCTATGCGGGCTGCATCAAGAGGGCCGGTTTTGCCACCGCGGCTCGGCTTGAACTGGCCAGCTGAAGGTTTGACTGAATATACCCGTAGCATCTGCGAAGCAGTCTCCTGGCTTCCGAATCAACGGTTTCGGACGGGGCCAGGAAACCTGGATGGTTTCGTCGCGGCTTTTCACCGACTTTGACAAAGCCGGAATATGAGGTACATATGAGATAGCACATCACTTTACTTTTTTGATAACACCGTGGCCGTCCGACCTGGCGTGGGGCCAGGCAAGCGAGGGTCGGAACGTCCCGGGGGTGCAACGCGTGGGCCGGCGTTCGCCGTGAAAGTCCTTGACGATCCAGTGACGCGTTATCCAATTCGTGCGCATCCCTTAACGACCAGGAGCGGGGTTTTCCAAGGGGCGGACGAAGCAGTTGGATACGGGAGGCGCGGCGTTAATCCACAAGCACGCGGGGTTCGCGGTACACCACGCTGGACCCCGCCGTGCCGCAAGAGGAAGGGACAACCATGCCATATCCTGCTCGCGGAAACCGAAAACGCCGTCGTGGTAACATTGTGATCCTCATGGCCCTGATGCTAGTCGGGCTCCTGGGCATCATCGCGTTCGCCGTCGACCTCGGCGTCATCGCCACCGCCAAAGGGCAGCTGCAACGCACGGCGGACGCGGCTGCGCTGGCCGGGGCTTCGGCCCTGTACGTGTCGGCAACCACCAGTAGCGACCAGTTCTACGCCCTGGCCCCGGAACCGACCGGGGCTCGCCAGACTGCCCAGACGTTTGCCGCCTCGAACCACGTGATGTCTCGATCCCCTTTCATCGAGCTTAATTTGGCCAATGCATCGGAAGGTGACATCGTTTTGGGGCGGTTGGACCAGTACTGGGACCAATCCGAGCCCCTGGACCTGGACTCGGACATGCCGAACAGCGTGCAGGTCAATATCCGTCTGGCCGACGATACCGAGAACGGGTCGCTCGCACTCTATTTTGCCCGGGTCCTCGGCGTGACCAGCACGGAAGTCGAAGCCACTGCCACGGCGACCATTTGGTATCCCGCGTTGCTCCCCTTTGCCACCTCGGAAAGCAATTGGCAATCCTTGGCCGATGGAGGCTCGGGAGACCTGTTTACTCACGAGCCGGACAGTATTTCCTTTGGGGTGGAGCGAGAGGGGGATGGGATTTCAGAGATCGTCATGTTTCCCGGGGATTGGGACGGCCACGACATGCCCCCGGGTAACTTCGGCGTTCTCCAAATCGGGCCGGACGGCGACGTATTGGCCAATCTGCGGCGCCAAATCGATCGCGGTCCGAGCCAGAGCGACATGGACTACCATGGCGGATCATTGAGTGGCGGCGTTGAGATCCCGGGCCGCACCGGAATCAAATCCTCGACGAAGATCGCCTTCCTGGGCGGATGGGCCGATGGGACCGACTTCTCGGGAATGCTCGGTGAGGTTCGTACGTTGCCCATTTACGAGGACGCTCAAGGTAACGGCGCCAACGCGGTCTTCACGCTCTCGCGTTTCGTGCCGGTCCGTATTTTGTCAATTCGAGTTGACGCCCGTTGGCGCACGGATCGTTACGACACGGACGGGGAGGAGATCACGGCGATCGTCGCTCAACCGCTCATCGACAGCTCCGATGTGCTGCAAGTCCGCCTGGCGCGTTAACCGCCGAGGCGTTCACGCAGCGGAAGCGGCGAGACGCGAGGGGCAATCCCCAAAACTCACCTCCGTATTGTGGGGGGTTGGCCTGGGCGAGCCTCCTTATGCATACCGGTCGCGGATGACGTTGT
>JBNJEM010000749.1:0-3452 GCA_051745935.1 Planctomycetota bacterium
CTGCACGTGGAAGCTTCCTCACCGGCTGAATCCGACCAGTGCCGCGACTAAGACGCTATATACTTCAGGCGGTTGGATTTTTCCGGGTGGAAAGCTGCCCCACGCAAGCCGTCCTCCCGTTGGTCGGACTCGCGGCGGAGAAAATCATCCGCGACCGCTATAACGCAACCGTTCACGGGCAACAGACCGATCTCCGAGGACGTTCGCACTTCCGTTGCACGTCTTGAAGGAGCGCTTTGCCAGGGGCCAATGCCACGCGATTGTCCCGTGGTCCGTTACGTTCCACGCCACCGACGGCCAGGCGTAGTCTTTTGGACCCGTTTGGAGCGGCGAAGGTGAACCACGGGGCCGATTCGCGCGGGCACGCGTCCCTCAGTCCGCTCGCGGATTCAATTGACTGCCTCGGGGCCCGTCGCCAGCCCCCCGATCCGAACCACGCCCTCCAGCGGCAAGATAAACACTTTGCCATCTCCGATGTCCCCCTCGGGTCCAGTCCGCGCCACGTTCATGATGGTATCAATGGTGCGATCCAGAAAATCCTCATTGATGGCAATTTCAAGCGTGATCTTTCGAAGCATCTGGATTTGGTACTCCACGCCTCGATAGGATTCCGTATGTCCTCGCTGGCGCCCATAACCTTGCGCGTCACATACGGTCATCCGTTCGACGCCAATCTTCCAAAGCGCCTCGCGCACCGCGTTCAATTTGGTCGGTTGGATGATCGCGATGACCAATTTCACGCCATGTCACTCCTTACTACGCGCTTCACGCGCGCGAACCACGAAAAACGGTGAATCTGGCGACTCGCGGCACCATTCCCTAAGACTCTAACCAGCACAGCCTGGAAAGACTGATGTACCTCGGGCCAATCGCCTAAAGTGTCATACCGGTCGCGGATGACTTTGTCCGCCGCGAGTCCGACCAACGGGAGGACGGCTTGCGTCGGGCAGCTTTCCACCCGGACAAATCCGACCGCCTGAAGTACCCCCCCCACCATAAGGGGTCGCTCAGGAATAACTTGCGCAATTCAACGTGCCGCCGAATTGTCCGCCACACTGGCTCCGCTCGCAATCCCCGTTTCTTGGAGAAGGAACGTCTCGTGCCGCTCGCTCAGCCAGTGCCACCCTCAGAAAAATGCCGCAGTTATTCCTGAGCCGTTCCTGCGAAATAAGCCGCGACGAGGCGCTAGCGCGACAGACTCCACACGTTTAAGCCACAACAAACCCACTCAGGGTTCCTCTCTCCCAGGGACGCTGGCGAACGAGGACCGGGTTTTGTTACGGGCTGCAAAAAAGCGGTCCCCCCCCCAAAAACCATTTTCCTCCCTGACAGAATAACACGTCACGCTAAAATCGGAATAGGAAAAATGCATCCCGAGGTCCAACTCGGGCAGCAGCCAATCGGCTCTAGCCGCCGCACTAGCCTCGTTGTCGCCCATTGACGTCGCCAGCAGTGGTGCGACCAAAGCCTCGCATCTTGCATGGCTCCGCCGCGAATGCGCCGTTGACCAGGGTGAACGCCAAACAGTAGAATTCGTCCACCCTGAACGTGCCGCCTGAAACGAAACAGGCCGGTTCAGGCATTCCCCGAAACGGAACAGCCGGCGGCGAAAGTCTGGCTCTACCGACGGGTGCCGTGATAGGCCCACGGATGGCAGAACGGACCCACGGATGAAGAAACGGAAGAAGCCGCGCGGCTTTTTCCACGCGTGAGCGCCGTCCGCCGTGTTCCCTTTGGTCCTTTCGGTCCCTGAGGTCCTTGATTCGACGCGGGCAAGGACGCACGGCGCAACAAAACGGGCTACAAGGACTTAAAGTTTTTCCCCCACCCCAGCATGGCCCCAGGAGCCCGTGGCCTTCGTTGGTTTTTCAGGGTTCTCCGCCGGGCCGCGTCAGGTCAATCGGCCCACGCCGCTTTGCCGGCCCCCTCGACCACTTCACCGATCCGCCAACTTGCAAGGTGATGCTTGTCCAGGACCCGGCGAATGGCATTGGCATGGAAGCTGCTAACAATCAACACCAGGCCGATTCCCATGTTGAAAACTCGCCACATTTCTTCGTTTTCAACGTCACCCAATCCTTGCAGCCACGTGAACACCGGCGGCACGTCCCAGCTGCCGCGTCTGATTCGCGCGTCGACGCGTGGCGGAAGGATTCGCTCTACGTTCTCGAGCATGCCGCCCCCGGTGATATGAGCAATGCCGCGAACCACATTCTTGACCGCGTAGTGTCTGAACACGGCACGAACGCCACGGGCATAGATATGAGTAGGCGTGAGCAACGTGGACGCCACGGTACCAGCCATGTCGGGCACTTCATCATCGATCCCCAACCCGGCGACATCGAAAACGAGTTTGCGAACCAGGCTGAAACCATTGGAGTGCAAACCGCTGGACGCTACCCCCAACACCGTATCACCTGGCGCGATCTTTTCGCCGTCGATCAGTTGCTTTTCCTCAACGACCCCCACGGCAAAACCGGCCAAGTCGTAATCCCCGGACGAATAGAGATCCGGCATGATGGCCGTTTCGCCGCCCAACAGCGCGCAATCCGCCTGCAAACACCCTTCGCTGATCCCTTCCACAATCTGTTCCAAGACGTCGGGGGCATCCTCCGGCATCGCGACGTAGTCCAAGAAGAAGAGGGGTTCAGCGCCGCAACAGATCACGTCATTGACGCACATGGCGACCAGGTCGATCCCCACGCTGTTATGGGTGTTCGCCAATCCCGCGATCTTCAGCTTGGTACCAACCCCGTCGGTTCCGGCAACCAGGATCGGCACCTCATACCGCCGGGAAAACAGCGGATTGCCGAAATCAAGCTGAAACAGGCCAGCAAAACCACTCTCCAGTCGCCTCACCCGTGGCGAAAACGTGCGGCTCATCAATCCCGGCAGGCGCGACATTGACTCTCGATAGACATCCAAGTCAACGCCCGCGTTCTTGTAGGTTATCTTGTCCATTTTGCCCGCCCGTTGCCAGAGTCCAAAAACTCAGATTTTAGGTAGCACCCGCCGCGATTGTCAACGCAGCGACACAAACCCGACGTTCCCAACGCGTTCTGCGCTCCAAACGGGTCCCGGTTGTCCTGGTACCAGGACAAACACGGCAACGCCAGCTGGCTTTCAGGACGCTTCCGAAAAGCTTAGGGACACGGAGATGAAGGCCGATCGCGGGGCCCCTCTTTGTTCATGGTCCAGCCGCGCGTAAGCCATGACAGAACCAGTCAGGTTTCCTTTCTAGGAGTTTTGGGCGCGGATCCACGTTTTGTCACGACCTGTTATATGCTACCTTTCACTCGCTTTGGTGCTTTGGTTCAACACAAGCAGCGATAATAGGGCGCCACACGCCAGTTTACCCTAACGTTGCAAAAAGTATATGTAGGACGGGTCTCCAGGCCCGTCTTTTCAAGTAGGAAATCGTACTTGATCTGGTGTCCGCAGATCTCACGAAA
>JBNJEM010000750.1:0-3447 GCA_051745935.1 Planctomycetota bacterium
CAGGCGGTTGGATTTTTCCGGGTGGAACGCTGCCCGACGCAAGCCGTCCTCCCGTTGGTCGGACTCGCGGCGGAGAAAGTCATTCGCGACCGGTATAATCGGCTACTTGACAACCATAGCGAAAGGACAAATCATGAATTTCCATGTTCGTTCAATTGTCCTGATGATGGCATGTACCATCGCCATCCTCTTTTGCTCGTCACCGCGCGGCCCGGGGCGCGTGCGCGCGGCAACGGCTCGGCAGCGTCCGGACATCGTCGTGATCATGGCGGATGATATCGGCTATTCGGATTTCGGCTGCTACGGCGGTGAGATCGAAACACCAAACATCGACCGTTTGGCGGAGAACGGCTTGCGGTTCACGCAGTACCACACGGAGAACATGTGCGCGCCGACGCGAGCGACGTTGTTGACGGGTCGGTATCACGTGCGAGGGTTCAGCAGTGGCAACAACGTCACGATTCCCGAGGTGCTTTCGGACGCGGGCTATCATTGTTGCATGGCGGGCAAGTGGCATAATACCGACGATCGCGGTGGACCTTCAGCACCGTTGGACCGAGGTTTTGACCGCTTTTTCGGTACGCCGATCGGTTGCGGAAGTTTCTTCGCGCCTTTGAAACTTACACGGGATGGGCAGCCAGCCGAAGACGAATGGGAAAACGATCCGGACTTCTATTACACCGATGCGATCAGTGACAATGCCGCGACGTATGTTCGGAAAACCCCCAAGGACAAGCCACTGATGCTGTACGTGGCGTACACGGCCGCTCACTGGCCTCTGCACGCGCTGCCCGAGGATATCGCCAAGTATCGAGGAGAGTATGCCCGCGGATGGGATGTGCTCCGCGAGCGACGATTGGCGAGGATGAAGCAGCTGGGAGTCATCGAACCGACGGTGTCGCTGTCACCTCGCCATTCCAATGTGCCGGCCTGGGAGAATGAACCACACCAGGAATGGCAACAGCGGCGGATGGAAGTCTATGCCGCTCAGATCGATCGCATGGACCAGGGCATCGGACGCATCTTGCAAGCGATTGAAGACCGCGGCAAGTCGCGGGACACGCTGATCATGCTGACCATCGACAACGGTGGCTGTCACGTCGAATACAAAGCCAGCCGCGGCGGTTCTTTTCTCAACAGCGAAACCCGTGACGGCCGGCCACTGAAGGTTGGAAACAATCCCGAAGTCATGCCCGGTCCGGAGGACACCTGGCAGAGCTACGGGTACGGGTGGGCGAACGCGAGTAATACACCGTTTCGCCTGTTCAAACAATATGACCATGAAGGGGGAATCCGCGTGCCGTTGATTGTCCAATGGCCGCGCGTCATCGCGGATGGCGGCGAGATCACCGATCAGATCGCGCACGTCATCGACCTACTGCCAACCTGTTTGGATGCGGCTGGCGCGGAGTATCCCCGGAAATACTCCAGCCGGACGATCGCCCCGGCGGATGGAAAAAGCCTACTTCCGGTTTTTCACGGCGAACAGCGAAAAGGCCACCAGTCGCTCTTCTGGAGATTCGCTCACGGTCGCGCCGTGCGACAGGGCGACTGGAAATTGGTCAAAATGGATAACCGGCCTTGGGAACTGTATAACCTTGAGGCCGATCCGGCGGAATTAAACGACTTGGCGGACAGCATGCCGGAAAAAGTCGAGACGCTCGAGGCACTTTGGCGGCAGTGGCATGCCGCTGCAAAGAAGAGTGGACAGGGAAGCAAGAGGTAGCTTGGTTCTCCGAGCCGAGACGCGGGGAAGGCTGCCGGGCCGTCTTTCCTGGCCGGTGCCTTTTCGCATTCAGAGGCTTTCAGCTCCGGCGCTGCGGCGGCGGGAGTTACTATTCATGGCTCAGGTCGGATGTCCGAGCAACGGTCTCGAGGCACTCCGGGGTGTGAGACAGCGTCGGCGCGTTACTCTGTCTTCACCGGGTCCGCGGGCCGCTCGGGCAGGCGTTTGGGATCCTTCTTGATGCGTTTGAGAACCGCCTTGATCGCCCGCTGAAGTTGGGGGGCCTTGCCCTCAATGACCGACTTCGGATCATCCTCGACTTCGATGTCAGGCTCGACGCCATGCCCCTCGATGATCCGTTTGCTCATGCGGGTAGGAGATCTGCTTCGGTATGCCTGGTGGCAGACGGGGGAATGAGGGCCTCACGTGGCGACAATGCGAAGGAGGCGACGTACGAGAATGCCAGAGCGCTGGCGACGGAAACGGTTCGCCACCGGACGGTGCCGGGCGCATAGCCGTTTAACAACACGACAAAGAGAGGATCGTTATGTTTTCTAGAGTTTCTATTATGTCTTGCCTGATCATCGGCAACAGCTTCTGTTACGGGGTCGAGCCGACTGCAGGGTCCGCAAAGCTGGCGCCTGAAAAATCTGAGAAAAAGCACGAAGCTCAACCCGATGATGCGCAGAGTCGCCTCAAGCCTCATAACTTCAAATTGATAGGCGGCATAAGAATCAAACAGGATTTTGCTGAAAAAGGCCTTGCTATCGATTTCGAGCGGGGGCGGATTTTTGCGGCGGGTCACGCGCAACGCAACGAGATTCATGAATACAAATTGCCGGAAATAGGAAGCGGCGAATCCGTGACGGCGTGGCCGGTTGCGCCCCGTGTCGCAACACATGAAAGATTTTGGGATACTGGCAATGCTCGCGGCCTGCAGGTAAGGGATGGAAAGCTGTATGTCTCGACCAAAGTATTCTATGATATGAAACCCGGACCGGTTAACATCAGCAGCAAGGATCTGTCGACAGGCGAAACAGATAGATTCGAAATTCCATCACTGGGCAAAGGCGCTTTCGGCGGGGGGTTTGTCAAGGGGCACCCGACGGAGTGGCTGATCGGATGCGGCGGATACGAGTCCGGTCAAGGATCGGTTGCCGGTCCGACATGCGCAAGGGTCGATGGAACGAAACTTCTCAACCAGGTTAACCATGGATCCATGGTTTTCGGTAGCCGCGAAGTGCGGGAACCCAACTATTGGCCGAAAGGACGAGTGAATTCCTGGCCGGCTCTCAATCCTGTTGATGGCGTGGGCCAATGGGCGTGCGACCGAGTTTACGGCGGAGGCATTTGGCACCGTCGCGGTTTGTGCTTTTGGGCTATCATGGGCGTAGGCGAGATAGATTACAGCCGACAAAGCGAAACGTTTACCAAGGCGCAAAAGGTCTATTTGTATACCTATGATCCCACCACGTATAAGGATGTAGAATACACGGAATGGCCGTACGGCGCAGTGATTGGTCAGGATATCGGGCCGGACGGGAAAATTTATTTGCTGATCCGGAATGCGTGGAAGGGCGGCAGGTACAAGACCGGTGCCGCTATTCACGTTTTTGAAATTGTTGATTGAGAGCGGAATTCACGAGAATTCAAAGTATTACAGATACGGTGGTTGGGTCGCGGGCGCTCATTTCAGGGCTTGGAGAGGCGAAGAAGCACGC
>JBNJEM010000751.1:0-3428 GCA_051745935.1 Planctomycetota bacterium
GGGATCGCGAAGCCCCAGACGCTTTATGGTGTCCTCCCGCACCTGCTGGGTCGCGGCGGCGGTGAAGGCCGCCACCGGGACGCCCGGCAAACGCTTGATCGCCTCGGACAGATAGAGATAGTCTGGGCGGAAATCGTGTCCCCATTCCGAGATACAATGCGCCTCGTCGATCGCCAGCAGGCAGAGGTTGGCACGACGCAGCTGCCCCAGAAACTGGTCCATGGCCAGCCGTTCGGGAGACACGTAGACAAGATCGAGACCACCGTCGGAGAGTTTCCGAAGGACCTCCAATCGCCCGCGCTGGGGCTGACTGCTGTTAATAAACGCGGCCCGCAAACCGGCCTGCAGCGCGGCATCGACCTGGTCTTTCATTAACGAGATCAACGGACTCACCACGACGCACGTTCCGGGAAGCATGTAAGCGGGGAGCTGATAGCACAGCGACTTGCCGCCCCCCGTGGGCATCACCGCGAACACATCTCCGCCGCCCAGGATCGCCCGAACGATCTTCTCCTGTCCCGGCCGAAATGTCGCAAAGCCGAACACGCTTCGCAGCGCGGCATGGAGGTTTTCGCCGTCAATGTCCTCGAGCGACACGTTCGGATCCCGACCCCCCTCGGCATGTTCGGGCCATGGATCGACGGAGCAACGCGTGGTTTCCGGCACTAGCACGCCGGCGATCAGTTTCCAGCACGGGTTCTCGGTGCGTTTCCAGTCGGCGGGACGGTAGGGCATGCTCAGGCTCACGGTTACCAGGCACTGTTCCGGCGGACGCCGTCCCGATTCGAGCTGCTCCACAAGCACGGGGTCGGTGATCATGCCGTTCATGCGCCGCCCGTGCTGGTTAACGAAGGTGCCCCGCCATTTGTGTCCGCCGTTGGCGCTGAGGCCGGTGCTGTAAGCGCGAAACTCCTGGGTCTCGACAAGCTGCAGTGTACGGCGTTGAGCCTGGGGCAGAGACTGGAGATACTCCACGGTGACGTAGTTCTCCTCGTTGTGGAGGATCAGAGGCTCGCCGTCGGCCAGCGGGCACAGCTCGTCCCAGTCCAGCACCCCGCGGGAACGCCAGGGACCGCTCTGGATCGAAAGGTTTTCGCTTTGACACCCGAAATCGGGGCCCGTGGAGGCCAGGGGGACGGCAAGGCGCTCCCCAAGCCGTGGCTCACGTCCGTCAACGAGCCGCGTCGGACGAGCCACCCGGCCATCATCGAGGTCCGAGACAGGACGAATCCACTTGCCGCTCCGCCGCTCAATGCCGGCTATGCAGCGCCCGCCGTGCTTGCGAGAGTTGGCCAGACAGATAAACTCGGTTACAGATGACATAAGTCCAACCCCGAGAACTGGTCGACGAGATATTCGCCCACAAGTCGGCGGTGGCAATAGTCGGCCGTGGGTTCGGAACAGAGCAGACAGGCCTGATCAAGCAGCTCCGGTTCAAGTGCCGTTTCGATTCGCCGCTGTCGCATCAAGGCCTTGAAGTCTCCCTCCTCGAACCGCTCCCACGTGCCTTTGTGCTTCTTGTAGGCTTCGAAGATCTCGGGGGGCGGCGCCAGGTCGGGACGGTGGACATAGTCGATGGCGCATATCTCGCGCAGGAAAAATATCAGGTCATCGCGTTTGGCGAACGCGGCGAGTTGCGAGGTGTTGTTGAGACGGATATCGATAATCCGCCCAACCCCCGCGGCGCCGAGAGCCGTGAAGAACGCCTCGGCGCTCTTCTTGGTGAAGCCAATCGTAAAGAGGGTCATTCCATGGTCTCCGGCTGGGGTTCACCGCCGATACCGCCCTCCTGTCGGTACGCGATCTTGCCGCCCTGGATCTCGTAGGCCTCCTCGACAAGTTCCTCCCGGGTGGCGAACAAGTGGTTTTCCGCGATGTCCAACTCGCGGGTGAATCGCCGTTCGGCGTCCTTGTTGTCCTCCAACTCACCGTCTTCCAGAATATGGGCAATGGCCCTATCGTGTACAGTGTGTGCATGGCAAGCTCCGTGTCGCTCACCCAGTTTCATCGGATCGGCCCGAGGACGCAACTCACGAACAGCACCTATCGTGATCCGGTGGTGGAGCGGAGCGACGTGCCAAGCCCCCCTCCGAAAAGTCCCTGACGGACCGCTCCGCGACGGACAGCAACGTCTATTGCAGAGCAAGGTCTTCGGACGGACTCCAAACCCGCTGACGTATTAAAACCACTAATTTCCAGCAAACCGTCAGCAAACCGTCAGCAAACCGTCCCCTTCCGCTCAGGGCACCGACTGACAAAGATTCTGACAGGAAATCGGCGTCGATGCAACCCTCTCCCTGACCGCATGAGGTCCAACGTGGCCATTCGTTGCGCCGGCCCCCCCACTGCCAGCCAAATTCGCGGTTTTCGTTCGGACACTTCCGTTCCAAAGCAAAGGGCAAATAGACCGCGCCGAATCCCTCCGCCAAGTCGCGTTGATGCTGGCGGCGGACCCGTTCGATCTGTTCGCGCAGCGGCTGCCGAGCCCGCTCGGGCAACACGGTGATTCGATCCGGGTCCCCCTTGCCCGAGCGCACCACGCGTATGCCCCTCGTCGAAGCAGAGTCGAAGCAGACGTCCTTCACGCGCGGACGCCGGCACTCCCGATGCCGCGACCCGGCACCGTACATGACCAGGAACATCAGCCGCCGCGGCCCTGGAATTCCGGAAACAACAGCTCGATCTCTCGGAACTCGCGGAAGCAGACACGCTGGTTTTCGCCGTGGGTTTGCGAGCTTGGTCACGCATTTGCAGAGCGTGATGGCCGCCGGAAGGCGCGATGTCAGGGAAGGAGGCGGGACAATGGGGGGGCAAGGGGCTAGAGGATGGACGGGGAGGGCATGGGTGAGGACTCGCGGAAGCAGACACGCTGGTTTTCGCCGTGGGTTTGCGAGCTTGGTCACGCATTTGCAGAGCGTGATGGCCGCCGGAAGACGCGATGTCAGGGAAGGAGGCGGGACAATGGGGGGGCAAGGGGCTAGAGGATGGACCGGGAGGGCATGGGTGAGGCAGTACGCGCGATGAGAATCACGAGCAGCGCGCACCGCGATGGGAGACTGGCGTCCCGGTCAAAAAAATGACGTGTGTCCCTCAGCGTCTTCGAGACAGCAACACCTTACACGGGGCACCAACCCGTTACGCCAAACGTCGGAGTGAAACGCGGCACACTGGGGCGGAAGATCTCGGCTATTTGAACACGCGGCGGCTCGCGGCGGCGCCCTTCAACTGGGACGCCTCCATCCGCTTCGCGACCTCGCCCATCGAGGCACACGAGCCCACGACGTGACAAAACAGCTCGTCGTACCCCCGCACCGTGTCCAACCAGGCCGCTTGCTCGATGTTCATGTGATCCAAGATCGCGGCGAGGTCCTTGGGGATCGTGGACCGCTCGCCGGATTGGATCAATCGGGCGGTCCAATCGAGCAGCC
>JBNJEM010000752.1:0-3422 GCA_051745935.1 Planctomycetota bacterium
TCAGAAGGCGACGGGGCCGCTGCAGCACGTCTGGAGCCCGACGCGCCGCCCCCGGCGCCGAATACAGCCCCGGTAGAAAATATCTTCGCGCCCCGCCGAGTCTGTTCCCCGCACAGCGCCCTCGCGGAGTTGTTTCGACCGCGGAGGGCCCGGCAGGCACGGCACGTGCGCGCCTGCCGGTGAATTCGAGCGTGAGGAACTTCAGGTCGGCGGTAAGCGGGTGTTGAGCACCGAGAGCTGTCCGGATGCGCTGGAGTGTCTACCCTCCACTCCCATGTAGCACGACCTCTTCGTCCATGGCTAGGCCTGGCTGCCGAGGTGACCGAGCCCGGGAGTGGTACATTTCCGCCGGTGGATTGGACAACCCGCGTAAGGTTTTTCGAACATGCCGTTCCGGGATGACGTGTACACGACACCTGTGCAACGCGCATCAAAAAGTGGGGTTCCCTTTCTTGCCCAGTCAGCCGCCAAAATTGTATCACTCCCCATTTCCATCCAACTTTTGGTAACTCATAACCGGTCCTCCTGGCAGTGAACACGCGGACAGTATCCGGTATCCTATTGCATTAGGACCAGCAACCGAAACCCATCGCTCGAGTGGATTCTAGCGTGGAGTATCGGAAATACCCCGCGCTGGAACTCGGCTAGCGTGGAGTAATTCCGATACTCCCCGCTGGCCGAAGCGAAACGCGCGGAAAACCCGCATTTCCCCGCATAGTTGACATCGAAGCCAGCGTGGATTAGTTTCAATACTCCTCGCAACACGCAGGGTATCGGAATTTCCACGCGCGCTGCGCAGGATGAAAATATTGTTCTGCACGAGAAGAAGGATGCTACTGCACCACCATCGGTCGTGGAAACGCGACATCGGCTATTCGCTTCTGACGCTGGCAATTTGCACGTTGGTGGCTTGTGGGCTGCTATTCGTCTTCGCCGGACATTTTTGGCCCACGGTGTTGATCTGGGCGATTCTCGTATTCAATGTCGTAATGTTTGCGTGGAAAATCGCTGGTCTGGCCCGCAGTCGCGAGGACTTCTCCTGTACCCTGAACGATCAGCACCTGGAATGTCACGTCCCCACTCGCAGTGAGGGGGACAGTTTCAGAATTGCTCTGGATGATATTGCCGAGATACACCGCGACAGCTCTGACGAAGGCTCGCCGAGGATCCGGCTGCATACGCAAGACGGTAGGGCACTATGGCTTACGTCGAACTTCGGCAATCCGGCCAAGCGGATACTTCGGCTGATCAGGGAGATGCGTCCAGACATCCCCATGATTGAAGACTGATGTCGATGCAGAACAGGTCGCTGGAGCCGCCGTGCTGGGGCGCTGGTTGCTCAACGTGCGGTGAAGATGGTAAAGTGCTTGGGTGGTTCAAAGCCGTATCGGGCTAGCCCGCACGCGGCTCAGCTAGATCGTTATTTGCATGAGGAATTGGAGCATTCAACGAGATTACGACCTTTCGCCTGACATACCCCAAATGCTGTGGACTCGCAGACCCAAATGTTGCCGAGACGTTGCTCTTCGGGTCGGAACGGGTCGATCGTTTGTGCGGTTACACGATCGAGATGTGGGACATTCTTACGGACGTCGTGCTGCAGGAGTGGTTCGGACTACGCCTGCCGCCGTCAAAACTTTCTTGGGGCGAGCCGATCGTTTTACCGCCACACCTACGATTGATCTACTGTCTCGATCGCTCTTATGCCCGCCAGGCACGCCATACCATTCAATCCCGGTACTTGTCGCAAAGACGAGGGCCTCCGGACATGTCGATTTTCGCAGGATACGGTCTGTCGATTCCCAATGACTTCCAACTCGAGCGGGAAGGGTTGCTGTTTCTTTCCCGACAAGCCGAGCAGTTTCGCTCAACAAGCGATTATCTTTTCATCACGCAGAACGTGTATCCTGATGGTGACAAACAACAAACGCAAATAACCACGTCGTGAACCGGAGCGACCCGCCGCGCGTTTACAAGTGGAATGTCTTGGGCGGTCGCCCGGTTACGACTGCCGTTGGAATCAGAATGAGAACCGCAACCTTATTCATTGTCCTACTTGCGCTTTGCGCACCGAATCGCGCTGCCGCGAGCTGGGATTCCCCGCGGGAGGGTTCCTACGTCTCCGAGAATGGACATCACAAGGTTGCCGTGTCAGTGGCCGACCGCAAGAAGGGCACCCCAAGTCAGATTGCTGTATTCGACCGACACGGCGACGAGTGGGTCCAATCCTGGACGGTACCCGCTGTGAATTCAGTGCGTGCGGCGCGCGTGTATCTAGACGACACTGGATCCTGTGTGGTCACCGTCGGGAACTGGTATGGATACGACGAAGGCAATGACGAACTCGTGGTTTACCGAAGAGGCGCACTTCTTGAGCAATATTCAGTAGCGAAGCTGCTTGGGGCGTCCTTCCGACCTGGCTTCTATAGCACGGCTGGCGCTGAGTGGCTAACTGACTCCTATGCGTTCTTCGGCCCAGAACAGCATTTCTGTCTTTGGGTTGACGTTGTGCCACGGTGGGTCACCGTCGACATAAAGGACGGTTCTCTGATTGATCCGGATATCCGATTAGTCGCGCGTTTTGAGCAGCAGATACGTGAAGCAACTTATGCCAGCATCAAATCTGGTGATGGCAACCTTTACAACTATCGCAGACTGGCACGTTTTCTGTGTCCGGAAGATAAGCCAGTGTTTGAGCGCCTCCTGACGCACCCGGACAGGCATCTTAGTTGTGGGTCTGAAGACGGGCCCTCTGGTTTTTGTTACTTCGGTTCAAACCACCATCGTCGCCTCGCTGAAATGGCACTCAACGCCTTGGAGAATGGTAAGACGGACGCCATCGTGGAGTTTGACGAAGACAAGGACTACAAGCATCTTGGGTCATTAAGGCTGTCTGCGACGTTTGATGAGGCGCCACGTAAGGGTCAAGGGATAATCGTCCTCTGGCTTGAGCCGGTAGACAATGCGGACCGCGTTGTGTTGCGGGAGCGCCCTGCCCATTCCATGGGAATCAAGCTGAGCGTGAGATGTTCGTTCTTCGAGTGGCTCCGTCGCGAGCCATTACCAATGCCTATTGCGATGACCATGTACGGCGTTGCGCCTGGGGAGTATCGGATACACGGCTATTGGAGCAAGACCATCAAAGATGTGTATGATATTAACGAAGATTTCTGGAAGCACGAGGGCGACCGTTCAATCGTGAATATCCCAGAGGTAGAGATCCGTAAAGGCGCGCTGAGCAATACAGCCGTTTCGTTTGAACGCAAGAGCGATTCCAACCAGGTGGATGCAGGCGACGGCTAACAGCCGCGCCTGATCCGTACCGTTCCGCCATCCATCTCACGCGTACATCGTCGAGGAGCGCACTCGCCAATGTTTGAACTGATCCTCTTTCTCGTCGTCGCATTGCCGATCGCTTGGCT
>JBNJEM010000753.1:0-3421 GCA_051745935.1 Planctomycetota bacterium
CCTGGCCGTGAGCGGAGATGCGCTCCCACACCTCCGCACGATGGACCGGGACACTGGCATCAACCTCGAAGCCTAACTTCACCTTTCCGCCGCTGATCCCGAGCACGGTGACGTTCAGTAAATGAGCAAACCCATCGGCCCCTCCGATCACCACCGATTCCTGCCTCTTCCTCGTCAACACTAACATCGTTGAACCTCCATTTTCCCTAGGGGGGTTCCTAGCTGTCGTTTTCTCTGCCTGTCGCCTGGGGCTCGCGTCCCATCCCGGTCGCCGCCGCGCCGGAGTACGGCAGTGTATCTGCCCGTTGTGCGTTGATCGCTTCGACGACGTCCGACAGCCGAATCGTCGGAGGAGTCCACCAAGCCACAGGCGACTCCCGATTTCGACGAGCCCGTTCTCGTGGCGACCACGTCGCCTGGATTTCTTCACAAGCCCGGCGAATGTCCTTGGGTGTCGGTTCGTAGCCGCGGTCTCCAAACGCTGTTCTTTTTCGCGTTGCGATCATGTGGTTTTAGTCTCCGTCATTGCCGTTCGAGTCGTTTCCTTCGCCAGATTCACGGCGGCGCGCGACAAGAAACGAAAAAAGCCGACGTGGCAGAACGCCCGCAGGCATTCGACCACGTCGGCTTACTGTTCAACGAGCCCCCCGGCCCGGCCGAGTTGCTCTCCATCTAGTCATCCGACGATTCTTTGGACGGCAGCGATCCATTGCGCCGCACCCCGTCCATCTGTGTGATTATAGGGCGTCGAGCTGAGAATGCAATAGCTTATTCTCCAGCGCCCAACACGTCCCCGCGAGGGACAGAAGCGTAAGCGCCAGCGGCAATGTCTTTCTCATGGCAGGTTCGTTCTTGCTTGTTCTCCTTGGTCGGGTCACTTGGAGTGTGTCATTCCGCAGGGGCCCCGTCCTTGTTGATCTTCGGCAACCATTTCGCCAGTCTCTTGATCACGGGGGCCACGCCCTCGGGGTCACTGCGGACGAGGTTGTCGAACTCGTCCCGATCGGCGTGGTGGTCGTACAGCTCTTCTTCCCCGTCGCCGTAACGGATGTAGCGCCAGCGAGCGGTCCGGATCGCGTGACTGTCCCGGCCCCAGGTGCTGATGGGTGGCTCTTCGCGGCCGCCCAGGCCGCCCGTCCAGTCGTTCAGATCATCGACTGCAATATATTTCAGGCGGTTGGATTTTTCCGGGTGGAAAGCTGCCCGACGCAGGCCGTCCTCCCGTTGGTCGGACTCGCGGCGGAGAAAGTCATCCGCGACCGGTATAAACAGCAGATTGGGTGGCCGGATTTCCTCGGTTTGGGCTTGGGCAAAATGGCAGGATGCGAGCCCGGCCACCACGAGCCCGGCCGCCACGAGAACGAAGAGGTGTCGCATCAGTCAAATCCAGCCCGTTTTCGACGCAACAACCGTCGAAGATCGGTTAAACAGGGGCAAAGGCATTGCGGACTAACCGGTTGACCGGCGTCACGCTGCCGGCCCGCTGGTGGCAAGCTCCGGACCACGCACTAACTGCACGACGCCTAGATTCGCAATACGCTGCCCAGATTGGCCGGATGCACACAGGGCGAAAAGTGCGAAAGTGCACGAAATCCTTGACCGATCACCCACTGGAGAACTATCCTGAACGCTCGGTGGGGATTGAAAGCCTGCCGAGCCATCCGGGGAAGTGCTTGCTGAGCCCGCGGCCATTGATACAATCGCCGGCCGCAATCCATCCGGAGACCCCTGACTCTGGTGCATGAGGGGCGGCAGTGGAGGTGCGATGGTGGTCGGAATCTTGATCGGCATGGTGGCGTTGGCCGCCCCGCTGGCGGCGAATAGTGGTGCGGCACCGAGTGCGGGACGCGATTGGACTTGGACGCCCTACCCGAGCGGAGGGCCCTTACTTTATCCTCTGATTAAGAGGTCCCACTATGAAGATGCGAAGTATCGCGCTCATTGGTATCGGCTTGCTCACGGCTCTTTCGTCGAAAGGCGCCGAATCTTCCCCGCCGTCGGACGGCGGTGACGGCGTCTTCAAGCCGGGTCTGTCGTGGATGGCCCCGAAGTTTGCAGCGGAGGTTGAAGCGGCGGTCGAAGCCCGGCGGGGAAAGACCGCACTGTCGAAACTCGCGGACAGTATGAAGCCGGGCACGTGGGCCGAACTCAAGACGACCATGCCTGAAGGTCTCTGGCAAGCTCCGAGCGAAAAGCGACTGCATATCGGGACCTGGTCGGACGACGGGCACTGGGACAGCCGGACCGGGCAGTTCCTGTTCTTCGGGGTGCGGCAGGCACGCAAGTTCGTGGCGTACTCGGAGGTCAACAACACGTGGGACGTGATCGAATTCCAGGGCGTTCCCAATGCCCCGGCCGTGCCTCAGAAATTCGGCCACCAGTATTCCGGCAATGCGCATGATCTGCCGCGGAGCCAGTTTTATATCAAGGGAAGGCGCTACGATGTCCAAACGGGGGCGTGGACGATCACGCCCACGTATAAGAAGGCGTCGAGGGAGAAATCCATGACCCGAACCTGGTCATCGGCCATGGACGGCTTGCTCGTTTTGCTGTTCCAGGATTCTGGCGAGTTGCGGCACCTCAAGGCAGGCCAAAACAAGTGGACCGACCTGGGCCAGATCCCGGTGCACGGCTACCACAGCATGGCCCGCGACAATCCGTTCCGTCAGGAAGTGCTCTTTGCCGGGGGAAACGACTCGCAGCGTGTGACGGTGATCACCAAGGACGGCAAGGCGAAACGCATGAAGGATTTTCCGATTCCTGGAGACTTTACCATTCGTAGGGGCATTTTGACGGTCGATCCGCGGTCCGGCCGCTACCTGTTTAAGATCGGCACGAAGTTCGTTGAGTTCGACAGTGCGACAAACGAGTACCGTCTTATTGCCGATTTCACGAAGACCCCCTGGCCCTTCAGCAAACATGAAGCGCCGCTCGTGGCGTTCATTCCGGAATACGGTGTCACCATGTGGGCCGACAAAAAGGTAATGCTGTACAAGCACAAGGTTTGCTCGGGAAAACCCTTGCCGGGCGATCCGCCTGCCATTAAGAAGTTTGGGGTGCGGGACAGCAACAAGTCCGCAATCGGTGGTTTCAGGATTGGCCTGGATGAAGGGCAGGAGCGGCGGGTATGAGTGACGAACGTGCAACCGGTGAGAAATGGTCCTTGCCCGCGGCGGAGCGGACACGCATTGATCGGTTGGCCGATGAATTTGAGCGGGAATTCAACGAGGGCATCCAGCCGCGAATCGAAGCATATGTGGAGCAAGCGCCGGAGCTGCGCTCCTATCTGCTGGACGAACTGATCCGGGTCGAGGTCGAATTGCGGTATCCGTTCACGGTTTTCCGTGCGAGTAAGTCGGATGTTTTGGTCATTGAGTGTTGAAAAGCCAAGAGCCCATGCCTTGGTGTGCAACCGAAAACC
>JBNJEM010000754.1:0-3403 GCA_051745935.1 Planctomycetota bacterium
CGTGAGTCGATCGCGCAAGGCCAGCAGTACGCCCCTGAGGACGCGATATGCCTGCCGGCGATCACCATGGCCAAGCTCTTTGTTAACCGCGTCGAGCCACCAGGGATAAACACGACAAGATGATCCACCCGGCCGACAACGTGTCGCAAGCGGCGGCAAGGCCAATCGCTGGAAACGCCGAGCAAGACGCTCGAACAACTCAGGGCAACCGCGAGCCAGACTGAGAAAACGCCGCCAAAACAGCCCTGAAGGGCCCGGCGCGCTGGCCACGGTCCCCCACGGCGCCCTTTTCAAATCCTCGCCCGCCCCCCAAGGGTCCCCCCACTTGAAGTGGTTAAATGGCTAGAGAGCTCCGGTGCGTCCGTGAGACGGTGCGGTTTCATAATGTCTTTTCGTGATGCAATCCTTCCGCGGCAGGCTGCTGATATTCGCGGTAAATCTGTCTGACTTTCGGAAACAGCATGGCTAGAATCATCACGCGTACAGCGATCACCGCGACAAAACTCCAGCGGAATTCCTTTTCCACGAGCATTTCCGTGAGGATGTCCGCCCCGGCGACGAAAAGAATGATCCCTGGCAACATGCAGAGCCAGGACCAGATGGCGTAGGTTGAGAAGCGGATAGCCGTCAGGCCGTAGCCGTAATTGACGACCGGCAGGGGAAGGATCGGAACCATTCGGGTTAACGCGATCAACCCGGCGCCGTGCTTTGCCGCCAGTTTGTCCATTTTCCGAAATGATTGCTTTTTGGACATCCATTGCTCAATCGGTCGCCGCGCGGCGTGTCTGGCAATTAGGAAAGCCAGGCACGCACTGATCAAGGAACCGATACTTGCGACCAGGGTGCCCCAAACGATCCCCAGCAGCGCGCCGGCCGCCGCCGTCAAAGGACTGCCGGGCGCGCCGGCCAGCGTCGCCATGGCGAAGAGGGCAATAAAGACGGCGATGCCAGAGAGGCCTTGGGCGTGGATCCAGTCCTGGAGCAGCAAGATGTGGTCGACGAGGTCAAAGCTATACGAGAGCGCCGCCAGGAGAGCAACCAGCGCGGCCAGCGCAACCGGTCTCCACCACTGGATGCGTAACGCGGAGTCTCCGGTGTCCGTCAGTTCAAACAACATGCCAGGCAATCTGTATCGGTTCCGTCATTTAGGGCAAGGATAGCAGAGTCATTCTCGGACACCGCCCATACTCCACGTCTATTCTACTAGCTTTCGACTTCTTGTTGTCTTGCGCCCATTTTTCACCCCTGACGCCCGTTGTTATTGCGATGGCTGTCAAGGCCAACTAGAGACACATGAGCATGGCCATCGGGAGGAAGCATCACTCTGACATGTCCCGCCGCCCTCATCCGTGCCACTAACGCCGAAAAGTTTGGCGGGCCGCGCAAACTTTTCATCATTGCTTGCGGCTCCGCCGCGCTGGTTAACCACAAGGCCAGAGTCCGCTCAGGCAGCACTAGAGCTGAACGGCCAGTATCCTGGGACGCTGGACCCGGCGCCGGCGTGCACTGGAAAAATCTCCGAGGATTCAGTACCGTGGCCGAGGGGGCCCTGTCCTCGCGGTTAACTACCGCGGCCTCGCTCCGCTCGCCCGCAACCAAGCAGGATTGCCTGTTGAGATCGGGTGGCACGGGCTGAGCGAGCGTCGTAACACGATACCATTTCCAGCAGGTAACCAACGCGAGCGGAGCCCGTGTGCGTTTCCGGCAGAGCCCTTTTTCAAGATGAGCAACGGAAGTGCGGACGTCCGCGGATATCGGTCTCTTTCCCGTGAACGGTTACCGCCGATGAAAACAGAGAAGGAGCTGGCGTTTCCAGTGTATGGTGCCCCCCCACCGAGCTCGTCTCGGTGGAGGCTGGTTTGGCAACTAACCGAGTTACGCATGCTCGGTTATTTAACTTGGAGATCTTCCCATGAAATCCACGGATATTCAACTCAAGAATGTGTCCTCCGCGACGAGTCGGCATGACTATCGCACCCCCATCAAATTCGGGGGACGCGTGGTGGTCGACGTGACCGTGATGAATATAACGGTAGAGGTGGAAACCCGCGACGGGCGACGGGCTGAAGGCACCGGATCCATGCCGATGGGGAATGCCTGGGCTTGGCCGAGTCGAGTTATACCGAATGACAAGACACTGGCGGCGATGGTCCGGGTTGCCGAGCGACTGGTTGAGGAAGCCAATCGTTGCACCGAGGTTGGCCACCCGCTTGAGATCACGCACTCGCTGGCCCCCAGCTATGCAAGGATGGCGGATGAGGTGGTTGCCGATTTGCAGTTGGATGAGCCGATGCCACGACTTGCCCAATTGGTCGCGGCCAGCCCGGTGGAAGCGGCCATCCACGACGCGTACGGCAAGGTATTGGGACGGAACAGCTACGACGTGCTGGGCCCGGAATTCGCCAACACCGATCTGGCTCATTATCTGACGGATGAATTCACCGGTGAATACCTTGACCGCTATACGCGACGCACGCCCAAACCCCGCATGCCGCTTTACCACCTCATTGGCGCCCTTGATCCGTTGACGGACGCCGATATCGAACAAAGGATTAGTGACGGGTTACCCGAGACATTAAGCGAGTGGATCGCGGCGGACGGTCTGACCCACTTGAAAATCAAACTCAACGGCGACGATCTCGATTGGGATGTGGCGCGGGTGGTGGCCATTGAACGGGTTGCCGCGGAAGCCCAGGCCGCTCGCGGTTGCGACCAGTGGCATTACTCGCTCGATTTCAACGAAAAATGCGCCAACGTGCAATATGTGCTTGATTTCCTCGCTCGAGTCGAGGAGCGATCCCCCGCCGCGCTGCGGCGCGCTCAGTACATCGAGCAGCCCACGCATCGGGATCTGGAATCCAACATGGAGAATCGGATGCACGAGGCGGCCAGGATCAAGCCGGTGGTGATTGACGAATCGCTGGTGGATTTCCGGAGCCTGCAGCTCGCTCGCGAGCTGGGGTATTCCGGCGTGGCCCTCAAAGCCTGCAAGGGCCAGAGTGAAGCGTTGTTGATGGGCGCGGCGGCCCAAAAGTACGGGCTCTTTCTCTGCGTCCAAGATCTGACGTGTATCGGGGCCTCGTTCCTCCACTCCGCCTCGCTCTCCGCCCGCATCCCCACCATCGCCGCCATCGAAGGCAATGGCCGCCAGTACTGCCCGGCCGGCAACGCGGGGTGGAGCGAGAAGTATCCGGGGATGTTTAACATCACCGACGGAACCGTCGAAACCGCGTGCTTGGTCGGCGAGGGGTTGTACTGACCCCGCACCGGTCCGCTTTGGGATCGATCATCCATGGGGCAGGCTGGGGCTGGGGTGAGGAAAAACTCCAAGTCGTTGCCATCCATATTGTTGCGCCGTTCGTTTCGCCGGTATTGAGACGAAAGGACCTCTAAGAGACCTAAA
>JBNJEM010000755.1:0-3388 GCA_051745935.1 Planctomycetota bacterium
CTGCAGCTGTTCCAGTAGATAGTCCACCGTCAACCGCGATTGTTGGCCCAGCAGATCACGACGTTGATAGTGGGCTTTTCGTTCACGCAGGTAGGAACTGGCCGTTGTAGCACCGCAAGAAGAAGCGGCTCGCGCGGGTGGAGATTCTGGCAACGTTATTCGCATGCCCATCTCGCACATGCCGTCAATCCGGCGCAATCCCTCGAGCAGGTCTTGTTGTTGGGCGCGGAGCAGCAATCGCACTTCCATTTCATCGCGCAACACGGTTCCGAACCGCATGGGCAGGACGCAAATCTGGCGATGGATCGTATCCAAGGCTTCGGCATGCTGCAAGAGGGTTGGGCGAAGGTCACGGGGATCGATCACCGCCCCTGCCAGTTCATCCTCCACAACCCACCGCGCGGCGGCCCGCCCAAAGGCAGGCCGTTGGGCCATGCGCGATAAATCCCCGTTGCGGCTAATTCCCAAAAAACACAATGCCACGAACGCGCTCCTCGATTGATCGGATCACAGTTCCGGTGTCGGGCAGAAATGGTATGGTGGCCAGGGTCCGGCTATTTCCAATAGAAGCCCCTTACGGCGGACGAACTCACGAATTCGCGCGGCCCGTGCCAACCAGGTTCTCACTCGTGGCGCGGCCAACAGGAATGCCCCGTTGAAGACCATTCTTTCTGGCCGGCCGGTCAGATCCTCGGACAGGAGGCGACTTCGGCGGGCGACGTCAGCATTGGATTTCAATTGGTTCTCCACGGCCTCGATCTCCCTGTTCAGGTTAGCCCGCCGTTCCTGATTTTTTTGAAGTTGTGCTTTCTTGCGTCTCATGTAGTCCGCCCCCGCGCTTTCGGTCGGGTTTTGACCGGAACGGGGGAGACCGTCATTTCCGGAAAACTCGGGCACCGCATTCTTTTCCAGGTAGAGTTTGGCCGTCCATTCCTGGCGGTTACCCACTGTATGCAAATAATCGGACACGGTTTTCCGTACACGGCTTGCCGCCGCCAACAACGACGCGCGCGATTGAAAAACCGTCCCGAGTCGGAGCGGAAGCACGGGCGAACTCCTTGCAACCTGGCAGATGATTTCGTCGTGCCGGATGGCGACACGCTGTAACCAACTGATGTCTTCCGCCGTGTTTCCTTGAAGCCTTCGCACGTCGAATTGGTCCAGCGCGACACGGCTGGCCACGGCGGCTATTGGTTGGTCGCCGACACGTTCAACCGTAAAACGCGGATCCACTCCCGGACCGATGTCACCGGGGGACCAGTTGGGCCAAACGTACGCGTACTGGTAAAAATGTTGATCAGGCATGCTCGCTGCTTGATGCTTGAGACACGATCTCGGCCATCGCCTGTTGCAAGTGATTGCGCGTGATCTTCGAGGCCACGAGATGTGGTTTGTGGGGTGACGCCTCGATACGTTCCGCGATGACTTGTATCATGCCGCGGTGGCAGACGGCTTCGATCTCCGCGCCGCTCAATCCGTCCGCCTGCTCGGCCAACCATTCGGCGTTTACGTCTTGGGCGACCGGCCGATCGCGAAGATGGACCTGGAAAATCGCCTTTCGCGCGACGCGGTCGGGCAGTGGAATGTCCACCTGGAGGTCGAACCGGCCCGGGCGCAATAGCGCCGGATCGAGTAGATCGCGACGGTTGGTGGCGGCCAAGACGAGAACTCCCTTTAGTTCCTCGATACCGTCCAGTTCGGTCAGCAGTTGACTCAAAACCCGCGCCCCCACCCCGGAATCCTCGGTCCCCCCACTGGCTCGCCTCGACGCCAGCGCGTCAATTTCGTCGAAGAAGACGATGCAAGGAGCCGCTTGGCGTGCCTTGTGAAACACTTCACGAAGTCCCCGTTCCGACTCCCCCACGTACATGGACATCAACTCGGGTCCCTTGATGGCGATGAAGTTCACCTCCGTTTCCGAGGCCAATGCCTTGGCAATCAGAGTTTTTCCACAGCCTGGGGGGCCCGCCAACAAGACGCCTTTCGGCGGCTTCAGCCGGAAAGAATCGAAAAGGTCGGTGTATTTGATGGGCCATTCGATCGCTTCCCGCAATCGGCGTTTGACATCTTGGAGTCCGCCGACATCGTTCCAGGTGACGTCGGGGACCTCGACGAAAACCTCGCGGATGGCCGAGGGTTCGACGTCCCGGAGGGCGTCTTGAAAGTGGTCCATCGTGATCCCTAACTGTTCCAGCAGTTCGTAGGGAACACGACGTTGCGAGAAGTCGACCCGCGGCATGATCCGTCGCAAGGCGATCATGCCCGCCTCGCGGCAAAGGGCCGCCAAGTCGGCGCCAACGAAACCGTGTGTCATTGCCGCCAAACGAGCGAGATCGACGGTCTCGGTCAAGGGCATTCCACGGCTGTGAATTTCAAGTATCTCTTGGCGGCCGTGCTGATCGGGAATCGGAATGGACACTTCGCGGTCGAATCGTCCGGGTCGGCGCAGGGCAGGATCCAATACGTTGGGCAGGTTGGTGGCTGCCAGTACGATGACCTGCTGCCGCCGGGAGAGCCCATCCATCAACGCGAGAAGCTGTGCCACCACGCGTTTTTCGACGTCGCCGACCGCGCGATCACGCCGCGGCGCGATCGCGTCGAGCTCGTCGAGGAAGACGATGCTCGGGGCTCGGCGAGTGGCTTCGTCGAAGATTTTTCGCAGGTGTGCTTCACTCTCGCCGTAGAACTTATGAATGATTTCAGGGCCATTCACGGCAAAGAAATTCGCCTCGGTCTCGTGAGCCACGGCGCGGGCAATCAGGGTCTTGCCGGAGCCAGGAGGACCTAGCAACAACACCCCCTTGGGAGCTTCGATCCCCAGCCGATTGAACAGTTCCGGGTATTTCAGCGGCAACTCGACAATTTCCCGAATCCGCTCCAATTGCCGTTTCAGCCCTCCCACGTCTTCGTACGAGAGCGCCGGTGCCGTGTCCGTCGCTTGGCCAGCCGACTTTCGCGGTCCGCCGATCTTGAGGACGGTTTCGGAACCGATCCACACCGGTGCTTCCGGATTGGTGGCCTTCACCAAAAAATCGGCATAGCGGTTGCCGAATAACGTTGCCCGTACCCGGTTGCCGGAAACCACCGGAAGTCCGTCCAGCCGGCTGGCAATGTATTCCAGGTCGCGATGGGAGGGCGTGTCGCCTTGCGGGTCAAGGGTCACCTCCGTGCCCGGCCGAACGGTGGCCGGCCGAAGGGTCGCCGACTCCCCGAGCCCCACCCCGGCATTCTCCCGGACAATTCCGTCAATTTGCAGACGGCCCTTGCCGCGATGCTCCTGGAAGGTGGGTAGAAGCTTGCAGACGGTCGTCTTTCGATCCACCACGTATACGGTATCCCCCACGTCGAGGCCAAGCCGTTGCATGTCGGACGGATCGATGCGGGCCAA
>JBNJEM010000756.1:0-3386 GCA_051745935.1 Planctomycetota bacterium
ACCGGTTTGTAGCGGCGAGCGTGAACCACCACGGGACAAGCCCGTGGCATCCATGCGGGCTCCTTGGCATCCATGCGGGCTCCTGTGTCCAGGCCGTGTCGTGGCACCCGTGAACGGCTACCAAAAATCTTTCTGTCCTCAAATCTTTCTGTCTTCAAATCTTCCTGTCTTCAAATCTTCCTGTCCCCAAATCTTCCTGTCGTTTCTTACCCTGGGCGGTGTAAGGTGATGGCGGGTGATATTGGCCCAGTGCAGCTGGCGGGATGGACTGGCGGCAATTGGTTACTGGAAATCCTGGACGTTTTTGACGGTCGCTTCGACGGCAAAATGCTGCGACAGAAAAATCCTGTTTTGACAGCCCGTGACGAAACCGAGCTCTCGCTTCCACCCCTTCTTGGATTACGGGACATCCGCATCCGCGACTTGCGAGCCGTTTTGGCGACGGATAGGATGGGGTTTGGCTGCGGTGGGGTCGGGTCGGTTTCTTGTTTCGACGGACTGGGAAGTCGCTCGCACTTCAGGGAAACGGACATTTGTTTTTCAGATACTGCGTAGGTTGACGAGCATTGACCATGAAAATGAACTTGAGACTTCTTTCGCTTTGGCCTGTTTTGTTCTTTTCGCTCGCGGTGGGAGTTTCGGTCCCCGCGAATTCCGAGGGGCCGGATGATGCGCCGTTGCGATTGGCGTTTATTACCTGCTGCAAGGATGCCGTTTTTTTCGACCCCGTGAAGAAGGGGATGCGGGACGCGGCCGAAAAAATGGGCGTCGAGTGCGCCTGGATGGGCATCGAGGGGGTTGATATGGCGGCGCAGGCGGCGCTGGTGAGCCAGGCGATCGAAGAGGAGTACGACGGCATCGCCTTGAATCTGGTCGATCCCGAGGCATTTGACGCGGTGGTTCAAGAGGCCATGACGCGAGGGGTGCCAGTGGTGGGATTCAACACGGATGATCATGACACCCCCAATGCTCGGTTGAGTGGCGTGAGCCAGCGGCTTTACGCGGCCGGTCGAACGCTCGCCAAGTTCGTTGCCCCGAAGATCCCTGCCCGTGCTCATGTTTTGATGACCATGCATGACGAAGGCGTATCTTCGCTGGAAGATCGTTTGCGCGGCTTGCAAGACGAGCTGAAAGCCAAAAACATCAAGGTGACTGTTTGTATCTCCGGCAACGATATCCGCGAAGGCGTGGACATCATCAAGCGTCAGCTGGAGAACCATCCGGACATCCAGATTGTTCTTTGCACCGGGCAGGCGGATACCGAAGCGGCGGGCCGCGCGATTGACGCGCATTTCGCGGAGAAAGGCCATTGGGCCGCCGGATTCGACCTTTCCCCAACCACGCTGCGACTCATCAACAAAGGCGCCATCCGGGCCACGGTGGATCAGCAGCCCTATGTTCAAGGTTTCTATCCCGTGATCCAACTCACGCACTATATTCGCTACGGGATCATGCCCTCGGATATTGACTCGGGGGCCACGATTATCACTCGAGAAAACGCCGATCAGGTCCTGGAATTGACCCGGCAAGGCTATCGGTGAGCGGCGGCTATTTCCAGCTGATTTCGGCCCAATAGCCTGCCTCAAACGACCAATCGTCGGCTTGATTCAATAGTTCGACTTTCACCGACTCGCCCGCCCACTCGGAGAGGTCCAGATCCACGGTTGCCCAGTCGTCCGCCACCGTTTCCGGACCGATCTTCCGCGTCAGGATTCTTTTGCCGTCGGCTTTCGCGACCAATAGCCAGTCACCGCGTGTATCGTGGGTCACGATCAATCGCAGGGTGGACTGCTCTGCCGGCACGTCGACCGTTTTGCCGAGCACGCAGGCGACATGGCGGTTCAGCGGATGAGTCACGAGCACGTTGTCGCGTCCCTTATACTGGTCCCGCTTTCCCGGATCCATGTCGGGGCCGCATTTGGAAATGTTCCAGCCGGGCAACACGTCATCCACGGCCGCTTGGATATCTTGTTCCACGGAGCCGCCGGTGATTTTTTCCATTTCCTGTTGCGTGTACCCGGTGCCCGCCGGAGGTCCCGGTTCCCAGCATTGTTCCAACGGGCTTGGATTCGGCTTTTCCACCGGAATCGCCAATACTTCCTTACCGCTGGAATCTTTTTCCACGCGTCCTCCAGCCCGGCGGACCGCTTGCCGCGCCAGCTTTTCGGAGACGGTCACCAAGGCGGGAAACGTATAGGGCGTATGACTGAACTTTCCATTGGGATCGATGGCGGAAGTGAATTTCTCGGGAAGATTTCGACGTCCCATCACGGTGCCCAGAACCCCGCCGGCGTTCGAGGGGTTACAGTCGGAGTCCTGGCCGCACCGGGTCGAGATGATGATCGTTTGATCCATGTCCTTGTTGCCGTAGAGCAATCCCATGACAATGTACGCGCCGTTGATCTTGGCGTCGATATTGAATTCACCTCTACTGCACGAGAACCTGCGGTAGTCGGGGTTGTCCTGGTATTTGGCTTCTATCTTTTCCCAAGTTTGTTTCCAATCATCCGGATGCTGCTTGTACCACCGGATGGTATCTCGAATGCACTCGGCGTACTGGCTGCCGGCCGGAATGCAGTCCAATCCTGCTTCCACGATCGTCATCGGATCATTTTCAAAAAACGCTTCAGTGTACATGCCGCTTACGAACTGTCCGCCGTACAACCCATCACCATGGTTCATGAGGCGGCCGAATTTCTCGCCGAGCTGAATGGCCACGTTTGGCATGCCGGGGGCGATGAGACCGGCATAGTCCGCCTCGATCTGATAGTCGATGTCATCCGCGTGTCGATTGAATTCCGGGTGACCCGAGTCGGGAGGCGCGATACCGGCACGCAGGTTATCTCGCCCCGCTCTATTCGCATGCCACAGCGGATAGCCACTGTTCGCGAAATCGATTCCAGCTTGCCGGATCGAGACATCCCATCCGTGCACCTCCAGGGTGCGCAGGAATGTCATCTCGACATAAATGTCGTCCTGGTGGAACTGATTGATCAACGCCGGTTCCCATTTCGGCATTTTCTCTTCCGGAATGATTTCGCCCTTCCATTTGAACTCGGTCGGACCGCCCCAGCCGACGCCCGCCATTTGGCCAATCCATCCCCCAGCCATCTTGTCGCGATAGTCTTCCAGCGAGAGCCGGCGAAACTCTTCAGCACTGACGGACGCGACCGCCAAGAAGAATACGCCGCAAAACGTGGACGCCCTAAAACAAGTGTGAAACCGGCGATATTGCATGATCAATCTCCTCGACTGGAACTTTAGGGACTGCCGTAGAATATACCGCTCGCGGATGACTTTGTCCGCCGCGAGTCCGACCAACGGGAGGACGGCTTGCGCCGGGCAGCTCTCCAACCCGGAAAAGTCCAACCGCCTGAAATATACTC
>JBNJEM010000757.1:0-3361 GCA_051745935.1 Planctomycetota bacterium
CTCAAGGCGGTCGCTACCGTCTTTCCCGAGGTGCCGGACTTCATTTGCCACTTCCATTTCCCGCGCGACATCGGAAAGGACTTCCTCGGCACTGAATACCACAAATCTACTCGACACGCTATACCGGTCGCGGATGACTTTCTCCGCCGCGAGTCCGACCAACGGGAGGACGGCTTGCGTCGGGCAGCTTTCCACCCGGAAAAATCCAACCGCCTGGAATATAAAATCCACCCATACCAGTTTTTTGCCCGTGAACGGTTACGAAATTCGTAAATGGCCTCTTGAACGGAACCACGGTCGATTTGCCGCACAGACCATCTCGCAGGCTTTCCAACAAGCGATTCTCCGATACGCGTCGTCCATTTGCATCGGGGCCGTGCACGTAACGGAACACGAACAGCCGGCCCCCGGGGGTGACGTGGAATCTGCCGCGACAGGGACGTCTCGCGTTCGCCGCCTCGTCACGTGCCGGGGGTTTCACGGTTTTCGCTAATGGGTGGCCCGCCCTGTTTTCCCGTTTCCCCGTGGCCGCTAGTCGCTTTCGTTCCGCTCTTCAACCAGCTCGCCCCGGGCGTCGACGGGCGAGTCGATCGTCACTTGCTTGCCGAGTAGCCGGACCAGATCGGGCAGGTCGTAAGCGGTCAGAGCGGCGTGGACGATATTGGGCCACTGGTTTTTCGTGGGCCAGGTTGTTACCGCGTTGGACCATGATCTCGGCGTCCGAACGAGTTCGACCCGATTGAACAATTGCGGCTCCAACGCCGCCGCGTGCAATGCCGGCACCCCAACATGGCCGACCGCCACGAGCCCCACACTGGAAGGTTCGCCCAACGTCCGCTGGGAAAGGTAGCGCGCCGCGACGAGCACGTCCTCGGCTCGCATGCCCATGAAGGACCGTCCCAGCAAGTAGGCTATGTTCATTTGGCGCCACGATTTCAACTCCGTCTTCCCCATGCCGCGAAGGTCGATTGCCAGCACGGTATGCCCCGACTCCACGAGCTTGGTGATGGGCCCTTCCGGGTTGGCTCCGGCGGCCTTGCCGGCTTCGTGCACGTAGAGCACGGCCCCCTGGGTCGCCTCGCTCTTCGGTACGAACAGCAGCCCGGCCAGGAACACATCGGGCTCGGGGATCAGCGCCAGCTTTTCAATCGTACAGCCCTCGCGCTCGACCTTGCCGAACGATTGGACCTCCGCTTCCGGCAGCTTGTCGAGCTCGCGGATACCCGCCAGCTCGCGAACCCGGCCGAGACGTTTTTCGGGATTGCCGGTCCCCCAGAGCTCCCGGCGTCGGGGAGCCAGCACATCCCGCTCGTAATCGGCGTTGATGTGGTAGGCCGACCGCGCCCCCTCCAGCAGCATCACCTGCCCCTCCGGCGTGCATTGGATCTCATCCTCGCCGAGCACCTGGATCTCGGGTTCGGTGATGGGCTCGTAATCATCCAGCAGCCATCGCATCATCCAGCGCACGGCCCCTTCACGCAACGGCTTCGTGAACCCGTGCTTGGCATCGTTCTCGATCAGATCGACCCGCTCGCCAAACCCCATCCGCGTGTAGAGCCGCTTGGCGTGGCGGAAGGTGGTCCACGCGCCCTCGATGTCGAAGAAGTCCTTGGTGGCGACGCACATCAGCGTTGGCTTCGGCGCCCGCATATGGATGTAGTCCGCGTGCTCCATCACGAAACCGAGTTGGCCATGGATGCATTGTTCCGCGTCCTGCGGGCCGATCGTGTGGATCAGCTTGTGCATTGTCGTGAGATAGCAGCTCGGGGCAGCCACGTCGATGCGGTCGTCGAGCGCCATCAGATAGGAGGTCATCGTGCCGCCGCCACTGTTTCCCGTGCACCCGATCCGCTCGCCGTCCACCTCCGGCCGCGACTGCAGATAGTCGATCGACCGCATCCCGTCCCAGATGCGGTATCGGGCGGTATTCCGGCCAACCAGGATGCTGCCGATGCCGAGCATGTCGTGGCCCGCCACGCCCTTGAAGCGAGGCTTGCCTTCATCGGTGAGCATTTGCCCGCGTTCGCCTTGATCGATCGGGTCGTAGATGAGCGCGGCTAATCCGTTTCGGGCCAGCAAGGCACACACGATCTGGTAGCCCTCGCTCGCCTTGCCGTTGGAGGTATGACCGCATGGCACGAGCACACCAGGATAAGGTGGCTTGAATTTCCGCTGGTCCGGCAGAAACAACGCGGCCGTCACGAAATGCTTCGGCTGGCTCTCGTAAATCACCTTCTCCACGCGAAAGTCTTCGCCCTGCCATGTGCCAACAACCTTCCCGTTGAGCGGCGTGCGTTCGGGCAGCCCACCCACCGCGCGAACGAAAAACTCCTGGCGGGCTTCCTGGTACGCGGCGATTTGTTCGGGGGTTTCGAGCTTCTCGTACTCCGCCCGCCACGTGGCCCAGGCCTTGTCCACCTGCCGAAACAGGAAGCGTTCCAGGCTGCTCTTGACGGGCTTCCCGTCGATCTGGTCCCCAAGCACCGTCAGGTCGTCGGCCTCGCTCGCTTGAACGGCCAGGGTGGACGCGATCAGTCCCAACGTGATTAGCGCGGTCGCTTTGGTCATCGGACGACTCCTTCATTGCGTGGGTGCGCGAATTCAAGATTATACGGCTGTTGGGCGACCGTGGCACATTCCGCGGTCGGTCGTAACACACCCCGTTCCGGCCATTGCTCCCCTGCCCAGCGGCAGGTAGACCGGAAATGGCCCAACGCGTTTGTGTCACGTGTGATGGTGTCCAGTATACACAAAACGGACGTTTTATTGAGTGTTGAAAGCCCAAAAGCCCATGCCTCGGCGTGTAACCAAAAACCGCTGATAGACGCTGATGAACCCCAACGTCGCGGAAAAACTCGAAGCTCACGTAGCGGTTTCGACTGATCCGAGGCGTGCCAACAGGCGATTTTTGATCCACGTGTTCGCGTTGACGGTGAGGGGTAACACACCTCCCGAGCGGTGAAAAACATCGAACACTTGCGATGTCCGCGATCGTGCAAAACAAGGGATAATCACTTCGGGCCCCCTTGTTCTTTCTGTTGTAACCAAAGCCGGACCCCACCCCTCCACGGCCCCCCACGAGCTCGTCTCGTGGGAGCCAAAGACTCACGGGCTACAGCGGGACGCCACCTTAGCTCACGAGTCTGATTCACCCACGAGGTGAACTCGTGGGGGTCTGACCGGTTGGACGCCGCGTTAGCTCACGAGTCTGATTCACCCACGAGGTGAACTCGTGGGGGTCTGGGCTGGGTTGGACGCCGGCTTAGCTCACGAGTCTGATTCACCCACGAGGTGAACTCGTGGGGGTCTGGGCTGGGTTGGACGCCGGCTTAGCTCACGAGTCTGATTCACCCACGAGGTG
>JBNJEM010000758.1:0-3356 GCA_051745935.1 Planctomycetota bacterium
TATATGTAGGACGGGTCTCCAGGCCCGTCTTTATATGTAGGACGGGTCTCCAGGCCCGTCTTTATATGTAGGACGGGTCTCCAGGCCCGTCTTTATATGTAGGACGGGTCTCCAGGCCCGTCTTTTCAAGTACGAAATCGTACTTGATCTGGTGTCCGCGGATCTCACGAAATGTGAGATCTTCAAACAACCGCAAAAAGACATTTATGCGCTGTAAAAGACGGGCCTGGAGACCCGTCCTACGCCGTCTTTATGCAACAATAGGGTAGAGCTGGAACACCCGCTGGATCGGACCGTCACGGGGCCCCGGCGGAATACTCCGGCTTGGCCCGCGCCTCGATGAGCGATTCAAGATTGACGGCTTCCTCGGCTTGCCAGTGTTGCCGACGCTCGAGCCAGTATTCGTACTTCGGTACCCGAGCAGGGTCCATGGCTTCGGTATAGTCACCGCAAAACGGGACTCCCAAGTCAATCCAACAGGCGATTTTGTCCAGTTCTTCCTGGCTGAGCTTCACCCCTTCATGCCCCTCTTCCAGCAGCTCGATCAGCCCGCTGTCGACCGCGCCGGCGTGATACGGGGCGAGCATGGGGGGGGCCGACTGGGGACTGACCCAATTACAGTACTCGCGATTGGCCAACGCTTTGTACGCATCACTCCAGCGTTTCAGACTCTTGCGGTCCAGTTCGCCGGTCCCTGCCAAGCTGATGGGACTTTCCCCCTTCGCCACCAACTGGCGGTTGTGGCACTTCACGCAGTGTTCGTCCAAAATGGGCTGGATCTCGCGAGCGAAACTGAACCCCCGCGGCGGACCGTAAAAGGGGGTTAGATCTTGCGGCCCAGCTTGCATGGCCAGCGTGACCTTTGTATCCAGCGCCGGCAGGGTATCCTTCGACTCGTGGCACCCGACACACGAAAAGGTTTCGCCAGGTTGCAGCGTCGACCAGCTTCGCATCGTCTGCACGGCTTGGTTCTTCTCGTTCAACGCCTGGAAATAAACCGGCGTTCGGGCCGGCACCTGAAAGCACGCCGAACCGTCTGGGTAAACTCGAGCGGTACCGAGTATCCGCTTGACATCCCAACTGCCATTAATCGAGATGGGCGTACTCACCAGGGCCCCACCCGCCGGCCCCTTGTTCCTGTTGCTGCCAACGCCCGCCGCCCGGAACTCCAACCCCACCACGCGCAACTTCTTGATGGTTCCCCGCGGAACGCCCTCCAGTCCCGGCCCGACGTGGATGTCTTGCAGATAATAGGTCCCTCTCTTTTTTCGGTGGTCCACCGGGCTGGAGCGCACTCGCGGCTCGGGCCGCGGGACCAACGGGACCGGCTGGTTACACGAAATACCCGGATCCGCCGCCAACAGCTCCCGGCGTCCATCCACCGTCATGAAGTAAATGCCAAACGGTTTCTTCGCCGGCGCCCGACCTTTCTCGCTCCCCTCGCTGCTGTACGTGACCAGGAATTCCGTTTCACTCAGCGGATACGGATACTGAAACTGCTCCCCCTCGTGGCCATACTTGTCGATGCGAACCGCCTCCGTCCGCCGGATGGGGGCCACCAACTGCACGCCGGCATTCTCCTGCCGCCCTCGCTTCCGGTCGATAATCGCGAGCTTGCCCTTTTGATACGTGTGATGCCCCGACAAGACGCACAAGACTTTGGTGGTGCCCGGAATCCCACGCGCATGAAGGATGGTGGTCGGAAACCAGGAATTGTTCCCGTAAAACTCTCGCTGGGCCGTTCCGTCCGGGTTCATCTGGAAAAGGGGTTGAGGGAACAATTGCCCACGATCGTTGTAATCCCACCGCGTGTAGATCACCCGACCGTCCGGCATCACCTGAGGATAGTTCGTGTGCACCTGGTCGAATCCCAGTCGCCGCAAATAGCGCCCATCACCATCGCAGGTGTACAAGTTACTGACGTCGGACCACCAGCAGTCGACGATTTGCTGGCAGCGCGACGAGTTGAAAACGATGTCCCCGCCAGGCAGATAGGCCGCTTCGTAATCCGCCACCCCCTCGCCGAACGTCAACTGGCGAATCTCCTCGTCTTCCACCCTCATCTCATACAGGTGGTAATCGTCCTCGGTCATCGATTCGCGCCAGGCAAATAAAATCCGCTCGCCATCGTAGGAGACCGCCGGGTCGCGGATCAATCCGTCGGGCTCGTCCAAAACGGTCCGCGCCGAACCGTAGACGCCGTCCATCTCCAACAGGCAAAGTTTTCCACTGGGAGGGAAAGGATTGTTGTCGTCGTACGGCGAATCGGAAATGTCTTCCGTATAGGCATAGTGTTGGCCACCGATATCATGGTGCTTGGTAAACACGATCACGGGGAACTGGTGCACGTGCGGCCCCATCCGCAGCCGGCGGCGATAATCGCAAGCATCCAAATAGAGCTCCATCCAACGCGAATCCGACGAGGGCGTCCCGGAATTCAGCAGGCTGTCGCGACGGGAACGCAAGTCACCAAGGTCCGCCGAGCGCAAGCCCCCACGACAAAACCGTTCGGATTTCCCCCCCGCCAACGCGTTTTGGAACCGGAAGCCAGGTTTTGTCACGGGCTGTAAGGTATCATCCGACCGCGACGCCCGGCGGCTTAACTCGTCAATCACATGGCAAGCCCGCACTAAGAAGCCATTACAAAACCAGCCAGGTCTCGTTTCACCTGGGGAGCTTTGGTCATCTGAGGAGTTTTGGGACCGAGAGCCACCTTTTGTCACGGGCTGTAAGAAATTGTCCGGTTGCCCCGCGATCGAATCTTGCCGCAACCAGTCCAACTGGATCATCAACTTCAGGCATTGGTCGGGGGATATCTCCTGCAGACGGCTCAGGATATCGCGCGCGGCATACCGCTTCTTGAGTTCCGCTAACTGCTGAGCTGTTTCGCGAAGCATCGCCGTCGCTTGGGACGCTTCAAGCCCACTATCGACTTGGACCTCCGTGAAGCTACGCACCAGCTCCCGGAGCCGACCAAGGTCCCGCAGGGCTCTCGAGTCCTTCTTGCCCTGCACGGCCACCCACCTGGACAGCACCAGCCAGGTTTCGGCGTAGCTCAACCCCGCATAGGACTCTCCAGCCCCACCGACACGACGGCCCGTGTTCAACGCGGGCGTCTTTCCATTCACTTTCCACTCCAGAATGCCGCTCGACATGCCCGGTTGCTGTTGAATCTCGAGCCGCAACGCGGTGCTCGTTACGGGATCGAAAGTGGCCCTGTTGTACTGATCGCGAGCCGTCCCGTACTCCGGTTCCGGCGTGATCGGAGCCCACCCATGGCCCGTGTGATACCAGAGCGTCCAGCTTTGCGGAACACGACAGCGCCCCCGCGGGCGATCGTCGAACCAATAAACCGC
>JBNJEM010000759.1:0-3347 GCA_051745935.1 Planctomycetota bacterium
GCGTCGAGCGAGCTGACGGCGTTGCAGCGAAAACCGCCCAGCCAAAAAAACGTGTCGTCGTCGAACGCGTTCACATGCCCCGTGATCCCGCGCAGCCCTTTAAGACTCTCCGTCACCAAAACGCCAAATTGCTTCGCCCGGTCCATCTTCTCGCCCTCCATCGAACCGGATCGGTCAATCAAAACACCTACATAGGCCGAAACAGCGATCTGCCGACGGCCATGGACCAATAGGTTCGGCGTGCCATGGGCGACCAACGCTCGCACCCGAGCCAAGTCGAGCCGATGACCGCGACGCGCCGCATGTTCCTCCACCGTCCGTGTTCCCAGCCGCTCAAAATATGATCGCAGCCGACGAACATGGCGGCGAATGGATTGGACGAGCGCCATATGCTTTCCAGGATCAGGCGTCAGAGACACGTGATGGGTCAAGGGCGGGAAGCCCGGCTCCTTGCCAATATTGATCCCCGCCCCGCCTGTGGGCTTCGGCGTCGGCCGGGATTGAGTCGCAAGCGGCCGCGAGTTTCACCTCCACGGCCGGATCCCGTAGTAGCTGACACGCTCGCGGCAGAACCCTGTGGAAGCCGGAATCGGCCAAGCCTCGCAGAGCAATCGCCCGTGCCTGATCGGTGGAGCGGTTCAGCGTCGACAACAAAAGCTCTTGGCATTGTCGCAGCTTGCTCCGAACCGCTTTCTCCGGTCGCGCGGCGAGCAGACGAGCGAGACGAGCGCTCAGTTCGGCGGTCTCGATCCGCACGTGAGCATCGCCTGAACGCGCGGCCTCTTCAAGCTGACGATAAACCTCATCCAATCCCTGTTCCACAAGGGCGTCCACGGCGAGGTCGTCGGCGAAATTCGGGTGTCCCAACAGCAGGCATACTTCGTCGGTGGCCCGCACGCTCAGATCCACACCCAAGTTCTCGTCCTGGCGGACCGCATTGGCCGCTTGCACGATCTGTTTGATCCGCTCATTCGGCACGTCCGGGTGCCGATCCGATAAGATCCGTACCTCTTGAGACGCCGGCGGATAATCCATCCGCAACGGCGCAAACCGATCGAGCTGTGCCGGGTCGACGGTGGTGGTGCCCGCCGACGGCGGGCCACGTGTTTCTCGTCCACAAAAACTCTTGTTTGCGCCCAAAATTCTTCGGGCGTCTTCTTGCGACGCCGAGGACGCGCTACACGTGTAGCGGTTAATGGAAGAAAAACGCGAGTCAGTCCCCTATGTCTCTCATCTCATGGTTACCAGATCCGGTCGACAGGATAAGCATCAAATTGGCTGTCTCCGCTGACGATAGGGATACCTTCCCAGAGAGCCTGAGCGATGAGCATCCGGTCGAATGGGTCCCTGTGATGGAATGCCAAATCGACTAAAGCGGACAAGTGTTCGTCGTTGATCTGTAGCAGTTCACAATTGTTACGAATCATATGTTGCCGAATGAATCCACGATATGGCCCGCCAATGTCGAGCTTTCGAAGACTTACCTTGATGGCAACTTCCCAACAACTAGCCGTGCTGATTAGTTTCCGATTGCTCGCATCGCAAATTTTGTCCTTCGCACATTCGCTCAGTTGCGGGGCATCCCACCAGAACCACAGGAAGGTGTGGGTGTCCAAAAGGAGGTTCATTCCATGTACTCGCTAAAGTCACCCAGGGGAGCGTCGAAGTCCGGTGCCATCCAAAACGAGCGGTCCTTAGCCGTGCCTGGCTGACACGGCCAAGTGCGCCGCGGTGGCCGGCTCACCACGGCCACTTTTTCACCGTTGGAAGTCAACACCAGCTCCTCGCCGGGAACCATTCCGTCCAGCAATTGTTGTAGATTGCCTGCGGCCACATCTACTGGCAGCGTCCGGGGCATTGCGCTTTCCCTCATATGTCAACTGTGTATAGGCATCGTCGTTATCGAAATAGAGATGCTCCCTGCCATCTGCGCGACCAGAAACTCTCCTGTGCTTCGCCCAAAAGGCGGTGTACGTGCCCAAAACGAGGGCCGCACGCAGTGTCGCGAGAGGTCTTACATGATATCTTATTCTTGCGTTTGTTTGTACACAAGGAACATGTTCGCGGATTCCGGTCCGTTTAACCGCAATCCCGCAGTGACGATCGGCGTCTTGTCGCACAGTGCGAACCACTGTTCCACGGTTCGGAACGACGGGATGCGCGCTGGACCGGCGGAGGGTGCCAACGGCTTCCGCCTGTTCTAACTGCTTGCTGGCACGAGCCGAGTTGCTTCCCGAGCTAGGCAGTGGCGACGTGCGTGCTTCCAGCACGCAGGCCGCCGTCGGCTGTCATGCTCCCCGCCGCTCCCGACGCGCTTGTACGTCAGCCTTTCCAGGCTGACAACGGTTGACAGAGAACTCCGGTGTGTCTCGCCAGATTTCCGGTCGTCAGGCTGGAAAGCCTGACGTACACCAGTTGCCGACGGTGGGCCAGGCGGACTTGGGCCTTGGGGTTGCACGGATGGGCATTCTGGGCGCTGTGGGAAGTCAATGGCGCTACTGCGATCTAGCAGGCGGGCGGATTTTTTTCAATTTTTTCGCAGCCGAGGGGAATTTTTGGCGGGGTCATGGCATCTATACGTATACGTGCCACATCCAATGTGTTGCGCGAGGTGAATCAAACTCATCGATCAGCTCATACTTCTCAAAAAGGAGGACACCATGCATGCAGGCTATGCGAACCCATTCGCGGCCGACATGGGCCACCGGAGGAAGCCGAGCGGACGTGGATGCACAACGATTGTATCCATGGACCGTGCAACGGATTCCGCTCCATGGCCGGTCGGCGTCGGCATGGCGTCCTGCTTCTGTAAACGCTGCAAGGGCGTGCTGCTTGGCGGGCCCAGCTGAGGTGGCGGAATCGGCCGCATACGTTTGGTTGCCGGACTAGAATGTGCCGGTGTGGGTGCGGGTGTATTTGCACTTGACGCCCATGGCGTGGTCGCTGCGATTGCCCCGCAACGTGCTTCTTGCCTTTGTATTTGACATCCGGGCGTTGTACCGACCACCGTGTGGTGATCGTTCGACGAGAGCGTTCCTGGCCGAGCGCGATCGCGACTCGGATGAGAACTGTCAACGTGAGAACGCCGTCTGCCGTCTGCCCTCAGCGCTGTTATTTGCCGTTTACCGACAAGGAAGCACGTTAAGGGAAACGGTTTCGGACTCTCGCATGGGGGCAGTCCACGCGGTGGGACGAGGATCCGTGGCCAAAACCACCCCGTCGGCAAAGATCCGGAAGCGGCCCGATAGCAATGGCCTGGAAGGGTACACTACACAACACGGTGGCAGCTGTGGGTTAGCGGGGCCTGGCAACCGGTATGGGACACAGCGCCGCATCGCTGAGAAACG
>JBNJEM010000760.1:0-3345 GCA_051745935.1 Planctomycetota bacterium
AACCGCCGTAATGGAGCGAGGAACCTGAGTCTCCCCTGGCCCGAACTGGGAACGTCACTCGAATCCCTTAAATCAGACAGTTATTTCTTAACAGAGCCTAAAGAGCAACAGCCGGGATGGGCGGGATCATCAGGAAAGCCCGTCCGCGGGGGGCGGCGCGCCCTGGATCTTTGGACCGGAAGGCCCGTAGAATTTCGTGATGTCGATGCCCCCTTTCTGCTCGTCTTCCAACAGTTTGATCCGCATCTCCATCCGCTCCGTGCGGCGCATCAGTTGATAAACCACCTGGGGCGTCTCATCATACGGCTCCAGCCGGGGCACCTTGGGATAGCCCAGATGCCGTTGCAACGCCGCGAACAAGTAGAGCGGATCCTTGCGGCGGTTGGCCAACGCAATTCTGCCTTCCTTTTCTCCAAAGAGAACGGGCCGGGCCGGGTCTACTTTTTGCCCCCGCCGCAACCGCTCGTCCAGATAGTGTTGACTGCGGACGTATACCATGTCCGCGAATTCCACGATCCCAATTTGGCGTCGCACCGTCTGCAGCCACTCTCGCCATTTTTGGTCATAGATGGGATCTCGCGACATGGCGTCGAGTCCCGGGTCATAACGCAGCCGATTGCGACAGAGCGTTTCAAACTGGTACATGAAAACCCCGGCCCGTGAGGGCTCCTTGCTCCGATATTCCGCGTCAAACCTGAGAATCTCTAGAGCAACCCGGAGGTCGAATCGGCCCCGTTCGTCTTCCGCTTCCGACAGCACATACGTCTGAAATGCCGTGAAGTAGTGAGATAATTTACGCATGGCGGAGGTCATTTCCCCGCAATGCCGAAGTTCAGCCAACAAAAAGTCAATGGCCATGGGCAGCTTGGCCGTGGCCAGAACCTCCTCGCGCAGTTGGACCATAACCTCCTGCAACGGTTGGTTTCTCGGCAGCCGGTCCCGCAATTCCCGGAAAAAGTGGGCTTGTTCAACGTATTCTTCTCGATTCAGCACCGGTGGCCCCTCCCATTTTCAACGACGATAACATTCTAGCGGTCGCTCGCGACTCGTTCGACCGGGGCGGGACCAGCCAGCTAAACCGCTATCAACGTCATGTCTGTTTGGCGTGCGTCAGGCTTTTTTCAGCCCGTAACAAAACTTGGTCCTCGCGTCCAACAGGGCCTGGATGAGAAGGCACGGGAGTCGTTTTGCGGGGTTTATCCCCCCAGCCTAGTCCTGTTGGAACCGTTCGCGCTATAATGAAGGTGAAGGGGACGCTGGCGGCAACGTTTGGGTCCCTGGCTGTAGCAGGGCAATTGGCGGTTCAGCGCGGTAGGCTTTTTCAGGGTTTGTCCCCCCATGAGTTTCGTTCCCTTTCTTTTGAGGGGGTACGGATTCCGCTGGGACCGCGAGGATATCGTTGCGGGGGCGGCCTTGTGGGTCGTTCGTCGTCGGTCGCGTTTCAGCCGGAAACAAGCATCGGTGGTGGATTCTCGGGGGGGGCAAGGGTGGTCGGCCGGGTCAAGAGGAGCGGTGGTATCGTTGGGCGGTGTCTTCGGAACAAGAGGCGTCGGAACAAATGGAATAGACCTCTTGCAAAAGCGGCCAGTTCGAGCGCGGGGGGCGGGGTGGCGTGTGTGGGGCGTGTTTCCAATCAGAAGGTATCGAAAGCGGTATAAACAGGGCCTCGGCTGATCGCCGAGTTTTTTCGCGGCGGGCAAAGTCATCCGCGACCGGTATAATAGCCCGTAACCAAAACGTGGTTCCCGCTCCCAAAACTTTTGGTGAAAGGAAATCTGACTGGTTTTGTTATGGCCTCTAAGCTTGTTGACAAGCAGGAAGGGATGATTGTGCCACGCGAGTTTTCGTCTGTTCAAGCCGCGGTGGATGCGATTGCACGCGGCGAAGTGGTCATTGTGGTCGACGATGAGCATCGTGAGAATGAGGGGGACTTTATTTGTGCCGCGGAGAAGGCAACCCCGGAGACGGTCAACTTCATGCTGAGCGGGCGTGGTGAGTTTTGCCTGTCCGTGTTGCCCGATATCTGTCGGCGTTTGGAGGTCTTTCCGCTGGTCGACGCGAATAATTCCCCTCTCCACACGGCATTCATGACACCCTTGGACCACGCCACGGTTCGGACCGGCATCACGGCCGAGGAACGGGCGCTGACGGTTCGCGCGGTGGCGGATCCGAACTCCGGTCCCGGTGACTTCGTGCGCCCGGGACACGTTCATCTGTTATTGGCGAAAGAGGGCGGGGTGCTCCGGCGGGCCGGGCATACCGAAGCGGCCGCTGACTTGACTCGCATGGCTGGGCTTACTCCCGCCGGAGTACTTTGCGAGATCCTTTCCGATAGTGGGGATCGTGCGAGTCGGGCCGAATTGATGGAAATCGCGAACAAGAATGATTTGGAAATCATTTCCATCGAACACCTCATTGCTCATCGGCGCGTTAGCGAAAAGCTGGTTTCACGGCTTACGGAGGCGGAGCTCCCGACCCGGTATGGCAAGTTCCGGGTCCTGGTTTATGGGGTCAAATACGAGGCGCAAACGCCCATCGCGCTCGTGTCAGGCGATGTTTCGGATACCGAGCGGGCCCCTTTGGTCCGCATGCATTCGAGTTGTTTCACGGGGGATCTCATCAACTCGCTTCGATGCGACTGTGGCGATCAGCTGAAAATGGCACTCGAAATGATTGGCCAGGAAGGCCTCGGAGTGCTCGTCTACTTGCCCCAGGAAGGCCGTGGGATCGGCTTGGTCGAAAAGATCAAAGCCTACTCGCTGCAAGACCACGGGTTTGACACGGTGGAAGCGAACCATGCCCTGGGGTTCAATGCCGACATGCGCGATTACGGCATCGGGATGCAGATCCTGAAGGATTTGGGACTCTCTCAAGTCAGATTGCTCACCAATAATCCGAAGAAACGGGATGCGTTCAATTTGCGAAGCTATGAATTGTCCGTGGTCGACCAGATCCCCATCTTCTCCACGCCGAACAAATACAACGCGCATTACCTGGCAACCAAGCGGGATAAAATGGGGCATCAACTTCCGCTGGATTAAAAGCGTTCCCCCAATGCTTTGTCACAGCCGGGAATTCGGGCGGCACTGGAGCCGCCCGTGCTCGTTACCCCACGCGGCGAAAGAGCCATGGCGAAGCCCGTGGCTCTGAATCACCACTGTGGCACGTCCCCACCAACCCCGTGAGAGTACTGAAAAAGGCCGGAAATGCCCCAGGCTGGGGCGAGGAAAAACTCCAAGTCAGTACACCCTGCAGTTGCATAACGATTGAAGTAGGACGGGTCTCCAGGCCCGTCTCTTGGCGTGCGAAACCGACTTTGATTCACTGTCTGCAAAGTTCACGAAA
>JBNJEM010000761.1:0-3345 GCA_051745935.1 Planctomycetota bacterium
AACTCGGGGGGGTCTGGCGGGTGGGACGCCGGCCCGTAGCTCACGAGCCTGATTCACCCACGAGATGAACTCGGGGGGGTCTGGCGGGTGGGACGCCGGGCTCTAGCTCGCGAGCCTGATTCACCCACGAGGTGAACTCGTGGGGGTCTGCCGGGTTGGACGCCGCGAACTAGCGCACGGGGCGCGCAACCATTCTAGTGCTCTGTCAACGCTTAAACTTGGGATTACACACTCCGGCCTTTCCCATTCGAATCGTACAAAGCCAGGCAAAACAACACGGGCAGAGCCCGGGGCCAGCCGAGTTTTCACAGCGCGCAAGAAAGCCGAGCTCTCGCTTCCACGCCCGCTTGGATTACGGCACGTCTCCGTGGTTTTGTTAGTCTGCTTGTAACCGTTCACGGGTCGGGAGTAAAACAACCGCTAATCAACGCCGGTAACTGCAAGTAGACAGCCTTCAGAAAGTTCATGGTTCACCGGCATTGATCCGTATTCTGCCCAACTTCATCATTCGAAATTCCTTGCTCGATATTCGATATTCCCTCCGCGCTCCGGACTCATCAGAGAGACCATACGTAGCCGTTCAAGGCCTCCGGCCGTGAACGGCTGCGTCTGCTTATGCGAAGAACGTCGTTCATTTTGAGTCAAGTTCTAGCGACCAACGGGAGCGGGCTAACACGGTTCGAGCGGTAGCTCGCAGTGGTTCGAGGTCCTACCTCGTTAGGTTGCTTTATGGTTTTCCGGAATCCGAGCAGACGCAGATGAACCGGCCACATCCGGGACAGCCGCCGCCGTATTTTCGCCGCAGCGCGTCGGACAAGTCGACGTCCACGACGTTGGCGATGGTGGTGAGCCAGGCCAACACATCCGCGAACTCCTCCACCTGCTTTTCACGATCCCCCTCACGGAGCGCGGCCGCCAGCTCACCCACCTCTTCCATCAGCCACATGAACGTACCGTCCACTCCCCTGGCCTCGTCTTTCCGCAGATACATATCGCGGATCAGTCGTTGGAATTCGGCTAATCCAATGCCCGCATCCTGTTCATTCATCGCTTACCCCCCTAGGAACCGCTGCAAAACAACGTACCGATTTCGGCAACTTATTCTGCAGCAGCCCCCTAGTCTGATCGAATTGCCGGCGCGCCCGTTTTCCGGCCCTCATGTTTGCCTCCGCATGTGCTCCAGTTGCGCGGCGCTGCGAGCCTGTTCTTTTTCCAGATGATCGCGGCTGAACTTCACATTGATGTGATCCCACGGCAGATGTTCATGGAGTGCGAAGGGTCGATGCAGTAGTTCATGCACATCCAAGCCGGCATCGGCCAGAGCGGTCCACCAGCGGTCCGGGTTCAGTTGCTCGCTCCAGCTGTCCATGCGAGCGCCCCGCCGCCAAGCCAGCTCGATTGCTTCTCCCACACGGCGATCTCCGCGACTGATGACCCCTTCCAGCATACTGGTATCGATGTCGTGACGTTTGAGTTTGACGCATCGCAACGATTTCTTTTGCCACAGATACTCGTGGGCCCATTGAAAATACTCGCGCGTCCGCATGCCGTTCCACTGGTACGGCGTATGGGGCTTGGGAACAAAATTGGAAATATTCGCGGTCACGCGAGGGTATCGTCCCCTCTCCTGTTTTCCGATCCGGGCAATGGTTTCAGCCATGTCGATAATGCCCTCCAAATCAACGGGCCGCTCGCCCGGCAGCCCGCACATGAAGTATAACTTGACACTCTCGAAATTCCGTTGAAATGCCGCCCGGCATCCTTCATACAGGTCCTCGTTCTTTATCCGTTTTCGAATTTGCTGGCGCATGTCGTCCCGGGCCACTTCGGGGGCCAAGGTCAAACTGGAACGCCGTTTGTTTCCGATCAAATCGGCAATCGTCTTGAACTGGTCGTTCACCCGCAGGCTGGGAACCGAGATATTCACGCCCAGCGGATCAAAAACCTCTTTCAGCTTTCGCACCAGATCCTCGAAACGCGGATAGTCGCTCGAGGAGAGGGACAGGATTGAGATTTCATTCATGCCAGTGTGCCGGTAACCCTCCCAGGCGCCCTGGACGATGGTGTCAATGGAGCGAAAACGGACGGGACGTTTGATGGCCGTGCTTTGGCAAAAGCGGCAGGCCGAGGGGCAACCGCGCATGATTTCGATGGCGATTCGATCATGCACGCACTCAACGTACGGGACGATTTGTCGAGTGGGGATCGGAGCGTTCTCCAGGTCGGTTAACACGGCCCGTTCGATCCGTTCCGGCAGCTCCGGTCGCCGTCGATTCAGGGCCACGAGACGCCCCGCTCGATACTCCGGCTCATGGAACCGGGGCACGTAACAGAAGGGCAGTTCCTTGGCCAGTTGCAGTAAGAGTTCCTCGCGCGTTTCCTTCCCCCCCCTGCCCTGCTCCACCCCGGATTCGGTCTTTGTGCCGCTGCCGGAGAGAAGATCCCGCTGGGAGAGGTCCGTGGAGCAATTCGTCCTCCCCCTGGCCGAACGCGCGGTGGCGGATTCGTTTTGGAGTTCCGATAATTGGAGCCACGAATCGCAGACACGCTGCAAAGTCGGCTCGCCATCTCCCGAAATGAAAACGTCCATGAAGGGCGCCATGGGTTCCGGATTCTGCACGCAGGGCCCGCCAGCGATCACCAGCGGATGCGCCATGGTCCGATCAGCCGCCCGGAGTGGGATGCCGGCCAGGTCGAGCATGGTCAGGACATTTGTATTCAGCAGCTCGTATTGCAGGGAAAACCCGAGCACGTCAAACTGTCCCACCGGCGTGAAGGTTTCCAAACTGTAAAGGGGCAACGCGTGCTGGCGCAAAGCCTGTTCCATGTCGAGCCACGGCGCGAAGACTCGCTCGCACGCCCAATCGTCGCGGGAATTCATCAACGAATAAAGCACTTGCAGCCCGTGATGGCTCATCCCAATCTGATACACGTCGGGAAAAGCCAAGCAAAGACGCCCGCGAACCGTGTTATGATCCTTGCGCACCATGTTCAGTTCACCGCCCAAATACTGAGCCGGTGTTCGTACACCCGCCAGCACATAACGGCTCACATAGTCCTTAAGTTCACTGTTCAACACTGCAAAGACTCCGCGTTCTTGTGTCTATCGCGAACGGTCGCGGTTCACGATCCGTGACGTTTCGCCTTCATGTCGCGCCCATGCCGAGACCGATGTTCGGGGCCGCGAAGGACGGACTGGAACTACTGGAAGTGCATGTCGCGAACCGCTTCACGGATTGGGAATTCCGTAGCCGTTCACGGGTGCCGCTACACGGCCTGGACACGCAAGGCCCGCATGGATGCCACGGGCTTGTCCCGTGGTGGTTCACGCTCGCCGCTACAAAC
>JBNJEM010000762.1:0-3332 GCA_051745935.1 Planctomycetota bacterium
CCGCGACCCGTACTAAATTTCAGGCGGTCGAATTTGTCGGAATGGAAAGCTGCCTGGCGCAAGCCGTCCTCCGGTTGGTCGGACTCGCGGCGGGCAAAGCCATCCGCGACCCGTATAAAGGATTCGGTCTGTGACGACCATCGAGATTACCGCATTTGTGGGCAGCGTATCGAATGACCCGGTTGGATGGGATCAGGAGCCCGTACAGGCGGAAGAGCTTGCCCAGGTTGTTGGCTGCGGCACTGGCTGCGGCACCGGCAGGGCGGCAATGGGATGTGTTTTCAGCACTCGGCGGTAGGTGCGTTGGGTTCCGTGTACAGCGAGTGCGAAGAGATGTTCGTCGCTTTTCCAAACCCCGATGCAGATGTTGCGGGTGGTGGAATCGGGGACCGTGGGGGGTTGATTTGGCAGCAGCCGGCCTTGGTGTGTTTCCACCACAAACAACACGGCGCGGGACCAAGCAGGGGGGACCGAGGCGCGGTAGGCCACGGCTTCGGGGTCCCCCATCGCCTGAAAGTGCTGCCAATCCTCTAAGCGAAAATCAAGGGCGGGATGTCGATACTCACGGCCCGGTGGTGGACCTTGCTGCCATCCCTCCTCGTCCAACCGCGCAATCCAGCCTCGAGCGGCACGGGCAGCTTGGGTGGGGGAGAGGGTATCACGGGACTTCATCACGTGAAACATGATCATGACGAGGGCGGCGGCGGAGATGACCCCCGCGGTAATCCGGGCAGGCCACCGATTCCACCATCGCTTGGAGCGCGGCGAGGTTGCCTCGAGCGTCCCTTCGTGGGCTAATTCCCCCTCGGCTGCCTCGACGCTCTCCAATAACCGATCCTCCAACCCGTTTGGGACCGGTACTTGCGGCATTGCCCGTGAAATAGTGGTATCCCACGCTTGCACCGCCTCCAATTCCCGATGCAGCTCCGCGTGGTCCGCCATCGCCTGATGCAGCGCGGCAAACTCCGTATCCCCCGCCAGTGGACGATCGGGGCGATAGCATTCCATTAGTTTACGAAGTTCTTCGTTCATGTTCCCGTCGCTTCCATCGATCGTGGCACCCTAGCGTGGCGCCGCGCTGCGCGCCAGCTCTTACAGCCGTGCGATTTCCCCGCTGCCGTTCACTTCTCCCCCGTCTCCGCGAACCGCTATCCTCTTACCGCGTTCCCGGCCCTTTCCACCGGCGCTCATGAGGTGCTCGCCGCGCCAGCCGCACCGCCGTGCACCGGAAGAAAACCACGCGTGCTTGGATCTTCCCGCTGCCAGCGGCCACGGAGTCCCCTCCAGGTTTATCTATTTTGACTTGGTGTCCCGCACGCCGGCTTTTCTCGTCTCACCAGTGACTCGCGCAAACGAACTTTCGCCCGCGCCAATCGGCTCATGACCGTGCCCAGCGGCAGGCCCAATTCGCGAGCCATGTCTTTGTACGACAACTCGTCAAAATAAAACATGACCAGCATGAGCCGATATTGATCGGGCAGTTCGTCTAACGCCGCCTGCAATAGCTCACTGTCCACCTCTTCATGTCCGGGCGGTTTGACACAAACCTGGTTGAGGTCCACCTCCAGGTTAGCGGCAGCCATCGGTCTGCGCCTGCGCCGACTTTTCACGAAACAGCTGCGCAAGACGGCCAACAGCCATTGTCTCGCCTTGCTCCCGTCTCGAATCTGATCCAGCTTCTGCTGGGCGACCAGGAAGGTTTGCTGAGACAAATCTTCCGCGTCCGACACTTGGCCCACCAACCGGTAGGCGTAGCGGAACACGTCCTGGTGATAATCCCGGACCAGCCGACCGATACTGATGGGCGGAGCCGCATCACCGCCCCCCTCCATTGAAGGGGGCGTGCTGCTGGGGCCTGCCCGCTCAGCCGGTGTGGAATCATGGACCATTGCGTGTTCCTGACCTACCAATCCGAACCCTACCGATTGCTGTTTATTCCCCTCCTCGGCGATTTGTTTTCCGGCGGCTCCTAACCGATCTTCGCTTTCAGGTCGTTTAACAGTTGTATGGCGCTGCCGATTTCCGCTTTTTGTCGTTCTGGCTCCTGCGGGATCTCACGTTCGATGGTCAGCGGTCCGGTGTAGCCAAATCCATCGAGGGTTCGCAGATACTTTTCGAAGTCGACGGCGCCTTTCCCCAGCGGCACTTCCGCGCCAAACTCCTGACCGGGGTTTTGTGCCCAGGTGGCGTCTTTGCAGTGGATACTGCGAACGTGTTGCCCCACTTTTTGCAGCGCTTCAATGGGGTCGCCCGTCCCGTATAGGATCATATTGGCTGGATCGAAGTTGACGAACAAGTTATCGCGTTGAACATCCTCTAGGAAGTGGAGCAAACCGTCGGCGGTTTCTTGACCGGTTTCCAGATGGAGGTTTTGGCCGTTGCCGGCGCAGTGATCGCAAATATCCCGAGTGACGGCTACCACCTCCTGATAATCGCGTGCTTCACGATCGTGTGGGATGAACCCCAGGTGCAACGCGACAACGGGGCACTGGAGCAGGCGGGTGAAATCCGCGATGTCCTTCATCTCTTGGGCCCGGGCCGCTCGTGTTTCCCGCGGCACCAGCCCAATGGTCCGGGTGACCGTGGGAATATCCGCGTAACTTTCCCCCTCAAACCCGCCAAATACCCCCGTGACCGTGATGTTCAACTCATTAAGCCGAGCTAGAAACTTGTCCGCGTTTTCCTTGGTCCGCGTGTCCCGCGCGGGCGCGTGCAGGTGGATGGTTGGCACACCCAACTCATGAGCCACTTCCAGTTTCACGCCCAGTCCCGCGTCAACGCTTGCGAATACGCCAATTGGCCATTTTTCCACGACGAGTGCTCCTTATTCTCGATGTCCATGATGATGCTGATTTCGGCCTTAATCCGATGCCCCCCATTAGAACATTTTCGCAACTGAATTGAAAGCGGAGGCATCGGCCAATCTGTTCGGAGGCCGTCGCTTCGCCAAGAGCCAGCTTGAAGCACCGAGAGGGATTGTAGCGGCGAGCGTGATCCACCACGGGACAAGCTGGTGGCATCCATGCGGGCCTTGCGTGTCCAGGCCGTGTAGCGGCACCCGTTTCACGCTACCGACGGGCCAGGCGTGGTGTGTCCGGCCGGATTGTAGCGGCGAGCGTGATCCACCACGGGACAAGCCCGTGGCATCCATGCGGGCCTTGCGTGTCCGGGCCGTGTAGCGGCACCCGTGAACGGATTCGCGATTTCTTACTTACAGGGTCACGTGCGAGAATGTTGCTTCAGACGGCTGAAGTGTTACGGAAAATGGCTACTTCTTTTTCTTCTTGGGGGGCGGCTTTATCAGCCAGCGGAAGAATTGGCCGATGGCGAGG
>JBNJEM010000763.1:0-3328 GCA_051745935.1 Planctomycetota bacterium
GAGGGAAGAGTGGGAACGCAATGGATCGAATTTCCTCTCGCATTGCCCGACGTGACACCGCTGCGGCTGCGGTTTGCAACCGGCATGACGCCGACTGGCGAGAGCGATGGCGTCACGTTCCGCGTTCGTGCCGCGGCCATCGACGCGCCGCCAGCGACGCCGGGGAAGATTGTTTTCGAACGCCACACGGCGGCCAAGACGTGGACCGAGGCGGAAGCGGATCTGAGCGGTTTCGCGGGTCAGAGGATTCGCCTGCAGTTGGAATCGCATCCGGGCCCGAAAAAAAACACGGGTTGGGATCGTTCATTCTGGGCGGAGCCGCTTCTGATCGCGGGAACGATTCCCAGGCCGACGCCTTTTCCACCAAAGACAAGTGAAGACTCACGCGTTTTGGGCAAAGTCACCACGGGTGACAGTACGTACCGGGTCCGATTTTGGCCGGGGTCACGAGGATTGCTCGACGGGGTCGTCGGCTTCTCGAACAGTGAACACCAACTGTTTTTCAAGGGGTTCCAAATCAAGGTGCGGGGAGGACGAATCGACGATCGACGTTCCCCCATTCAGTTGGAACAAACGGATAATGAGCCATGCGATCGCGGTGTTTCGGTGCGCCATCGATTCCGCGATCGCTGGGGGACCTTCGAGTTGGTTGGACATGTTTGGGTGGACTCGGGTGGCATGAAGGCTCGGTTCACCCTGGAAAACGCACCGGATCCGAAACCGTGGCAGGCCTGGTATCTGGAAGATGTTTCGATCGGTCGGTGGAGTGGCGAGGTCGCTCGGGTGTACGCGGGCGCGGGCAATGTAATCCGTGATCCGGGAAGCTTTGAGCTGGGTTTTGACGGGCATAGGCTGTCAACGTCCTTCGTGGGGGTCGACTTCGAGGACGGAGGGGCAATACTCCAGGCGTCGGACGTGCCACCGCTGAAGCTGAAAGTTTCCCCGGCCGAGAATCATTGTGCGCTGCACACGGCGCACGATTGCACGTTGACATTGATCCCGGCCGGCAACGCCTGGGATGCTGTCAAGCACTGGCGGTCAACCAACGGCTTGAAAGCGGCGGGCGGGGTGAAAAAGGTCGCCGGACGATTTGTATTCGACCTGTGGGGCGGGCATTACGCGGAAAGTCGGGAGAAGCTCCAACAAGCATTTCGCTATGGGCTCACCGACTCAATGGTTGTCTGGCATAACTGGCAGCGGTGGGGATACGACTATCGACTGCCAAATATCCATCCTCCCAATCCCCGGTGGGGAACACTCAAGGAAATGCAGGACCTCGTGAATACCTGCAAAGAGGCTGGCGTGATCTTCGCGCCCCATGATAACTACATCGACTTCTATCCGGACGCGGACGGGTTTTCGTACGAGAAGACCATTGCTTTTGACCAGGGAGGCGAGCCGATCAAGGCATGGTTGAATGAAGGTCGAGACGCAAGAAGCTATCGTTATCGGGCGGATGCCGTCGACCCGTTCCTCAAATCAAATCTCGCCTGGATTAACGAACATCTGGATCCCACGGGCTATTTCATTGATGTCTGGTCGAGTATCAGACCCTATTCATATTGGACAAGCAATGGGAAGTTCGTTCCCGCGACGTATACGCGTGACAAGTGGGCGCGATTGTTCAATTGGATTCGCAAGACCTTGGGTAACCATGCTCCGCAGATCTCGGAGAGCGGTCATGACGCACTCATCGGATCCTTGGATGGAGCCCAGACAAACCACTTTCGCGTTGGCGAGCCGCAGCCAGGGGATCGAGGATGGTGCGTATGGAACTGGGACTGTGGCGACGCCGAGCGGACGCCGTGGTTCGATGCCGCCCATCACGATCGATTTGTTCTTCACGGCGCCGGCTATGGTTCCCGTTATTCAGCTGGGCTGGACCGCCGTCTGCATGGAATGTACAGCGATGATTACATCTGCACGGAAGTGCTGACCGGCCATCCGGCGATGGTCAGCCGCCCGTTCGGACGCGACGTGGTGCGAAAGTATTGGCTGACCGCCGACCTGATGCGCGCTCTGGCGCTGCGGCGGATCGAGACGGTGACGTACGTGGACGACGACCTGCATCGCCAATACGTTGAATGGTCGGGCGGGGGCCAAGTATGGGTTAACCGAGGGGAAACCGATTGGAAAACAGACACGCATACGTTGCCTCCATACGGGTTCTTCGCACGGGTTCCACGGCGCTCTGGCGAGACCGTGGAGGCGGGAATTGTCCGTCGTGAGGGGACCATTGTCGAGTTTTCGAGTTCGGACGAGCAACTGTACGTGAACGGAAGACAGGTGGCGAGTTCCAGCCGACCGATTCGCATGGAAGTGAAAAGCGTGCAAAGCGACAAGGGGGGCCGGTTTGAGTTGGAATTGGTTTGGGAAATGGATGTTCCCCTGCCCGAACGGTGGCGACCGTTTCTGCATTTTTGTGACGAAAGTGGAGACATTCTCTTTCAGGCCAGCCATGAATCTGGCGAGTTTCAGCACGGCGTGAAAGGGCGTTTCCGGGCACGGGCGAGTGGGACGGTACCCGAGGGAATGGAATCGGGACGGGAATGCCTGTTGGTTTACGGCATTTATGACCCCAAGACCGGCCGACGCTTGCGGCTTCCGGGCCCCGATTTCGGCGATCGCCGCATCCGTGCCGGACGGGTGATGTTACAGGGAACGGGTCGGAAAATCTCGGACCTGGCCTGGAAGCCCCATGTGGCGGGCCCCGATCCGTTCCGTGCACGCTGGAATGTGGAAGGGATCCCCATCCGTTTTGATGGCCTTGAAACAGCCGGTGGATGCCGGCTTCACGCCGAAGGGCGGGCGTTGGTGATTACCCCCTTGCCTGGCCCCGGCGAGCCAGCTTTCAATGTGAAAATTCAGTGGAAGGACTTGCCCTGGAGTCTGCCGTTGCCGTCTCGGCTAAAAACGATGGGTGAGAATGGAAAAGTCGTGTCGGAAGAGCCGGTTTCGGCCAGCCATGGGGTCGTGAATCTGCAATGTCATCCGGGCGAATTCGCCTATCGGCTAAGCGGCGATAACAAAGGAAGCGGCCGATGATGTGGAAGGCACGGGCGAAATGAGCCCGGGAAACGTGCGGCCATCTGAAGTAATGTGTTCTCAACGGGCCCTTTCTTTTGCGAGGCGGGAGACGGCGGCTGTTGGAGATGGCAGTAGCTGACACGTCTTCTTCACCCATGAGACAAGCTCATCATGGGGCCTCGAGCGATTCTTGTACTGCATACGTCCAAGCAGACACGCATCCGAACTTCCTCGCGCCAAGCCGCTAAGCGCCAGGCGAAAACCGAGGGTTTGAATTCCTGTAACCCTTCAGGGGCAAGAG
>JBNJEM010000764.1:0-3326 GCA_051745935.1 Planctomycetota bacterium
TCTTTTACTATAGAGACAGCCGCCAGACGCAACAAGGCCCGGCTTGACCCGACCGCCAGCTCGCCCGGTCCGAGGCGAGCTTGGATCGCACGGCCCGTTGAAAACCGCTGAAAATCGATTACTTTTCAGGAGACCAGCGGGGGCCCCGGGACGCCTCCCGGATTGACGAACCGCTCCGCGCGTGGACAATGCATTGGGGTGTGTGGTTGGGTCCCGAACAACCACGCCATTAGTCGAATTCAATGTAGTCGAATGTTGAACGCTCGGCGTGCGCGGCGCACCCATAGGCATGACGTGAACCGCTGAATGTCGCATGGGACACGGCAGAATACAAAACCGAGCTGAGTGAAGCCGGCCGGGCTTTCATCGATCGTTCCTTTGTTGATTAAGTTAGGACCACCGCCATGGGACGTGACAACCTACTGGTTAGTGACCTTGATGGCACCATGTTGGGGGACGACGAGGCGCTCGAGCGGTTCGCCAAGTGGTACCAATCGCACCAAGCGGACCTGCGGCTGGCATACGCCACGGGGCGGTTCTTCGATTCAGTTGTCACGTCGATCCGCACGACGGCCTTGCCGGAACCGGATGCCGTGATTGGCGCGGTGGGCACCGAAATCACGCTTTATCCAGACGCCAGGAATCTTGACGGGTGGCCTCCGAACTCCGATCGCTGGGATCCCGAGGCAATCAAGGCGGTGCTGGCAAAGCATGGCGAACTGGAGCCGCAGCCCGCGGAAGCTCAAACCCGGTTCAAGCTCAGCTATTATGCCTATGACCTGTCCCCTTCGTTCGTGGAGCGTCTTCGGGATGAATTGGCCGATGCCGGCTACGCGGTGGAAACCATTTACAGCTCGAGCCGGGACCTGGACGTGTTGCCGGCGGGCGTCGGTAAAGGCTCGGCGGTCGGCTTTCTGGCCGCCCAATGGGGAGTGCCTCGGACGCGGGTGATGGTCGCGGGAGATACGGGCAACGACGCCTCCATGTTTACCGCGGGGGGGTTCCGGGGAATCGTCGTGGCCAATGCCCAACCGGAACTGAAGACGCTCCAGGCAGACGACGTCTATCATTCGGACCATGGTTTCGCGGCTGGCGTGTTGGACGGAGTCCAGTACTGGCTTAAGCAGCAGGCACGGTAGCTTGGCGACGGCCGAATAACAAGGGTCCTAAACGACCAGGCGTCAGCCTTCGGGCGCGGGAAAGGAAAAGTCACGTGGCTGGCCGGAACGACGCGCCACCTTGACTTGGTTCATGTCGTTGACTATACCGGTCGCGGATGACTGTGTCCGCCGCGAGTCCGACCAACGGCAGGACGGCTTGCGTCGGGCAGCTTTCCATCCGCACAAATCCGACCGCCTGAAATACAGCTTGGTGGAGCCAATCGCGGCTCGGAAGCCATGACAAGACCCGTCAGGTTTCCTTTCACCTCGGGAGGTTTGGGAGCGAGAACCACGTTTTGTGCCGGGCTGCAAAGTTTTGTTCCGGGCTGCAAGAACTTTCCGGGTAGACGGTTGATATTCCTCTTGTCGTACCAGTGCATGCCAGTGCACTTCACGGTCGTCTCTCCGTCCCGGCGTCTCCCATTTAGCACTCGTGAGGTGTTTTCACGCCGCGAAAACGGGAGGCAAGTTGGCGGGCGACGTTGGAGTCGTTGGTGGCGGCGTGCCCACTATTTCGTGATTATAGCGTGGAAATGATGTTTGATTTCATTGCGATCGCGGCGTTGGTTGGTTTGGGAATGCTCATCTGGGATTGCATCGAGGTGGGGCGTAATGACGCGGCCAACCTGGTCAACGCGGTTTTTGGCGCGCGGGTGATGACTCGTCGGCTGGCGGTTGCCATTGCAGGCGCTGCCGTGATCGCGGGGGCAACATTCTCCTCTCCCGTGATGGAGACGGCGCGGAAGGGCATTTTCGAACCGCACGAGTTGACCGTGAGAACGGCATTGACGATCTATGTCAGCGTTTACTTCGTGGACACCCTCCTGTTGTATGGATTCTCCGGCTTTGGAATGCCCGTCAGTACAACGGCCTGCCTGGTTTTCGAATTGCTGGGGGCGGCCCTTTTTCTCGCCGGCTTTGAGAACATTCACTGGTCCAAGGTGGGCGATGTGGTGACGGCCATCGTCATGTCGATTGCCGTGAGTGGAATCGCCGCCTTTCTGATCATGCGGGTTTTTCGTGGCGCGGTGCGGGACCGAGCCAAGGATCGCGACACGATACTCTTGCATGGCCCTTGGATCAGTGGCGCTATTTTGACGTGGCTCATGTGGTTCATGGTGTTCAAAGGGCTTAAGAGAGTCGAGGCAATTGACACGCTCAAGGAGCACACGTTCGCGGTCTACGGGGAATTCCCGGTGTTGATCATGACCTGGGGAGCCCTGACGCTGTTGGTTCATCTGTTACTGGTGGCCACTCATCAGTTTGGCCATAAGTACCTTTTCTCCGCCACCGCGGTCCTGGGAATGCTCTGCATGGCCTTTGCGTTTGGCCAGAATGATTTGGCCAACGCGGCCTCGCCGGGCCTGTCCGGGCTGGCTTTGTGGAAGAGTGGATTTGGGCCCAATGACTTGGCGAACATCGCGTCGGAAATCCCGATTTCTTTGTGGGCGCTATTTGGCTGCGGCACGCTCATGGCATTCGGTATGTTTACGCGGGAAGCTCAACGGGTGACCAGGGCCCAGGTCAATACGGGCAGTCAATTCGACCAGGTTGCCCTCTACGCGCCGCAATGGTGTCGCTGGGTTGCTCGGACGATTTTGCGGGTTCGCCCTCATACCGGATCGTTGGCCCCGGAGCCGACCGTGTCGGAGGGCGGAAAGAAAATGCACTATGACACCTTGCGGGCATCGGTGATCACGGGGGTGAGCGCCAGTGTCATTGCCTTCGCTTCCGGGCGCGGACTGCCGGTGTCCACCACCTACGTCGCCTTCGCCGCCGTGCTGGGATCCGGAATGGCCGACCGCGTGTTCGCTCGGGGCGAGGCCGATCTAAAGGTGGGCCGCGCCATCTGGGTGATCACCTGCTGGTTCCTGGCACCAGCGATTGGCGTCGTCGGCACCGGCTGCCTGGCAACGGTGCTCTATCACCTTTCGGTGTTCGGGTTGGCCGTATGTCTCGTGTTGAACATCACGGTTCGGTATTATTGCCGCATCCGCGCGGACGCGCACGAAGAGAAATACCACCATTCGCGCGAGAGAAATACCGGGGAAAAGTAGGGAGACGAGACGCGGAAAACCGCCACTCGTTGAACGGGAAGTGGTTGCCAGTGTTGCGGTTTCTGGTGTTGCGGTTTCTGGTGTTGCGGTTTCTGGTGTTGCGGTTTCT
>JBNJEM010000765.1:0-3308 GCA_051745935.1 Planctomycetota bacterium
GTCGCGAAATCTTCCACTCTTCAATCAAGCACGCGCGACAAACTCGGGACAACCCACTTGTTCTATTTTGTCCGATTTTCGGGTTTTTCATCAGCCCAGACTTGTCCTGGGGATGGTCACGTTCGTTGCTAACAACCCAAGCACGCCTAACTGGTTGGATGCCACCGGCTTGTCCGGTGAAGCTAACACTTCGTATCACGTGCCTTGCGTTGGTCGGTCTAGCCCAAGTAGCGCCGTACAACCCAACGGATCGCAAACGGAACGTCCCGCCGCGCGTCCGGCCAAAGCGGGAAAGAAGCTAACCACCTGAAGGCTCTTCGTTCTCAATGGCCCGCAAGACCGAGAGTGCCCGTCCCCGCAGTTCAATCTCGTCGCCTGCCGCGTGGGTTATCTCGCGATCCTCCGTCCATCCCGCCACCGTGTCAAACACGCCTTCCCAACGCGGGCTCCACTTGGGGCCGGGAAGTTTGAACGGTAACGGCTCATAGTGCCCATTGACCAGGATGTAGAAGGTGTCGTCGGTTGTCGGCTCGCCCCGCGGATTCGGATTGGGAATGGTGCGGCCATTGAGAAAGATTCCGAGCGTCTTGGCGAATCCCTTCCCCCAATCCTCCCCCGCCATCTGCTTCCCCTCGAGGGTAAACCAGGCGATGTCCTTCACTTCACTGCCATGAATCGGCCGTCCCTGAAACCAACCCCGGCGGCTAAACACGGGATGGGCTTTGCGGTATTCGATCAGTTTCCGACAAAACTCCAGAAAGTCCTCGTCAACATGGTCCCAGTCATACCAGGATACCGCGTTGTCCTGGCAATAGGCGTTATTGTTTCCCTGTTGCGTGCGGCCGATTTCGTCGCCGCCGAGCATCATCGGCACGCCCTGGGAAAGGAACAGGGTCGCCAGGAAATTGCGCCTTTGCCGCGTCCGCAGCTCCAGTACATCAGGATCCTCCGTGGGACCTTCCACGCCGCAGTTCCACGAGCGGTTGTTGCTTTCTCCGTCACGGTTCTCCTCGCCGTTGGCTTCATTATGCTTGTCGTTGTAGGAGACAAGGTCGTTCAAGGTAAACCCGTCATGAGCGGTGACGAAATTGATACTGGCATAAGGCAACCGGGACGTGTTCTCGTAAAGATCGGAGCTGCCCGTGAAACGGAGCGCGAATTCGCCCAGCGTCTGGTCCTCGCCCCGCCAGAAGTCCCGAACGCAATCGCGGTACTTGCCATTCCACTCGGTCCATACGGGAGGAAAGTTTCCAACTTGATAACCGCCCTCGCCCACGTCCCAGGGCTCGGCGATCAGTTTCACCTGACTCGCCACCGGATCTTGATGGATCAAATCCAGAAACGTCGATAGCCGGTCCACGTCGTGCAGCTCGCGGGCCAGAGCGGCGGCGAGATCGAAGCGGAACCCATCCACGTGCATCTCCAACACCCAGTAACGGAGGGAATCCATGATCATTTGCAGCACGTGCGGCGGGCTCATGTTCAGGCTGTTGCCCGTTCCGGTGTAATCCATGTAGTAGCGGCGATCCTCGGTCAAACGATAATAGTACGCGTTGTCGATGCCCTTGAAGCAAAGCATCGGACCCAAATGATTGCCCTCGCCGGTGTGGTTGTACACCACGTCCAGGATCACCTCGATTCCCGCCTGGTGCAGGGTCTTCACCAGTTGCTTGAATTCCGCGACCACGCCCCCCGGGCGCTTGTCGGCGGCGTATTCGTTATGCGGGGCGAAGTAGCCGATGGAATTGTATCCCCAATAGTTTCGCAAGCTGCGATCCACCACGTGTTTATCGTGAATGAACTGGTGGATCGGCATCAGTTCCACCGCCGTTACCCCCAGCTGTTTGAGATAGTCGATGACGGGCGGTTGCGCCAGGCCGGCGTATGTTCCCCGCAGCTCTTCGGGAACGTCCGGATGACGCGCCGTAAGACCTTTCACGTGCGTTTCGTAAATGATGGTCTCGTGCCAGGGGAGTTGAAGGCGGCGGTCTCCCGCCCAATCGAAATGAGGCTGGTGAACCACGCTCTTGGGCACGAAAGCCGCACTGTCGCGGTCGTTCATCGACTCGGGACCGTCGTCGAAACGATACGGAAAAACGGCTTCGTCCCACTCCATCCGCCCGTCAATCCCCTTGGCATAGGGATCGAGCAGAAGTTTAGCGGAGTTGCAGCGGTGGCCGTTGGCCGGATCCCACGGTCCATGGACGCGAAAGCCATATCGCTGGCCAGGCTCGATGGTCGGAAAATATCCGTGCCAGCAATATCCAGTGACCTCTGGCAATTCGATGCGAGTCTCCTTCCCCTCCTCATCGAAAAGGCACAGCTCCACGCAATCGGCAATCTCCGAGAACAAAGAAAAATTCGTTCCCGATCCGTCGTAAACCGCGCCGAGCGGATAGGGTTGGCCTGGCCAAACCTTCATGTGATCTTCCCTTTCCGAGGCCGCCCGGACGATCTTGCGATCAAAGCTCCCGATGGCCTCTTCTGTTTTGTCCCTCAAATTCGTTCCTTGAATTATCGTGTCCAGCCATCGACCAACAAGCCCGGCACGCTGTCAAAACCCGCCGTATTGGCGGTTCATACCGTGGCAGTTTCCACCACGGCGTTTGGTTCCATCTCGACACGTGCAACGTCGAATCCAACGGATCGAACGTCACCAATGGCGGATCGAATCGCTTCCTCCAATGATCGGGCGTCGCGATGGAAGTGGACTTGCGGTACCCCCTCAATGGTCGCGATCGTACCGTCGTTGAACATTCCGTACATCCTGTCGGCCTGCTCGTCGTCGGGATCGGCCGTCAGCATCAACGTCAATTCGTGTCGCTTCATGATTCAGCCCCTTGGCCATCTTGTTCATGCGGGCAACGATCCACGTCACGGCGAATGTCGCGAGCATGGCACGGTCCGAGGCGGATCAGGCAGGTGCCAGCTCCCTGATCGCGATTTGGGCGCCGGTTTGGGTCTTGAACACCCGTTCGACAAGCTGACGCAACCTTTCCGGCGCCACACCTTTCTCGCCCAGGTTAACGATGTGGTCCGCGTCCCAGATTATTCGGAACTCGGGCGTGTCGATATCGCGTGCGCTATGGTGGTTGGCCACGATCCGGCTGACGTGTTCGATCGTGTCTTGATCGAATCCGAGTTCTTGCATGATGTGCTCGGCGATCGGCGGGCCTTCCTCCTCTTGGTATTTGGCGATCGATGAGCCGTGTTTTTTCTCGGCGCGCACAATCCCTATGTCATGCAGTACCGCGGCCGCGAAGACGACCTGAGCATTCGCTGGCTCCCCCGCGAGAATTCGGCGGGCA
>JBNJEM010000766.1:0-3291 GCA_051745935.1 Planctomycetota bacterium
TCGTGAGATCCGCGGACACCAGATCAAGTACGATTTCGTACTTGAAAAGACGGGCCTGGAGACCCGTCCTACATATACTTTTTGCAACGTTAGGGTCTAGAGAAGGCACCGAAAAACTCGGACAATGCCGTAGGCTTTGCCCCGCTCCCGAGGTTTCTTCGTGCCTTTCTTCGTCGTCCTCTTCACCATACCGGAAACCCTTCCTTCATGCGTCGCGTTGCTTTCTTCGCATCGAACGCAGTGGGATCGAATGGGCCGTTCCATTCGAGGAACTCTTCATGCTGTTCGTGGTCCGAGTTCGTGATGGCTTCGACGAAGTCGGCAAAGCCCCAAACGCCCCCCACGTCTTCCGGTGGACAGGCTCGATCACCGCCAATGCACCGAGGGTATCGGACTCCCGGTTCGGCGTCGGTCGCTTTTTCCAGAACAACCGAATGCTGCCACCCGTCGCCGAAGTCATATTCGTAATCCATTCGCAACTTGGTTCCGTGCCGAGCAACCAAGTCACTGACTCGCACGTCGGCGTAGCTGATGGCACCGAAGTCGTCCAAAGCATCTTCCGTGAATCGCGGATCGGTGTACCGGGTGTCGCCGATCTCGAACTGGTGCAGGTGCGAATTCGTCCAGCCCATCGCCCCCTGAATCAGCTCATGCAATTTCTCAAGCGTGACGTCCTTCGTCTCAATCCGTCGCCAGATCGGAGGACGTGTGTCTTTGAGAGTGATCTTAAAGCGATAAACCGCGGCGTTGCTTTTCGACCGTCCGTCACCACGCTCCGCGGGATCGGTCCGAACCCAGACTTTCCTCGTGGAACTAATGCGCTTTTTCCACTTGGGAATCACGTCCGGTGAAACCATTATTTCGATGGATCGAAATTCTCCCGCCCGTCGTCGAATGAGGTTCTTCCTTTCGAGCGTCTTCATCATCTGATTGACGGACGGCGGCAAAACCTTCATCGCCGTGGCGATTTCAGACTCCGCCGGCGGAAACCCAAAGCCTTCGGTGTAGGCATGGATGAACGCGAGATACTGCCCCTGCTTCGGCGTAAAGTCGGCCATGGCATCACTCCTTTCTGTAGCCCGTCGCGGAATAGGTTACCAAAGGACATCCTTCATTCATAACGTGGTGTTTGCGGGGAGAAAGGCCACCCAGAAAGGAAAGGATGCCCAAATGTTTGCCTCCGGTTCACTCTACTCTATCGTAATCGCGAATGTCTTGGCAAGCGCCGCGAACGAAATCGATGCCGATCTCGATGAGACGAGATCCACCGCGACCGGTATAACGTCGATTTGACCACGCGAAAGTGCCATTCGTTCCCGACACCTTTTCCGACATCATTCCGGCAACAGGCGTTTGGTACCGCCGTCATCGCCGAGTTGCACGGCAAGCTTGCCGCCCTCGGGCCGCAGTCGCACGGCGGTAGCCGGACTGGGCGTCCATCCGTGGGCGTCGGCCGGTTGGAGGGTGTAGTCGCCCTCACCAAGCACATGGACCTGTGGCTGCTTGCTGTCACGATCCACGATCCACACCTCGGGCACACCCAACGCAGCGTAAAACGACAACTTTTCATAGGTCTCGTCGCCGGGACTGCGCACTTCAACAACCACCGCCGGCGGACCCTCAATGTACTCGTTCCGGTCCAATTCCAGGCGGTCGGGAGTAAGCAGGACGACATCGGGAATGCGGAAATCGTGCGGCCACCCCCCGACGGAAGCCACGTTGCGCGGCGGATCGACCCGATTGCCCCCCGGCTGGGTGCAATGCTCGCGCAGCCAATTCCATAGATGCCCCGCCAACTCCTGGTGGTCGCGATTGGGCGTCGGCGCCATGTGCAGATCTCCGTTCCACATTTCATCGTAACGATCAGCACCGGTTCGCCGGCGCCAATCGAGAAGCTCAGGCGGCACGGTCGCCATTACGGCACGCATAGGAAACTCTCCCGGAAACGGTTACACGAACATCTCCCCCAGTTTTACTGTTTACCAATTGCATTCTGCAACCGGGGCCATCGGCGATGTCGAACGCCGAAGACGGACCCCTTGCCAATCAAGAGTTTAGGTCATCCGCTCTCGCGCGAATAGTTACGAAGAGTGTGTTGTTTGGGGAGCCTTTTTTCCGCCTTCCGAAATCCACCCCATCCGCCGGTTAACGCAAAAGCGTCTCTCCGAAACGTCCGGCCGTTATATCCCTACGCCGCAAGTTTCCGTATATCCCTATGCCGCAAAGGGATTTGACGATGGCGCGACTCTGACGCGATCTCCCCGCTGTCTCTCGCACGGCGAAAACCGGCCAAAATCGGCCGCTGTTAACCAGAGCCTTTCCCAAGGCTCTCTGACTCTCTACTTGCGATAGAGGGTTCTGGTTTACAGGGGTGGGGGGGCTGGGCATCACCTGATGCGGGGTCGAAAACGCCGGTGGGTTCTCGTTGTATGTGCGTCTTTTTGGAACCAGACATGTCCCTGGCTGCCTTGGGAGGATCATGTCGGGGCCGGATCCGTTGGCAGGATGGGACCGGGTCACCACGATGCGTCGCGAGAGGTACCGCGCGGTTCGAAGGTTCGGCCTGCGTTCTCTCCGTTCCGGTTAACGCTGCTATGCTTGCGACAGATGCCATGGCGCCGACGGCGCCGGTTGTTTGCCGCCGTTTGACCCCGGAGGACTCCCACCTCCGTGCGCCAAGGTAATGTTGGAGGCGCGAAATTCTGACTGATCTACGCGCACGACGCTTGTGCCCCAGAGAAGCAATCCACAGCGGTGTCGCTCATCCAAGCGCAAAGCGACGGCGCGCTTCTTTGGCAGGTCGCCTGCGAGTATCTCTCCGCGAGCCGCAAACTCGAACCGCAGGGTTACAGCCCGCACCAAGCGTGGCAGGATATTCGCGACCTGCGATCCGTTTGGACGGCGGCCGGCGCGCTCTCCAAGGGCGTCTTCAAACCCTGAGCGTCCCAGAAAGCCTTGCTTCAGTTCGCTAAAAAGTTACCAAAGAACTTGTCCACAAGAATCCCCGTCCACGGTATCGATCTTGGATATCTTTCTTGCTTTCCCCGAACCCGAGGGGCGGCGGCTTCGGGGGGGCGATCCTGTCAATCCATGACAATCACGCCTATTATTGATTTGTTCCGCCTTTTTCCCTTTTCCAGCGGTCGGCTTTGGGCCCCGAGGAGAACACGATGAAGCGTTTTTCCAAATTCGCCGGTTTCACGCTGGTCGAGCTATTGGTGGTCATTGCCATCATTGGCATCCTGATCGCGCTGTTGCTTCCCGCCGTCCAGGCGGCTCGTGAAGCCGCGC
>JBNJEM010000767.1:0-3290 GCA_051745935.1 Planctomycetota bacterium
TTTGCCCGGTTACGGTAGATGTCGTGCCTCTTGCCGTGGCGCAGTAGGTGACACCCAGCCTGGGCCAGTTCGCCCTTGAATCAACCGTCTGTTTGAACGCCGCCGCCGCCCCGCGGCCGGTTCTGGTCCCGCGGGGCTCGTGTCGGTCGCGCACAATGGCTGGCCGGGCACAACATCCGCGTCATTTCTTCTGGCGACCGGATGCCCTGCCCAGTCATGAACTCCGTGCCGGCGTTTAGAATCTCTCGGCCCTTTCGTCCGCCCATGAGTCCGCCGAGCCGCCGCTTGGCCGCCGCCGCATAGAGGGCCATCTCCCAGCCGTCGAGCTCGCGAACAGAAGTCTCCAAGTGGTGGATCGCCCGATCCTCGCGACCCTCGGCCAGGGCTATTCCGGCGAGGACCAGCCGGGCGAGCGGCTGGGACCACCCGGTTGGCTCGCGCAGGATCCTTTTCGCGTCACGTTGGGCCGATCGAATGAGCCTGCGGTCGTTCATGCCGCAACCAACAGAGGCCAACGCCGACCGCGCCCGCAGGTGCAGGACCAGAATCCGTGGGAATCGATGCCTCGTGTGCCAACTACCTCGGAAGTCCTGCCAGGCCTCCGCAATCCGCTGCCATGCCGCGGGTCCCTCGCCCACATACAGGTCAATCGAGGCGGAGCCGATCAACTCGAACATATGCTGCATCAAAAACGGCTGCCGCGGCCATCCGGCAAGAGCGAGCTCGGCCTGCCTTCGGGCTTCCCCAACCTGGCCGGTCGCCAACCAAATGATGTTGCCGAAATAGGTTCCTGGGACAACGCCGGCGAACAAGTCGTCGCGCTGGCGGGCTTCACGGAGAATCTCGGGAATCCGGCGTGACAGCTCGTTAATGCGGCCCAGAAAGAACAAGCAGGTAATCGCGTTGAGCGCCAGAATGGACGATTCGAAATGGGTGCCGGTGGAACGCAGCCGCAGGCTGGCTTCCGCCTCGTCACAAAACTCCAAGGCCCGCCGCCAGTGCCCCAAAAAGGTTTCCGTCGATGCACGCATTGCCTTGAGAGCGCCCAATACAAAGGGTAGCTGTCCACCACTGGGAAGCTCTTCCGCTCGCTGCCAGTCACGCAAATCCCGGCCGGTCTGGCGCCCCATCACCATCGTTCGAAAACACGTCTCAGTACCTAGCGCCAGCGCGACGCGAGATGGCTCGCCCAACTGGCGTGCCAGCAGCGAGTGCCGCAAGGCAAACACGGCGCCGCTGAGCGCGTCGATTTGGCCGAGGCTAGTTTGGGCCGACCAGCAGGTATCGACTTGCAGAAGTTTCCATCGGGAAATCTGATCTGCCGGGCGGTTGCGAAATCGACCGCCCAGCAACCGGATCCGCAAACGGAGAAGCAGAATCGAAAGGATCGCCTGTTGTGGAGATCGCGGCAGCTTCATGCCCACCGCTCGCAGTGCTTTCCCAAGTCGTTTCTTGCCCTCGGCGAAGTGCCCGGCGCGAAGGAGTTGATCCGCCGCCAACCGCTGTAGCTCCACGGCTTCAATGCCCGTTTGCCGCTCCGCGATGGCCGCATACTGCTCGGCGGCCTCGGCGCCGCGACCCCCACTTGCCAGGCTGTCCGCCAGTTTGCGTCGCAGGCGGAGTTCGTCGCTCACGGCAAAGCCCCCGTGGTCAAGGACAAAGCGATAGAGACCGGCCGCCCGATCGAACGCCAACGCCGCGGCGGCCCGGTCGGCTGCCAACCAACCGTAATGCGTCGCGCGTTGCCTGTCTCCAGCCCCGTCGAAATGGACGCAGAGGACCTCCGGATCGGCCGCCCCAGAGCCCTCGAGAGTCGTCGCCAGTCGCGCGTGATAGCCCCGCTTGTCCTCGGCGGTCAGCCAGCCGGTAATCGTCTCTCGAATGCGATCGTGGTAGATTTCTACTGCGTCGGGCCGGTTCCCCGCAGCGCGAATGAAGTGTTCGGACCGCAACAAGGCGGTCACGCGGGGCTCGGGGGTCGTTCGAATCGCTCGGCAGAGGTCTTTCATGGGTAAAGGCTGGCCGGCGACGGCGATGATGTTCAGCAGTTCTCGGGCCCGGTCGGGAAGCCCGCCCACGCGGCGTTGCAGCATGGTGTCCAAATCAACCGGTCCGACTATGTCCGTGGACCCCGCGGAACCGCCTTCGAGCTTCAGCTGCCGCGCCAGCTCCAACAAGAAGTACGGGTTGCCTCGTGATTCCCGCCATAAGGCGGCTGCCGATCCCTCCTGACCGAGTGCCTCTTCTTGCAAGACGGCGGCCACCAGTCGCTGACCATCGGTCTCGTTCAATGGGTTGAGGTGAATCAACTGTCGGCGAGCAACAATATCCGCCGCACCGGACGGTTGCCAAAGGTGTTCGAGGCAGGAGCCGCTTTGCCGGTCGTCGTGGCGACTGCATCCGACGAACAACAGGCGGGGCGCGTCGGGTGCATCAAAGAGATCGTTCAGCAGAAGGCCGCTGTCGGCGTCCCCCCACTGCAGGTCGTCCACGAAAATGACTGTCGGCCGGCTGCCAGCCAGATGGCTCAGCAACTCACGCAGCTCGCGGGTTCCGAGTCGACGGATTTCGCGCTGTTCATCGGGAATGGCTTCGGAGCCGAGGCGGTCTCGAATGGCTCCGAGTTGCGCGATAGAAGGAAAGAGTCGGACGAGGCAGTCGAGCGAGGCGGGTAACAGCCGCGAGAGCTCCGGTGCCTCCATTGTTTCCAAGTGCCGACACAGCGTGTCCAGCAATCCATCCATCGCCTTGTAAGGCACCGACTCGCGCTCGTGGCATCGGCCTCGCAACACGAGCAGGTTCTGGCGAGTTGCCAGCCCATCCAGGAAATGATTCACGAGCGTCGTCTTGCCGATGCCCGACGGTCCCTCGACCAAGACCACCTGGGACCGGCCTGCCTGCATGACGTCAAACGCCCGGTCCAACTGGCCCAGTTCCTGTTGTCGGCCCACGAACAGACGAGCTCGTTCGGGCGAACTGTCCTTACCCTCCGCTGGAAAACCGCCGTCGGCGCGGGGCTCTGATCCCGCCGAAACGGTTGATACCACGCCTCCACGCTGGTTTTCGGATAGGCCCTGAATAGGGCTGAGCAGCATCGTCGAACCGCCTTCGCATCTTCGCCGCAGGCTTTCGCCAGAAGGTCGACGACGGGGATCGGGATCAAGCAGCTGCAAGCACAACTCAGTCAAATCGGACGGCTGCTCGTCCAGCTCGCATGCTGGCAACTCCGAAGGTCCCTGCCGCTTGGCGTCAAGCATCGCCGGGAGGGCCCCGTCAAAGGGCCGGCGCCC
>JBNJEM010000768.1:0-3277 GCA_051745935.1 Planctomycetota bacterium
CCGTAAACGGGCGTTGACCCGTTTGACTGGCTTCGATTTTCGCCGCAATGTGGGGTGGGGATAGAGGACGACACCGAACGTCACATGGTCTGGTATACTGGTCATAATAGTCATTAGAGTAAGGCTTTGTCGGGTCGGCGTCCAGGCACCGGACGCGGCCGTGGGCGGGTAATTGCGCGTTGACGCTCACCGGATCGCAATCTAGCCCGCCACCAAAACAATCGTCGCAACCCATTCGTTTGAAAGTACTTGTGAAAAACGTTTCCTCCCTTCTCAAGAGCCAACCCAGCGGCACCAACGGCGCGGATCCGTTGAGTGGGGATTCGCAATCAGCCCCGATCAGCTCACACCGCTTTCCCGCTTGGCTCCTCTCATTCATCCTTCACGCCGGGCTGTTGATCAGCCTTGGTTTCATGTTACGCGTGACGGAACGCGGGGGCCAGCTCCAGCCAGCACGCGGGGGTGGAATCGTACTAGCCCGGGACGTGGACGGCAAGGCCGAGTATTTCGGGGAAGAGGCCGCCTCGAAAGGTGAATCCACGCCATCAACGGATTCCTCCGGCTCCATTGCCGCCGCGCTTCCCGACAGCAAGGTGCTCCCATTGGACTTGGCGGGGACACTTCCCGATTCCTCGTCCGCCCCTTCCGGTACCGACTCCGGAGTCTCGCTCCCCGCCGCGGAGGGCCTTGCGGACGGAAATGGCCTCCCCAGCAGAGGACATATAAAGGGAAACGAGGCCAAAACAAGCGTCTTTGGCGCGGAAGGGGTGGGCAATAAGTTTGTCTACGTCTTTGACCGCTCGGCCAGTATGGACGGATACCAAGGACGGCCGTTGAGGGCCGCTAAACGGGAACTCAATGCCAGCTTGGCCGACCTTGAACGGGTCCACCAATTCCAGATCGTGTTTTATAACGATGATGTCACGGTTTTTAATCCCTCCCATCCACGCCCTCCGCGCATGCTTTTCGGAGACACGCCCACCAAACGGCAGGCGCGCGATTTTGTCCGCGGCATTATCGCCACGGGCGGCACGAAACACACACCCGCACTGAAGTTGGCCTTGGGAATGAGCCCCGACGTGGTGTTTTTCTTGACCGACGCCGGGGAACCACAACTCTCGCCAACCCAACTGGCTGACATCCACCGTGAAAACAGACGCGTGGGGGCCGCCATCCACGCCATTGAGTTCGGAGCGGGGCCCAAGCAGGGGCAACAGCCCTTCCTCCAGCGGCTCGCCGAACAAAACGGTGGAACCTACGTCTATGTCGATGTAACGCGATTAGAATGAACTCTATTTCAGGCGGTCGGATGTGTCCGGATGGAACGTTGCCCGACGCAAGCCGTCCTCCCGTTGGTCGGACTCGCGGCGGGCAAAGTCATCCGCGACCGGTATATTTCAGGCGGTCGGATGTGTCCGGATGGAAAGCTACCCGACGCAAGCCGTCCTCCCGTTGGTCGGACTCGCGGCGGGCAAAGTCATCCGCGACCGGTATATACTTCGCCCGATCAAAAACGACGCAAATGTGGGGTTGCCATTTGCGGCACGACCGGCCAGAACGGCGTGGCTTATGGCCGTTTGCGGATTGTGTCGTGGTTGCCCACCACCGGGAGGATTCGGCGGGGTGGGCACGAACGAAAAAACGATATATCTGAGGTTATTTCATGTTGTTTCGCGGGAACCGAGTCGCTGGATGGCCATGCCGCAATGAACGTCGCACCCGCATCCTGTTCCTACTCATGCTCGTAGCTTGCTTCGCTCTCCCGCGAACCGCTGCCTCGGAGGACGTCGTGATGGTGTCGCGTTCCGAGCCGCCTGGTGAGTCCCGGCGCCGAGGAACCATTATCGATTATACGGGGGAGGCATTGACGCTGGAGCTCTCAAGCGGCCGAAAGACGCGGATTGACTCCTCCCGCGTCCGGGGATATGAGACGGAGCGGGAGCCGGCTCACGAGAAAGGAAACCAGCTTTTCAAGGAACAACGGTACGCGGATGCGGTTATCAGTTACCGTAACGCGATTGAACAGGAGCAGCGGCGATGGATGCGGCGCGTGATTCTCGCTCAGACGGTTCGCTGTTACCGCAATATGCGACAAATTGTTGAGGCGGGGGAAACATTTCGACTGATCCTCCAGAGCGATCCCACCACGCCATGGTTGGACGCCATGCCGCTCGCTTGGGCTTCCTCGCCGCTACCCGCCGGCCTTGCCGAGCGGGCGCGGCGGTGGACCAAAGATAACGAGGTGCCCGCCATGCGGCTGATCGGAGCCAGCTGGTTGCTAGCAACAGCCTCCCGTCAAGAGGCCATCGAGGTCCTGGACGAACTGTCCAGTGCTCGAGACCCGCGAATCGCCAAGCTGTCGCAAATCCAATTGTGGCGTGCTCGGCTCGTAACAGCCCCGACCGAGGCCCTTGAACAGTGGGAGAACGAATTGATGACCCTGCCTGACTCCCTCCGAGCCGGGCCTTACTTTTTGCTTGGCAAATTACGAGCCCGGCACAAGCGGCATCAAGCGGCGGTTTTGGCTTTCATGCGGGTCCCGATCCTCTACTCGTCGCAGCATGATCTGGCGGCGGAAGCGTTGTTCGCGGCCGGCGAACAGCTGGAGAAAACGGGGGAGCAGGAGGGCGCACACACCGTGTACAGAGAATTGGTCACCACGCATCAAGACCACCGGCTCGCCCCACTGGCCCAAAAACGGCTGCCCTGAACCAGGGGGGCGCCGGTGTCCGATTCCTTCATGCCATCCGAATCGCGGAACCGCCGGGCCGCCCAGCCGGCGGGTCCGCTCAATCCAGATGACGCTTTGAGCGTGTCCGGAAATTATGGACGACGGAGGACCAACTCCGTCCAATTGAGAAAATGACGTATTTCGGGGCTCATCGCCCCCCACTTGGCCCCAGGACCCCATTTCTGGACAAGCTCACAGAGCGCGGCCCAGCATCTGGCGCGGCGTTTCCCGCCCAGCCGGGGGAGAGCAAGGGCGTGAACCCCGTTGCGATGTTGCGATCGCGCAAAGACAATAGGTGATGGAGGGTAGTATTCCGCCTGTACCACAAAACGCTCTGCTGCCAGGCGCTGGTCCTACCCCCACATCCACGCCAATCAACAACACGGTATGCTTATACAAGGAGCTGGTAGCCGGATTTGTAATATACTGGTCGCGAATGACTTTCTCCGCCGCGAGTCCGACCAACGGGAGGACGGCTTGCGTCGGGCACCGTTCCACCTGGAAGAATCCAACCGCTCACAAGGTCCCAGTCACGCATAATTTTCT
>JBNJEM010000769.1:0-3269 GCA_051745935.1 Planctomycetota bacterium
TCCGGAGGTGACTCCGTTGGCCCCCATGGGGACAATAGACCTCACGGGGTCGGATTTGTCGGGGTGGAAAGCTGCCGGATGGAAGCCGTCCTCCCGTTGGTCGGACTTCCGGCGGAGAAAGTCATCCGCGACCAGTATAAACGCCCCACTACCGGCTCCGATTCGGCGGGGGGTCGTCGGCGATATGCATTTTGACGGGCGAGCCTGCTCCAAGTGCGATGCCGATCCACCCGTCGCGGATCACGAATTGGTTCAGGCGCAAATCGTGCAGGCGCTGGTCCTTGGCCAATACGTTGGCCAGCAGATCGATATCCGGGTGTTGTGGAAGCACGCGAGCAAAGATGCCGCGTAGGGCCACTTGGTCCCGGATGGACAAGTGGTGCCGGTCGCCTTTCAATCGGACATAGCTGTCGCGCCGCACGCCAATACGAATGCCTTCCACGTGGGGCACGTAGATCCCGCGTACTTCGAAGCGTTTCCAACAATGCCCTTCGCTGCCAAGCAGTTTCATGATCCGCAGTATGATATGGATGCGACCATTGTTGAACCGGAACGCAACTGGATTCTCCGCCGCCAGCTCGATCGTGACGTTTTCAGGCACATCAGCTGGAATCTCGTAGTCATCGCGCTGTAATTTCTTGGCCACATCCGCGAACAGATCCCGCAGATTTACTTCCCGCCCCCCTAGATTCAAACTGGAAACCGTGTTGTTGAGCACCGATTCGTGCACTTGGATACCGAGGAGACTGTCCGGGGGCGCTTGCGGGCGAGGCGTAAAGGCGGAGATGTGCTTGACGCCAGCCAAGCGATACCGGGCAATCAAACGCTCACTGGTGGTCCGCATGTTCACGGCTTCAGGACAAAGGCTTAGGTCTTGCAGCGGTTGCCAGATTTCCTCCCGGAATCTCGTGGTTGCGGTTCCTAGCTTGTGGTTCACTTCCTGATCCAGACGCGATTCCGCTCGCCTGACCAAAAGACCTTCCACCTGCTGCCTGGCGTCGTTTTCCTGCAGCGTGTACATCTGCTTGGCAATCGTTCGGGCCAGTCGATTGACCAAGGGGACGCCATCCAGCTTCGTCTCGACTCGGGTTAGATCCGTGTCGGAGCTGGCGTCCGCCAAAGCATCCCGTGTATGTATGCCATGCTGGTCAATCAGAAGCAGTTTCCGCGCTAGATAACGGGATCGACCGGCATTGTGAAACCGGGCGGGCCCCCGCTTGGTGCGCGTTTTCGAGTCCACATTGCCGTGGGCTTCCAATCCCATCCGCCAATGTTCTCGGTCGGGTAACAAGACCAGACGCAAGCGGGTACTAATTCGGCTGCGCCCCAGCACGCGACCTCTCATCAACCGATCATTCACCCCCTCATCAACAATTCGTGGCTGGGGGAGAAGTCGATTCAACAACTGACCGGAAACCGCGACCCGCACGTTTGCGTCGCGGTAATACGCGTCAATTCGATGTCCCAATTCGTTGAGCAGAGGGTTGTTGGACCATCGCAGCAGCTGGTAGTGGTCGGCGAGGTCTTCAGCAGCGCTTTCGCCGCCCCCGTTTTCCACCCGCTCCACATCATCCAGCAAGGCTTCATAATCCACCGGTTCGCATAGCCACTGGCGCACTTCATGCGTCAGCTGCCGCCAGTCCGAATGAGCGAAAAACCTTTCCTGTTCAGGCGTCGAATCCGCCGCTTCCAGCCGCCGTAAAAACGTCCGCGCCAGCGCCGCGCGTTCCTGGAAGCTGGTCGGTACCCGCCGCGAAGCGACGTCGGATAGCTGGTCCAGCAGCAAGTACTCTCGCCAGGCTTCAGGCTGGGTCAACCGATCAAGATGACCATTCACGGCCTGCAATTTGCCAGCGAGCTCGGGGATGTCTCGATCGCCCAACGCGATTTCGGTGAGGGGGACCCGCGAGAGCTTGTATACTTGTTCCCAAATGAGAAGCCGCCGTTGGAGGGCGCGGCTCGCGCGTGTGACCGCGGTTCTCGTCGCGCCGTTTTCCAACTGGCTGGCCCGCTCCAACCCCTCCTCCATCAGCTCCCCCAAACGGGCCATGATCTCGCCTGCCCGGGAATCGCCCAGCGATTCCACCGCGTGCAACTCGAGAAGCTCTTCACGGACTCGGTCCCGCCACGCGCTAAAGCTCGGAACGGTTTCGAGTGCTTCCAACAGTTCAATCAAGCGATGCGGATACGGCCAGCTGCTGGCGATGGCTGGTCGCTGACCCTCGCGCGACGCCATTGCCCGTGGCCCCGGGTCATGGACGGAAGGTGCCTCCACCAGCTTCGACTTCGAGACTTTGGTGCTGCTCCACACCGAAAACGCCTCGGGGGAAATCTCGGGCCACGAGCGGGATTCATGGCCAGAAACCGGCAAGGGCGGCCGAAGGGGAGATGGCTCCCCTCGACGTTTCCGACCCCGCCACGCATCCCCACCTCGGTCGGCGTCGGATCGTGTTCGTTGGTGGTCAGCCGGTTTTCCTTGGCCCGTTTCGATGCCTCGTGCTATTGACCCAATTCCCGTCCGCTGGCTGGCTGGTTCAATCGCCGAATGCGCCCGGGAACCGTGCCGCCCGGCCAGTACCACCGGCGTGGGGAACGAGCCCCAGGCCGATTCGGCCCGATCCCACAACATCGTGGCGCCCAGCATCACTAAAACGATACAGGCGATCTTTCCGGCTATACGGGTCGCGGATGACGTTGTCCGCCGCGAGTCCGACCAACGGGAGGACGGCTTGCGTCGAGCAGCTTTCCACCCGGAGAAATCCGACCGCCTGAAGTATAATGGCCAAAACAAACTCCGTATTCTCTTCATCCACCGCCCTCCGAAGGCGCTGCAGCCAGGCTCGCCTGATCACACATGACGGGTAAATCAAAGGCTTCTTCCGGGACGGCACGTTCCCAGGCCGGACGCGCGTGGTCAGTTGACATCCCCGACGGCCGTGGGTTGCTCCGTCCCTCCTTAACGGTAGAGATGTCGACAACGCTACACTGTTCAAGATCGGAAAAACGGAACCGGAAAGTCGAACCCGATTCGACATTCACGCCAGGACGCGATGGTTTCCCGTGGCCCGAGAGGGGGGGCGGCGGCTGAACGACACCGGTTGAATAAGATAGGGAGGATGGCGTTGGGCGGAAGTAACACAGATGCCAGGGTGTCTTGCGCAGGGCCAGGGTGGGATGGGAAAAACTTTAGGTCCTTGTGGCCTGTTTTGTTGCGCCTTGCGTCCTTGCCCGCGTCGAATCAAGGACCTCAGGGACTGAAAGGACCAAAG
>JBNJEM010000770.1:0-3261 GCA_051745935.1 Planctomycetota bacterium
GAGCGACATACACCTGTCATCGAGGCATTGAATCCACCCAGGGCGCGGGGGGCAGCCTCTGACTTCCCTTCCATGACCATGACGACGGAGCCAACCGCCCTACCCGATCCGCGCGGCCAAGTCCAGCAGGGATTTCAGGGGGAGGGATTTCAGGGTGTCTGGCATTGGCATTCCAGTTCGGCGGACCTTGGCGGGTTGGTTGGGCCGTTGAGGGGTCGCCGGGTTCGTTGAGGCTTCGCGGTGCAGCTCGGCTGCCTCTTTCACGGGCGGGGGATTGGTGGAGTCGTCCGGCGGTTCTTCTCGGGAAGGGATTCCCGAGCTACGGGGGCGCGTCCTGGTGGCTCGGGACTCCGTCCCGAGACGGAAGGCACGTTCACCTCCGGCCCGCGTCACGCCGCCGCCGGGCATTCAGAGCCTTCTTCCGCGCAGAGACGCTGACCGAAATCAGATATAGCCGCCAAGTGTGAGGATGACTCGGTTCAGCCAGTTCGACAAGATAGTTGGTTCCGCCCAGCTCACCAAAGCTATCCGACTTCGTGGCAATTGCAATGTCGTCGCTGTAGAACGCAAAAAGAATCGGCGTAATATTGGCCCAACGGTGCTCGACTTCGCGATGGACGTTAAGCGTCTTGGTAGAGATCGTGGCCAAGATCTCTAACGAACCCTGCCAGGCCGTTAGATTTGTTTCGTAGGGCCTGACGGAAAGACTGAGCCGCACGCCCCGGTCGTCTGTCCGCAGGTCAGTGAGTTTCTCTGGATAAGCTAGCCTGTCAGGCATCTCGTAGACCACCTTTCGTCGTCGGTTACGCTCCGAACCGCATTCAGACTTTCATTCCTTTCGGCCTTCAGCCGTTTGTCGAACTCCGCCTTGGTTATGCGTCTTGAGAAGCCGATGAACCATCGTGGTTCGCCCAACACGTCGAGTTTTCGTCGTTGTGTTTCGAACCGACTCGACGCACGGTGTCGCGTCCCGCCTACCCGGTGCTGTCGCTCGGTTCGGCCACGAAACGATAGCCGGCGTCGCGGATGGTCAGGAAATGGATGGGGTTGGCCGGATCCGGTTCGAATACCTTTCGGAGGCGCCGGATAAACTGATCGGGCGCTCGTGTCCGCACATGACCGGGCACGCCCCATACCTGCCGCAGCAGCTCCTGGCGCGGAATCACCCGCCCCTCATTCCGAACAAAGTATTGCAGCAATTTCATTTCCAACTGGGTCATGCGAATCGGCTCCCCGCTTTTGAAAACCTCAAAGGTCGCGAAATTGATCTTGACCTCGCCGACTTCACGCGATTGCACATTGGCGGCCGAGGCGGGCCGGGGCGGGTAGTGGGTGAGGAGGTTGCGAATCCGACTGATCAATTCCTCCAAATCAAACGGCTTGGTCATGTACTGATTCGTGCCAACATCAAAGCCTTGTTTCAGATCCTCGGGGAGCGTGCGGGCGCTGAGCATCAATATCGGTTTATCCCAGCCCCGTTCGCGCAAGGTCTCGCACACCGCATAGCCACTCATCCCCGGAAGCATGAGATCGAGAATAAGAAGGGAAATCTCCTCCGGCGTCTGATGGATGATATTGAGAGCGGAGGCCCCGTCGCTCACGTACGTTACCCGGTAGCCTTCGGCTTCCAGGTTGAACTTGATCCCAACCGCCAAGTGTTGTTCATCCTCGACAACCAGTATGTGTTCCCGGGCCATCAAGCTGCTCCTATCCCACTTGCCGGCAACTCATTGCCGCGCCGAAACAATTGAAACAATTGGAAACTGCTACGGCGAGGTGATTGGTAAGGCAACCTCGAACGTGGTTCCCGGCCCTTCCGCCCGATCCCTGACGTGGATCTGGCCTCGTAGCCGCCGCACAAGATTACGGACGATATAGAGTCCCAGTCCCAGTCCCTTGGCTTCCCGCTCCAACTCGTCGCCGCGGCGGAAGAACCGGCCGAAGATTTTTCGGCGCAGCGCGGGGGGAATTCCCTTGCCATTGTCGGAAATCCGGATAATGCATTGGTCTTCGCCTTCCCGCGTGGCGGACACCTCGACCTGGGGTTCGTCACTGGCATATTTGACGGCATTGTCAATCAAATTGCGGAAAACGAGGTCCAGATCAACAGCCCGAGCCCGCACGATACAAGGCTCCACATTCAGCTTCACGATATTGATCGGCAGCCTGTACCTGGCACACACGACCTCGACGCAGTGCCGTAAATTCCGGGCCACGTCGATGTCCTCGACATCTTCCTCTTCGACAGGAAGTTCCAGCCTGGCGGCATCCAACAAATGGTTGATGAGTACATCGAGCCGTTCAACATCATCCAGCATGAACCGCACGAAATCGGCTCTTTCCCGCTCGCTGACCCGCCGCCTGCCGAGCGTCTGCAAGTAGAGCTTCAACGAGGTCAATGGCGATTTCAATTCATGCGTTACGCTATCGATGAAATTCGATTGTCGACGGTTCAGGTTGATCGCTTGCACTGACAACGTCAAGTACATCACGATGCCGACCAGCATGAATGCAAAGAATATACTTCCCACCGACAACAGCGTCCAATAGAGCGGCGCCCAGCCGCTGTCGGCGGAAGCTCCGAATGCCGAGAGCAGGACCCATCCCACGGTCAGCGCGATGACTGAAACAATCATCAACACGCCCAGCGTGATCGGAAACTTCAGAGATCGGCGTCCAAACATCAAAAAACCAATGGCTAGGAACGAACAAGTCAGCCCGCGGCCCGAGTGCTCGAGTGCTCGAGTGCTCGAGTTGATTCTTTTCGTCGCTCGCCACCGCGGCGAGGTTCCCCGTCATTGTAGCACCCGAGAACAGGAAAGGGGAGTATTGCCGGGGCTGATGAACGCCTGCCTCCAACAGCCGGCAACAGCCAGATGGCGGCGCGATCACGACTAAGGACCCGTCCAGAAATAACTTGCCGATTTATGGCGGGCCGCGGCGGCGACTGGACGGCGTCAGGCTGCATCGACGTATAGACCAATACGCCTGCTTCGCCTTCCTTGCCAGTCTTGTCCTCGCCGCGCCAAAATCGGCAACTTATTCCTGGACGAGTCCTAATTCGAACGGAATCGTCGTGATCGGCATCACAGGATCCCTCGGGTATCGCTCACCTAAAACATGCACGAGCCTGGAAAACGCACGGGAATTTGGAGGAAATCGCTTCAACCGTGTCCGCGGCACGCCTGTTTGGGTGTTGTTTCCGCGAAGCTGAACATCGATTATAATGCAGCCCATGCGAACGCGAATGATACGGCCGTG
>JBNJEM010000771.1:0-3245 GCA_051745935.1 Planctomycetota bacterium
CTCAACAGGAAAGGGGACGGCACGCGTTGAACGTTTCTGACAGGCTCCCACTGCTCCGCCCGCCGCGGCCAGCCTGCCACGGTGCTGGTGAACGCTCACCAAGCCATGTTACGGCCATTGCGGATTGAAATGGAGAACCGTATTCACCATGTGACGGCTCGCGATTGGGAGCGGCGGGTGGTCGGGCGCGATGACCGGGGCGAAATTCTGGGTGTCTGAATCTCGTAGAAATGGAAGCCTGTCCCACGCTCGCTCAGCCAGTGCCACCCGACGCCAACGTGTGCCCGGAGTCCTGCACGGTCCGCGCGCCGGCCGAGCTCTGCTGGGGGCGGGCCCAGGCCGTTGAAATCGAGGGTGGCACTGGCTGAGTGAGCGATATATTCCTGACACGGGATGACAGATTGAAAGGGTGTGCGACATCAGTCACGTATTAACTGTCTTGAGATTGAGCGAACGGAGCCAGTGTAGGGTGAGGGCCTGTACACAGTGACCGAGTCATGGCACCACGCGAGGGAAATGGAAACCGTGCACTGGCTCCGCTCGCGTTTAGCGCTGTCAGAAATGGAAGCCTGTACCGCGCTCGCTCAGCCAGTGCCACCCGACGCGACGCGAGACTGGCGTCGCGGTCAAAACAGACTGGTTTCCGTCAGCGTGTTCGCGAAGGCGATGGGTTAAACTGGCCACGGCCTGGTCAGTACAACCGTGGGAGTCAACAGCCGGCACACGCTCCCGAAGATGTCAGCCAAAGATGTCGGCTATTTGAACACGCGGCGGCTCGCGGCGGCGCCCTTCAACTGGGAGGCCTCCATCCGCTTCGCGGCCTCGCCCATCGAGGCACGCGAGCCCACGACGTGACAAAACAGCTCGTCGTACCTCCGCACCGTGTCCAACCAAGCCTCTTGCTCGATGTTCATGTGATCCAAGATCGCGGCGAGGTCCTTGGGGATCGTTGACCGCTCCCCGGACCGTAACATGCGAGCGGTCCAATCGAGCAGCCGCAGGTAGGAATCCAGGGACATCGGTAGAATCCCCATGTCGGACGCCCGCCGGCCGGTGCGCGAGGTGTCCGCCAGCGCGTCCGTCGCCCTGTTCTCCGGTTGCACCGTCAGTTCGGCCATCCACCCGTCCGCTCGATCCCGCGCGTTCTTACGCTGTGACCCGCGCCTGGATCCGCTGAAAGACCGACGTATACGGCGCCGTCTCCGGGCTGTCCGCTTCGCCCGCCTTGATCGGATTCAGGTCGACATAGATCCCCTACAGCAACACCGCGCTGGGATCGGCACCCTCGCGGCAACGGAATCGAGTCTCCCAGAAGCGGCCGCGGCAACCATCCTCGCGATTCCCGGCGGGCATGGATCCCGGCGTGCCGGGACCGGAATGATCCCGATTCATCGGGACGGTGCCTGGATGGATTCGGATTTGATCGACCGTAACTTTTTAGCGAACTGAAGTAAGGCTTTCTGGGGCGGTCAGGGTTTGAAGAAGCCCGTGGAGAGCGCGCAGGCCGCCCTCCGCCGTCATGATCCTTGCCGGTCCAGCGCGCGGGCGAGCGGACTCTGGCCTTGCGGTTAAACGGGGTACGTCATAAGGGATTTGTGATCACCAAGCTAGGATTCCACTTCAGACGGCTAAGCATCTGAGAGGCAATTACTGTCGCAGTTACTCTGGGATCGCAGTATAGTTCCACTTTGGTAGGAAAGAATCAAATACAAGGTTCATGTTTTGGTTGAACCCTTCCGCTACTTTTCGACCAGTCTCATATACCGGAAGCGACTGGCTGAGAGAAGCCGCGTCAGATTCCTCTGTTGCTCGATGGTGTGGCAGCCCTGGCCTGGTTATAATGTGCTTAGCACTGAAGGTGAAACCTTCTCACGGTCAGAGCGACTCGTCAAGGGCGGCTGGGCGGTGGCGAGTATTCTCCCACTGCTTGGGGCAAATGAGGCAGCTCGAACTGCCCCAAAGGGGGTGAATGGGGTAGCTGATGCCATGAAAGCATGGAAAGATGGCGAGGTGATTGCGGAATCCGTTCTCAAACGGCTTTCGAGTCGTTTGAATCGGAACAACGTGTCGATCATCCAGACTGAGTGGGCGCAGGAGATTCTGGAGAAAAGCGGACACGGTGCCCACTTCGTACGATTCAAAGATGGCAGTGCGGGCATACTACTACGACCCGACGCAACACGATACCAACTTGTCCACGAACTCAAGCACTACGAACACTGGCTTGCAGATCCCAAGAAATACGGGACGTTGAGCAAGCTGGAGCGAGAAGAGTTCGTCTTTGAGGCACTGAAAAGGAGTAATCATTGGCGACTTTTTAACGACGCCGAGCGAGCTCACGCGGAAGAGTATATTGAATACATACGAAGGCTTTACGGAAACTAGAGGCTGGAACGAAATCAATGTCTACGACTACGACGATTACAAATGTCTGCCGAATCGCCGAGGACTATGGCCGAGAAATCGGACTGGCACCGTTTGAAATTGACCGGCTTGTTCGCGCCAAGAAAGAGGACAAGGATGAGTGGGTCTTGCATGTTCAGTTTGGTGAGTTGGATCCGTTGGTCCAAAATGACAATCATGGCGCGATAATCGTTGTTGATGCCATAACTAAAGAACCTCGGTTGGTCGAAGGGTTGTAGCGTTTAAATCCTTGCCCCACACAGGGTAACGGGTGAACTCGCAGAGCAAATCGCTGGCCCTGGTCAACGGCTGGCTGGGCAGATTCACACGATTGCGAATGCGCGGCCGTTCGCCGATCGCTTGAAGGACATAATGGCAAATCCATCGAAATGGAAGGTTGTTAGAGTCTTGGGCTGTAAGATGCGCGCACGGTGCGCGCATGCTTGGCGTGAGCGACCAACGGGAGCGCACCATCCCTGTGCGGGGTCCCTATTTGGTTGGCGGCCCTGCCGCCTTAGGTCCGTAAGCGAAGCATCGTCAAATATTCGAAATCGTGGTGGACGCAGCCTCCAAGAACTACTGCGGAACGAAGAAACTGGGACACAGATACCAGACACCTGATTTTCACCGTGGGTTTACCGGCTTCGCCATGCATTTGGAGACCGGGATAGCTGGCGGAAAAGGGTATGTACGGGGACGTAACCGTTCACGAGTACAAGACTAATGTCCGCGGACGTCACGTCCGTTGCACATATTCAGGAAAGGCTTTTCCAGGTGCAAATGCCACGGGCTTGTCCCGTGGTCCGTTACGTTCCACGCTACCGACGGGCAGGCGTGGTGTG
>JBNJEM010000772.1:0-3238 GCA_051745935.1 Planctomycetota bacterium
GTTGACGTACGCTGTTTGTACGTGCGGCGTCCACGAGTGCGGCGGCAGATGGTGTCCCAGTCCATACACGCTCCATATGAGATGAGTGTGGCGCCTGGTCGCGACTCTCGTGCCGTTTCACGCTCATTCTGCCGCCCTTGTAGATACCCGAGTCCCGTCGGACGACTCGTGTGCCTGCTGCTGGAAACCCGGTCTAGCCACGTTGCGCCCTGGGCGAGACGCATTGCTTCCGCGCGGGCCTCATTTGGACAGGCCGGCTTCGAGAGTGTGTATAGTGCCGAGATATCGAAAGTTTGTCCCACGGTGGGACATTCTCCGAAAGCCTGACAGACGCTGATGAAACGGTAGGCCTGGAGTTTCTCAATCCCGCACCGCTCTTTGCACCACTTGATGAAGGTGCCGTTGCCGCGGCGGGAGAAACGCACTTGTGCCTCCACCAGAATCCGGCCGAGGTGAAGGGCGGTTTCCACCGCAAATCGCTAAACCCGCCCCATTAAATCCGTGATGCGTCCGGCTTGCTCTTCCAGGTCTTCCATCTCCTCCTTCGCCATGTCGCGATAGTCGAAACTCAGGTTACCGTCCGATGACCCCGCCACGTCCATGAGTGCATGTGTCATTTGCTGCCTCTCTCACCGTTGAGAAACATCCAGTGGGTTCAACCCCATCCTTCGCAATCGCAGGGGCAGCAGCCCCCCCCATTGGTTCTGTTGCCCCACGTCCGAAGACAATCCTCCTCAGTCCGGGGCCGCCCAACACCTCGGGTGATCCACGGTCGCATGATATGCGTGGTGACCGCCCGTCTCGTCTGTCTTGTACAACCGAATCAGCTGCCGATTTGTCTTTTCGTCGTTCACCGATCCCGCTTTCCTGTTGGTGTGTTTACCCCAAATCCGCTAACAGCTTCCGCAACTCCGCCATCTCCGACTCCAGCCGGCGGATCTGGTCGGCCTGGGCCGCCGTCCCACCATTGGCCAGCCATGCTCGCACCTGAACCTCGCTGTCCGGGTTGATGAACGTCAGCGTTCCTTCCGCGTGATCCTCGGCGACCCGCCAGCCGTCGAATCGAACCAGCCCCTGCTCCATCTCCTCGGTCACCGTCATCATGATCCGTCCTTTCGGTTCTGTTGAAAACCCGGACAACCTAACGCCGGGTTCGGCGTATCATACAGGGCATTCATCTCATCCAATTTCGCCTGCCACGCGTCCCAAACAGCCTGCTCTTTTGCTCCGTGCCCAACCAGTTTCTCGTCCATGACCTTACGATAGAACTGCCTTAATGCAACATAGTGGTCCGAATCGTTGACGTGATAATAACAACGCTGCCCCAGCTCTTTGGCAAACTTGACTTCCCTGGCTACTCCCGCGGAAAACTCCCAACCGGGCAGTTGATACACCAGCAACATGTCGCACCGAGCTTGCATCGAAAAGTTCTCCCACGCCCAAAAGAGCGTATCTGAACTATGTCCCATCTCGCCAATGGGATGAGACTGGCTAATCGGACTAATAAACGGCATCCCCATCCTCTGCAAATCATCACAGAGTAGATTCACCTGTCCGAACCGCTGGAGTCGGACCGCGGAATCCCGGTCGCTATAAGGCGCCGCCACGTAAACAATCGGTGATAATTTCATCGTTTTGTTCCTTTGTTCGTTCGCTGTTGCTCAAACATAGATGTCTATGTTCGAGTGCCCTCGGGCCGGGTGATCGGCGTACCGCACCAACCATAGTCGTTGTCCAGCCACTCGAAGGCCACCACATCGCCGATGACCAACGGTAACGCCTCCCATGGGTCGTCCTCGAACCAGCAGACCCCACCCCCTTCACAGCGAATCTCCCAACGATCCTCCGTGTGCCGCTCGGGATCGTAAAGCGGAAAACACACGCCGTATCGCCAGTCCCACTCCGGATAACGCCGCCAGCGGAACCGTTGTGGCCACGCCGGCGAGTCGTCTGGCGTGATGGGGCCGGCACGGCGTAGCACCGCGTTCTTCGCTATATACCGGCGCAGTTCCTTGATCTCGGCATCACGTGCCCGGACCACATCGATCCGCACCCATTGCTCGTCCTGGAAGTCTATCACCTCTGGCAGATCACTCATGGCCATTGTCCTCCTTCTGCGTTCCCCCGTTCTTTTGCACTGGGAACATGTTGCTGACTGAGAAGGGGCGAAGGGCCCGCAACTCTTCCTTCCGGCGGTCCTCCGCTTTGCACTGTGCCGCCAGCTTGGCGGTCGATTCCGATACGCGATCCCGCAGCCGTTCCACTTCGCGCATGACCTCGCTGCAGTGTTCGTAGATCGCCTCCAGCCTCGCCTCAAACTGGTCCTCGATGGCGCCCTGTACCTGCTCGGCTCTCTCGGTGTCGTCATTCCATAAGCCACCAGGAAGATCAGGGCCGTCATAAACTACACAATAGTCCGACGTTAAGATCTCAAAATCGTCCTTGTATATGCGGTCTCGCGCGTGACCATTGCATTGGGCCCACCCCTTCATGATGCCCAGACAATCTTCCAGTGTGTTACACGCAAACACCTGCCTGAGACTGCCTAGCCGTGGATTGATGTTGCGAATTACGATCATGCCTCGCGTCTCCTTTTCGCTTAATTTCGACATAGGTATCGGTACTGATGGATGGCCCACTGGGTCACGGCCACGCACGATGCGTAGTCATCCCCGTCGCCATTGCTCTCGATGGTCAACATCCACCGTTCACACGCCTTGAGCAGCGACGGCGCGGCGGCGGCCAGTTGTAGGTTCGCCCGGTTTAGTTCATTCTGCGAGTGGAACAGCCGTTGGCCATGCACGTCTTCGACGAACCCTTTGCCGCAGACCCATGGGCTTGGCGCATGAGGAGCATCTCCCCAGACGATCGAATAATCAGACGGTGAAATCACGCGATCCGCGTTTTTTGCGTTAGGGGCCTGCACCCAGACTTCCATGGCCGCCCGCGCCTCTCGAACGGTCCGGCCTCGAAAATCGCGGAACTCGCCCAGCTGTGGGTTGCAGTTGCGAATGATAATCACGTCTCAACTCTCCTATTTGGAATAAATTTCCGCCACCACGACTACACCCTTGGAACGGCATCACTGACGTCACTTGCCCTTCTTTGACTTCTTCGCCCACTCGTGGATCCGATACCCGATGAACTTCCCGCACACCCGGCAGGTCACCCGCACTCGGTCGTTGTACTCGCACGCCGACTCCTCCCAGGTCTCCGGCGTCTGCCAGCAGCGGTCGCA
>JBNJEM010000773.1:0-3232 GCA_051745935.1 Planctomycetota bacterium
GTCGCGGATGACTTTCTCCGCCGCGAGTCCGACCAACGGGAGGACGGCTTGCGTCGGGCAGCTTTCCACCCGGAAAAATCCAACCGCCTGAAATATATTAACTCAAAGTGTAACCGTTTCACGTCCTTCGAACGGCCCAGACGCTGGAAAAGCCCTGGTTTCAGGTCGTGTCCAGGTGGATCGAATTGGAACCCGTGACGGGTGCCGTCCTGGCCGCGAAGGCCCCGAAAGCCGGGCTTTACCAGCTAGTCGAGACATCAAGCTTACAGTTTGAGTATTAACCAATGACTCCTCGGATTATACATGAGTATACTGGCGTGCTGCGGAGCAAACTTGGCTCTGTCGGCAGGCGCTGACGTGAAAGGTCTTTGGGAGACCCCAAGGGGGGCGGACATTGGAGGGCGGCATGATCCGTCGCTCTTCCGCGACGATGACGGCACGGCTAATGTTTAAGCCCATTTGGCGGCCACGGTACGTCAACCTTTCCAGGCCGGCGCCGGCTTACCGGTGAATTCCGCGGTGTTTTTCCAGCTTCACGGCTTTCAGGCCAGGAAGCCACGACAAAAGCAGTCAGGTTTCCTTTCACCTCGGGCGTTTTGAGAGCGGGAATCACCTTCTGTTAGGGGCTGTAAAGAGGAGTCACGACTCAATTTCCGCCGAGCCCGCGGTAGCTGGGACTTGGCCAAAAGTCCACCACGGGACTCGCGCCCGTGGGCGCATGCCGGGGGAGCTACCGTATCTGAGCGCTTGTCGTCCCACCGGGGAAAGCTCGGAAGAAACGTCCGGGATCTTACGGATGCCGGATGGTCAGCGTTCGGGCCCGAACGCGGCGGTCACCATGCCCGTTCGGGGGGGTTGGGCTCATTTTTCTCCTACAATCGGCTCAACCGCTTTGACCAGGCGAACCGAAGTAACCGAGATAGACAGACGTGCCGCTTGATGCCACGAAGTCCCCTGGACGGACCCTACGCATGAAATTCATCTATGTTGCGTTGTTCACGGTCATGACTCTGATGTCCGCCACGGCGCGCGCTGAAGGGCCGCCGGCCGCGGATCCAGGGGAACATCGCCCGGTGCCGGGGTGGGGTCAACTGCCCGAGCCGGAGTCATTGCATGAGACTGGGGGCGGGATGGGGACGGAGCCGGATTCCCGGCAGGGTCCGGAGCTGACGTTGTCGGACCTCGAGCGGATGGCGCTGCGCAACAATCCGACGCTCGCCCGTGCCCGGGCCGCCGTGCGGGTCGCGCAAGGCACGTGGCGGCAAGCCGGCTTGTATCCGAATCCCGTGGCCGGTTATGCGGCCGAAGAGATGGGCGACGAGGGGACCGCCGGCAAGCAAGGCGGCTTCGTGGGCCAGGAGTTGGTCACGGCTGGCAAGCTGCGTTTGAACCGGGAGGTGGCGCGTCAGGAAATTGTCCGTGCGAGAGAGGAGGTGGCCGCGCAGCAACTGCGGGTGCTCACCGACGTGCAGACCAGTTTTTATGCCGCCCTGGTGGCGCAACGAACAATCGAACTCACCAATCGTCTCGTAAAGATCGCGGAAGAGGGAGTGGAGGCGGCGGAGGCTTTGCTGAGGGCTCAGGAAGCGAGCCGGGTGGACCTCCTGCAAGCACGGATGGAGGCAAACAGTGCGAAGGTGTTGCTGAGGAACGCTCGCAATCGTCGTCAGGGCGCATGGCGAAAGTTGGCCGTGGTGGCAGGCGTGCCCGATATGCCGCCTGAGCCGCTGGCGGGCGAGGTGGAAGACATTGGGCCGCCACTGCGTTGGGAACAGACCCTTTCGCAGGTGTTGTCGGAAAGTCCGGAGGTCGCGGCGGCGACCGCCGATGTGCAGGCCGCCCAATGGGCCGCGCGGCGCGCCCGTGTTGAATGGGTACCGAACGTCGACGTGGAAGCCGCGGTTCAACACGACAATGTCGGTGGGAGGGACGTCGTCGGGGTGCGACTTGGCGTTCCACTGCCGCTGTTCGATCGGAACCAGGGCGGCATTTCCGCCGCCGATGCCCAGCTCGTCTCCGCCCGCCGAAGCGTTGACCAAGTGCACCTCGACTTGCGGCAGCGGCTAGCGGCAGTGTTTCGCCAGTATGCGAATGCCCGCCAACAAGCGGAGCATTATCGTGACGAGCTCCTTCCGGACGCGCAAGAGACGCTTGAGCTGGTGAGAGAGGGCTACCAGCAGGGGGAGTTCGGCTATCTAGAACTTCTGACCGTGCAGCGGACCTATTTCCAGAACAGTCTCGCCTACCTGGACTCGCTGCTTCAGCTTAGATTAAGCCGTGCGCGAATCGAAGGTCTGCTGCTGGACGAGAATCTAACCAGCTTTTCCGAATCGGGGAATCCGTAGAATCGGATCAACCGGGGGGGTCGGTGAGTCGATTGAAGGTGATGGCGCGGCCAGGCAACAGCGACGCGATGGCCCCGCGAACGTCATGCGCCCCTCGTTCGGGGACGGGGCGTAATGTTCGTGCCCTTTTTGATTGGCCGCTCCAGGATACTTCCTTTCGCGTGGTGGGCCGCGCGAGGACGCTGAAATGCTCGAAAGACATGTGGCAATGCCAAGCGCTTGCCCGGTGGAACATGCTGCCATGGGGTACATGGCCTTGCGTTGCAAGCAAGGAACGTGAATTGCGGCAAGGCATGTAACGGTGGTTAGAGCAGGCCTGGACCATTTCCGGACTGTGCCACTGTTCTTCCACGGGTCAGTGTTCTTCGACGGACCGGGTAACCCGTTGATCGCGGGGTGGCCGGCGCGGAGCCGTGTTGTTATTATGTTGATGGAGGATGTTGCAAGGCCGTTGCGATTCGCCACGCTTCGGGCCGAGTACATTGGAGCCGTAACAAAACCAGACAGGTTTCCTTTCGCCCGGGAACGATCATGAACCGGCTTGTTCACATTGGGATTATGGCCGCTATCGCCGTGCACATGGTGTGCGGTTGCTGTTGGCATCATGCGCACGCCTCCCATGCCCCCCTGGATTCCGCACTCGCTTCCGCACGCGCTGTCGAGCCAACTTCTCCCTGTGATGGGCATGATCATCAGCACGAACGTCGGCCCTCCGAGCCGGCCAGTTCCGACTCGGAAAGTCATGAACAGGGGTGTGGTGAGGAGCCGTGTACGTTTATTCGCCAGGGTTCTTCCGGCAGTAGCAACATGTTGGTGGATGTCTATTGCATTCCTTTAAACGCGTGCTTCACTTCTCTTTTTGCATTCAGCGGGATGGATACCAGGGA
>JBNJEM010000774.1:0-3226 GCA_051745935.1 Planctomycetota bacterium
TGTTTGAAGATCTCACATTTCGTGAGATCTGCGGACACCAGATCAAGTACGATTTCGTACTTGAAAAGACGGGCCTGGAGACCCGTCCTACATATACTTACGATTTCGTACTTGAAAAGACGGGCCTGGAGACCCGTCCTACATATACTTACGATTTCGTACTTGAAAAGACGGGCCTGGAGACCCGTCCTACATATACTGTTTGCAACGTTAGGGTAAAGTTAATCCACCGGCTCGGCCGGTGAGAACCGTAGAGGCTCTGGCGTTTCCCGTGTGTTGTCAGTTCCCCACCGAGCTTGTCTCGGTGGAATAGGGTTTGGCAAGCTCGCCCTCACACGGGGGTGGTTGCTGAATGGTATTGCTGCGGCTTCTTCGGTGATCTCCATGCGGCGGCCGCGTCGCGAATCGCCTACTCGCCCTGCCGCAGCACGGCCGCGAACAGCTGTTCGAACTGTTGCATGTCGAGCAGCCCCTGTTCCAGGTCGGCGAACACCAGAGGCTGAACGTGCTCCCGAATTTGTTCCAAGCTCATGGTCTCCCGCTCGTCCAAGTATCCCCTCTCGCTCAGATATTCCGCCAGATCATTTCGCTTATCCGCTCGGAATCCTTTCACTTCGCCGCGGTCCAACGCCGCCAGAAGTTCTTTCGCATCGCCCTCCGCCCGCTCGGCCAGGTTCGACACTCGATCGATGAACGTGTCCGAAACCGCTTCCGATTCCATCAAGACCTGCCGATCCACGGGGCGTCCACGGCCAATTCGCCAGTATCGCGCGATCGATTCGAGCAGCCGCGCGCGTGCCTCCGCTTGGCGACGAAGCGGCGAATCGCTCGCCAGCCAACTCACACTTCCATATTCCATCAATGTTGTCAGCTGTTCCCAATGGGTAATGCCTTGCTTCAACAGGCGATGGAGCGCGGGCAAATCATCCATGAGATACCAGAGATGGATGTGTCCCGGTTCGGCAGACGGATTGTAGGGTGGCACGCGCAAACATTGTCCATATTCCCACCAGGTCACGCCGTCTGGCGAGGGGGGGTCGGGCAGTGAAGGGGCCGGGGCGGTCGCCGGCAGCACGGCCTCCGCCTCTTCCAGCTCGCGCACTTCGGCCAGATTGACGAACTTACTTGGAAACGATTGTTGCCGGGCCAGAACCTGTTTCCACTTCTCCACTTCGTCATATTGCGCCGTCAAGTAGAAGACCTGTCGTCCCTCGCGGCAGATTTCGATGGCGGAATCGATGATTTCTCCGGCCCGCCGCTCATCGCTATTGGCCAGCGTTTCATCCAATATCAGAGGAAGCTTGGGCCCCTGTTCCTGCCGTTCGATAAACGCCAACTTAACCGCCAACAGCAGCTGCAGCCGCGTTCCACTGGACAATTGGTCCAGGGCCAAGCCGCGGCCCTGTCCGGTGTCAAAAGCTCGAAACGCCGGCGGGTCCGATTCAGCGATGTCGAGCCGGAAGTGTCCGTGAGTGATGTCAACGAATAGTTTTTGTGCTTGTTTGAACACGGCGGGGCGTTCCCGGTCCCGCTCCCTCCGCGCAAGAAAATCAGCCAACAGGTGCCCGGCCACAAGATCGCAATCGGCATCTCGTTGCCGGCGGAGAGCTTCCTCGCATTCCGCTTTCCGAGCCAGCGCTTCCTCCAGATCGGACGCGCGTTTCGCATTGGAGATTTCCCGCTCTATGCCACCGATTTCCACATCCAGTTGTTCGAGTGTGTCGGCTTGATCCCGCGAGCGCCGCTGGGCCTCCAGCAATTCCGCTTTCGACCATGTCGTCAAGTCGGCGTGTTCGCCCAGCGCGGCTTCGGCCGCTTCGAAGTCACGCGCCGCATGCCGAAGATTCTCGGCGGCGGTTCGATACTCTGGATGCATGCCCGCCCATTGACGCAGCGTCGATTCCTCCCCCACCTCGAGCCCGGCGCGTTCGAACAGTTCCGCGCGTTCACCTTGCCAACGTTGAATATCCCGCTCGATGCCTTGCAATGCTTCTTCGTTTGAAAGGATTCCCTGGCGGGCGTTTTCGTGGGACTGGGCCCGTTGATGCAAATCCTCGACGAAACCACTCACCTGTTCCGCGTCTTTCGCGGGGGGATAGCCGTAAGGGCGCAGCGCGTCGTTGACCTCGCCCAGCATGGATTCATGGCGTTGTTGCGTGCATCGGAGCGCTTCGTTAACCGCCGCGACATCGGCCTCCGCCTTCTGATAATCCACGCCATGCTGCACAAGATAAAAGAGCCACGTCTCATCCGGATTCTGGTCGTCAATTGAAAGTCCCAGGCGTCGCGTCCATTGAGCTCTCTCCTCTTCCAGCCGCTGGCATCGCGCGTCCGCCTTCCGTGATTGGGAAACGAGATCACCACGACGGATATCCCTTACCCGATCCAGCTCCGCCGCGGCCCGTTTCCGTTGTAGCTCACGGATCGCCACCTGAACTTCCGCCTCCGTCCAGGTCGCCGGTTCATCGACTCCCAGACCAGCGAATTCACTCTCGAGCTCCGCTCGGCGGTCCCGGCTCCGCCGTGGCCAAACCGCCCAGGCCGCCAGGCCGGCAGCGACCAGCAGCAGGGCTAGCCAGGAGCCATGAACGAGCGTGCTCATGACGATTGAACAGATCACCGTGATCCCCGCCGTCGCGAACAGGACATGTTTCAGGGCAAACCGATTGGGCTGGTCCTGCTGATAGGCCAACCAGCGATGCAGAAGCCGAATCGCGTGGCTCAGCAGCTCCGGGGCAGCGGCGTTCTCGTCGTCGGGTTCGGATCGCAAATAATGGAGCTGATGGTCGATGGCGTGTTTCTCGGCCCGAGCCCTCTCGGCGCGTCTAGCAAACCCCGCAAGTTCGTCGATCATCTCGGAAGTCCAGTCCCCGAGCTTTTCCTCATCGCTCGCCGACCCGATCGCTTGCCGAGCGCGAGTGGCCTTTACAACGGCCTCGGATCGTTCGCTTTCCTTGGCTTCGATATTGTCGGCTAATTGCCGGAGTTTCTGACACTTCAATCGCAGCTCGCTGATCAGTGCCGCCGCAACCCCTTGTTCGGGAAGCCGTGAGTCCGCCATCCGCTTCTTGGCCGCGTCCCGTTTCTGCCGGCTTTGAACATACTTTTCCCGTGCTTCCCCGAGAAATTCCTGAAGCCGATCCAAATCCTCTGCTTCCCGACCCGTGAGTCGAGCGAGTTGACTCGGAAACGATTCCACCGCGCGAGCCGCCCGAGCACGGGCCTC
>JBNJEM010000775.1:0-3225 GCA_051745935.1 Planctomycetota bacterium
GACCTCAGGGACTGAAAGGACCAAAGGGAACACGGCGGACGGGGCTCACGCGTGAAAAAAGCCGCGCGGCGTCTTCCGTGTCTTCATCCGTGGGTCCGTCCTGCCATCGGTGGGCCTATCATGGCACCTGGAGCACCGCTAATGATCGTCATGGCGTGAGTGGGGAGAGATCCAGTGTTTGAAACGAGGAGGCGCAACAAATGCCGCAAACCTACTTCTTCTAGCTTACCCAATTTCCGGGATTTTAGCCAGTCCAGGGGGGAAGTGGCCCGGCTTCCGCGCCCCCCCGAGCCTTGCTGTTTCCGCGCTTCGGTCTTCCCTTGGAGCGCTCAACTTGGCACAATACCGCCGTCCTGAGCGCTCCTGGAGCGGTGTGCCGGTATTCCAGTCAGCGGGCCCAAAGGGCTTTTGTACGTTTTACTTCAGGCGGTCGGATTTGTCCGTTTGGAAAGCTGCGCGACGCGCAAGCCGTCCTCCCGTTGGTCGGACTCGCGGCGGAGAAAGTCATCCGCGACCAGTATAATTGCGTCCGGGCGGAATGGCCACGCGGAATCTCTCGGCCATTGATGCCGTGAACGCGCCGCACGCGGGGGTGCCGTCTCTGGTCGGGCGGAAAAGAGTTGTCATGCGGCAAAAGACTCCAGCCAGGGCGATCGCTTTCTTGCTGCTTGCTTCGCTTCCATTTGAGAGGATTGTTCGTGCGACTCAAACCATTCATCGATTGGCTGGGTTATGTCGGCGTTCGCGTCGTCATTTGTGTCATCCAAGCCCTCCCTCTCGAACTGTGTCACACCATCGCCAAAGGCCTGGCGATTGTGGCCACGGATATTGTGGGTTTGCGCTACGGGGTGGTGGACGAGAACCTGAAACACTCGTTTCCGTCGTCCAATAGCGAGGATCGCCGTCGCTTCGCTCGTCGCATGTGGGAGCATTTGTTCTTAATGGTGGCTGAAATCGCTCAAGCTCGACGAAAAATCCACGAAACGAGCTTCAATGAATATGTAACATTCACCCGAAAGCCACTGCTGGTCCAGTACTTGTTGGATTCCCGGCCCACGGTGGTGGTCACCGGCCATTACGGCAATTTTGAAGTCGGGGGATATGTGCTGGGGATGTTCGGCTTTCCCACGTTCACCATTGCCCGCAAATTGGACAATCCGTACCTGGATCGTTTTGTGAATCAATTCCGTGGCTCTTCCGGGCAGTACATACTCCCTAAGCAAGGCTGTGCACCTCGGGTACAGGCGGTGTTGGAAGCGGGCGGCACACTCTCCCTGTTGGGTGACCAGCATGCTGGGAACAAGGGATGTTGGGTTCAGTTTTTGGGGCGTCCCGCGTCGTGCCACAAAGCGGTTGCATTGTTCACTTTATCCTCGGGGGCTCCGCAGGTCGTGACCTATATGCGGCGACGGGACAACCATCCCATGCACTTCGAGATCGGCCTGGCCGGCGTCGCTGACCCCGAGAACTGGGACTCACGGCTCATGGGCGTCAAACCGCTCACTCAGTGGTACAACGAACGAATGGAGGAGATGATACGGACGGCCCCGGAGCAGTATTGGTGGGTCCATCGCCGCTGGAAGGGTGCCCCCCCTGGAAAAGGGGCGCGAGCAAGGAACGAGACGCGCCACGGCAAGGCGGCTTGAACAAATGCCCGCCTGTCCCTATCGTCCAGTTAATCGTGATCGAAGGACGTCGCCGCCTCGCGTTCCCGCAGGCTATACCGTACCGGTCGCGGATGAGTTTGTGCGCCGTGAGTCCGACCAACGGGAGGATGGCTTGCGTCGGGCAGCGTTCCACCCGGAAAAATCCAACCGCCTGAAATATACAACCGCCCAAGGTGCCGTTGACGAACCACCATGATCGAATACCGATCGTTTCGCAATACCGATCCTCCCGCACTTTGCGAAATCTGGCGCCACCAGACTCGACCGAGGGCGTATTATCAGCGGATCACGCCAGCCGTGCTTGAGAGAGTCGTGTTGTCGCGTCCCCTGTTTGACCGGCACGGTCTCATTGTGGCGGACGAGGACGGCAAACCCATCGGATTCGCCCATGCCGGGTTCGCTCGCAGTCAAGACGGGAGCGGGCAGGACAGCTCGATCGGCGCCACCAGCATGCTGATGGTGTCTGGTTCGCGGCGGGAAGCGGTATTGCGGGCGTTGTTGGATCGGAGCGAGCAATATCTGGTGAATCATGGCGTCCAACAGCTCCATGCCGGAGGAAGCCTCGACGTGGCGCCTTTCTACATCGGGCTTCATGACGGTGCGGCGGCGCCTGGCGTGCTTGCTTCGGACCGCGACATGTTAGACACCTTCCTGGAGGCTGGGTACGTGGAAACCGGTCGAACATCGGTTCTGAAACGGTCGCTGGCTGGTTTTCGCCCCGTCGTGGATCGCCAGCAGATCCGGCTGAAACGGACCATGCGACTCGAGTGCGTGCCGGACCCCCCCGTTGCAAACTGGTGGGAAGCCTGCACGGTCGGTCTCGCCAATCGCTTTGCTTTCACGGCCACGCGTCGTGAAGATGACACAAAAGTAGCCACTGCCACGTTTTGGGACATGGAACCTTTGGCCAGCAGCTGGTGCGTCCACGCACGAGGCCTGATTCAATTCCAGATGGGCCTATCGCCCGAGCGGGAGTCGGTGGCTCTGTTTCTGATCGGCAACGCGTTACGGCAAATGGCCACCGAAGGCATCACATTGGTGCAGGCTCACGTCAATGCCCCCAACGATCCGCTCCAACCGGTTTTCTCAAGGCTGGGTTTCGAAGAAGTGGAACAGACCATCGAACTGATGCGATCGGCGAAACAGTAACGAGCTGATCCAAGGCGTGCGAGCGGTGCCCCCTTGGCTGATGAAAACCTCGGAATTTGGGCAGACTAGGCCAAACTCGCCGCCAATTCTCGGTCATTGTTCGCCCTAAAGACAATCATTACAATGACTTACGTGAATTCACGAAATGCGTAACATAGCCAGCAAAGTGCATGGACTGTGTTGGCCGAGGCCCAACGGGAATCGATCGTGCGGCCAGACTCGGGCTGGGGTGATGAAACGCTCTAAGTCACTGTACCCAGTTCTGTTGCGCCTTAAGCGGCGTTGGCAAACTCCCGGTAGGCGCTTTGTTGCTTCGAGGTTAGAGTCGAACCAATGTTCTGGCTCACCCAGGCTCGCATCGTCTTGACCGAGACTCGAGCCAAGTCGCGTTGAACTGTTTTCGGTGTCA
>JBNJEM010000776.1:0-3209 GCA_051745935.1 Planctomycetota bacterium
CATCACGTAATGAGGCAGGTGGACGTGGAGATGTGCAAAGTAGAGAAAGAAGGGTCGCTGGCGGTTCGCCCGCAGAAAGCGAACCGATTCTTCGGTATACCGCTCGATCAGCGGCGCCTGAGCTGGTTGCTCTTGAATGACCTGTTCGTCATACAGCAAGGGGAGAGGAGGGCTCTGGGGACGGCGCGGCATGATGGCCATGTCATTGCTGTAGGGGATGCCGTAGTAGTGGTCGAACCCGTGCCGGGTGGGCAGGTGCTCGAGCTGGTCGCCCAGGTGCCATTTGCCAACGTGGCAAGTTGCGTATCCCTTCTCCTTGAGCAGCTCTGGCAGCGGCCGTTCGTCCGGATGAAGTCCTTCGGCGAATCCGGGAAAGAGCACCCAGGCGTTGCCGTTGGCCCCGAAGCCGTCGAAACTGACGCGGCCCGGATAACAACCGGTCAGCAGCGCGGCACGTGAAGGCGTGCAGACCGGCGAGGCCGAATAATAGTCGGTGAAGTGCATTCCGCCGGCGGCCAGTTGGTCGATGTGCGGGGTGTCGTTCACATCCGATCCGTAACAGGCCAAGTCACCGTACCCGAGATCATCCACGTAGATCAGGATGATATTGGGCGGGGGCGTTGCCGCACATGCTGGAGGGAGTACAAGTGCGGAGAGCAGAAAAAGGGCGAAAGCAAGTGGGCGCGGCATGATGGTAGTCCATGGAATTGTGATGGGAGTAAGGATCAACGCTCCATCCACACAGTCGTGGTGAAAGCGAAATCATTCGATACGGATCAGTTTAACGTTTCAAAGCGGCTGTTGACAGCACGGGAGGCAAAGCGACGAGGCGTGCGAGCAGGCGTTTCGTCGTGGGCACCCACGCCGATGAATGATGAAATGGAGAGGTCTGATCGCACATCTGTTTCGCGAGTTGAGATTCCCGCCGGCCACGCGCGGGCTGGCCATGCTTGCACTGGCGAGACAATCCTGAACCGCTTGCGCAAGGCGCGGTCGCGCCGGAGCCATTGTTGCGCCGTTCGCAAGTATCCGCTGTTGCCGTCGTCCGGGGTCGGAAATGATTCCCCGCAAAAATGCCGGCTGATCTTCCCGAGCGTCCCGCAAGCCGTTTCGGATCGCGTAGCCGTTCACGGGTGCCGCTACACGGCCTGGACACGCAAGGCCCACATGGCTTGACGATGGTGAAACCGACAGACGCGGGTTCCAAGGCGAACTGGCCCAGCACGTAGACGGGCATGATCTCGCAGAGCGGGTGCATCGGCCGGGCGGCCAGGCGGAGGGTGTTCTCGCCGGGCTTCGCGGTGGAGGCAATGGAGGTCTTGCGGATGTCTTCGTCGAACCACTGCTCGTTCTTCCCGAAGTAAACCGGCTGGCCGTTGAGTGTCACCTCGTAGAGCCAGGGCCGCTCAACGGCGATTTCGAGCGAGTCGCGCACCGCCGGAACGGCGTCCGCGGCGATGTCGAAGTGGTAGTCGACCGTGAAACCGGAGTCCTCCGGGAACTGCTTGTCGATCAGGGCGCGACGGAACTGGGCGGTGAAGCTCCAGATGTTCTTTTCGCATTCGTGCTGTTCGAAGTTCATGTTGTCAGCCAGCGTCGTGTTGATTCCCTTGGATTGCGTCTCGCCCGAATCGAGGTCGCAGAAGGGGATCACGAGCCTGTTCGGCTGCTCGCGGGTGATGCCCTGCGGTTGGAGTTCAACATCTTGCCACTGAACCGGCGGTGGAACATCGACTGCCGGCCCGGATTGCGGCAGGCTGACCAGCAGCGCGTGGCCGAAAGGCGGCAGATCGAGTTGCGCGACTTGCCCGGCGACTTCAGGGGTAGTCGGTACAAGGGCCGAGGTGCCGGCAACCGTATCGAGCGCGATCAACTGCTTCCCCTCCAAGCGGACGTCCGTCGCAAGGGGTGTCTCCCAAGGGTTGGCGAAGAAGTAGATTACCGAACCGTCAGGCCGCGCGTGGCGGCGATAGAGGAGATTCTCGGGCAGCGGGCCCCCGTCGGAGACGGCGATGCGGGGGGAGACGGCTCGGCGGAGGGCAGCGACGACCGCGGCGATGCTGTCATATTGCTTCCACTGTGACGCGAACTTCGTTGCCAATTCCGTCGGCTTTCCACTTTTCCTTCCGTCCAAATATACAGCCGGTTCGCCCGCGGAATAGATCGTGCCGCCCGCGGCAAGGTATTCGGCGATTCGCTCGAAAGTGGCCGATGTCCAATTGTCCATCGCCGGCGGGATGAGCGCAACGTCGTAGGTGGCCCGGCCGATACGGAATCGACCGTCGCCGGTTACTTCGCCCAGTTCCGCCATGGTGAACTCGTCGGACAGATACTCGGTGATCAGCCCCGGCCGGCAGTGGAAAAACACGCCGCCGATCCCGCGGTCCTTGTACTGCCGGAGCATCTCCGCCGTCCGCTCACGATTGAGCCGCCCGTTGGTCACGAAAAAGATTTGCGGCCGCCAGGTGGCCGGTGGATCGTCAAACTCACAGAGCCATTCGGGCATCGCGGCCGGCTCGGCAGCGACGCAAGTCGACAGCGGGGCAACAAAGAAGCCGATGACCAAAAGGGCAATGGCCCACCATGCAAATGACGACCTCTTTGCAAATTGTATCATGAATTCTGACTCCATGAAGACCCGTTGCGTGATCGTGTTCATTGCCGCGGCCCTTTCAGTTTAGGTAGCTCGTCCAACGTGACGTAGGTCTCATGAAGGTAGACCTTCGCGACCCAATCCTTCGGATTCCACTTGTTGTTGTCGCCCACGTACCACGGCAGGCAATAGAGCCAGGGGGTTTCCTGCTCTTCCAGCTGTTCGGGATCCGGGAGGCCCTGGCATTCACAAAGAGCGTGCATTTTGTTCGGAGCGATCTGGTGGATGATCTCATAGGCCTGGGGATAGGCGCTTTCCCGAAAGTCCGGCGGATCGAACTGGCGTAGCGTTGAGCACTGTCATCAGCACTGCCAAACCGGAAATCAAAAACCGTGTCATCGTTTTAGCTCCTGTGGTTCTTGATTGCTAAAGGTTCGCCAATCAATTCTCTGCAAGCGGCACACTCATCTTGTCGCAGACAAAACGCCGCACCCCGGACCAGCCGTCGTAACGAGGGTTCTCACATTTAACGTTGTCGGCCCAGTAGCAGCTTTCGACGCCAAGGTCCTTGAGCCGCTTGTGAAGGTGTTCGCCGAACTTGGGATGATGCGTCGCG
>JBNJEM010000777.1:0-3198 GCA_051745935.1 Planctomycetota bacterium
AGGCCGCCACGGACCGAAACCGGGAAGGGGCGCAATGTAGCAAGGAACGTAATAATCCCTCGGACAAGCCGAGGGCATTGGGCCGACGCCCAGCAGCCCGGATCATGCGACAATTATTGATTTTGCGATGCTTTGCCGGTCGGGTTGCGGTTGTTTCGTCACGTTATGCCCGCCACGGCCGGGCGCGGTCCTTCGCCTCGGCGAACGTCTTTTCCGTAATGCGCACGTCCTGGGCGATCTCGAAGTCGAACATGCCGGCCAGGATGAAATCGGCGCCGCCCGTGAACGCGTACCGGAACGCGTCCTCCGGCGGAATGGCCCCGGCGGCCATCACCTTGAAGGCGATCCAGGGCTTCTCCACCGTCTTCATCAGCTCGACGGTCTCGTCCGGCAGGCCGCACCAGTAGCCGGGAAACTCGCGGTGGTCGTCGGCGGCCTCGCCCGGCTTCGGTCCCGTCCGATAGTTGTGATGGTGCAGCGTCTTGATGTAATAGTCGCCGCGGACCTTGTTCGCCTCGCACTGCCGGATCACCTCCAGCCGATGCGCTCCGATGCCGCACGACACGCCGTTCGCCTTGACCAGGTCGACGGCCTTGCCCATCAGGTCGATGCCCCGCGGGCTGGTCATCCGGTCGGCGTGGACGCCCCAGATGTAGATGGAATCGACGCCGTCGTCGACCATCTTCATGACGTGCTCGCCGTACTTGACCAGGCCCGGCTCGATGGGGGTGGTCGGGCAGATGATCCACTGCATCTTCCCGCCCCGGCGGCGGTGCTCCTTGAGGACCTTCAGCGCCGCGTCGACCGTGTGGATCACGAGCGTGTTCACGCCGTGCTCCTCGGCCAAGGCGAGGGTTTCGAGGATCTTCTCCGGCGTGTTGTAGTGCGCCGTCAGGTTGTACACGTACCGCAGGTCGCGGCTGTGCGTGTAGTGGGTGAGCAGGTTGCCGCCCAGCAGGAGCCGGCTCACTTCCATGTCGCCCAGCTTTCCCTTCAGCAGGACGTCCTCGGGCGTCTGCTCGTCGCCGGCAACGGTTTCCAACGCGAAGGCCGCCCCGGCCGAAGCCAAGGCAGACCCTTTCACGAACGTACGTCGAGAGATGGGCGATTCCATGATAGGTCTCCTGGTTCTTATGAACGGTCAAGCTGTAACGTGTCGTAGCCAATTATCCGCCCACCAACGCAGCGTGGGCGGTGGCATGTCCGGTTTTGAGTTTATCGTTCTTTCCCGTCCGCCGCCTCCACGGCGAGCCGATTCCATGCCTCCATCGATTGCCGCAGACGCACCTCCGCGCCGCCGCCGAGACCATAACACATCGGCCCGGCGGGTCCATTATAACCCAGCCGGTGCAGGGTGCGCAACAGGCCGGCGACATCGAACGCCCCGCTACCCAACGGCTGGATCAGATTATCCCAGCCGCCCGGCGGCGGGTCGGCGCCGTTGATCGCCACGACGAAGAGGTACGGCATCGCCAGTTGTCGGTGGGCATGCCTAGTTCGATCATGGTTTGCTCCTTCGATTTAGATCGATCCTCAAACCACGGGCAGTTCGTAGCCCTGGCGTCGGGGGCGGCGCAGCCAGCGGTTGGCACTGGCTTCGGCGTCGCAGTCAAAAGAAATGACGTGTGTCCGTATTCTCGGACAACATCGCCATGAACCACGAGATACTGCTGAGCTGCTTCCGCAGCTGTTTGATCCACTTCTTGTCCTTGGCCAACGCCTCGACCTTCTCGGCATCGGGCAGAGGCTCCCCATTTCCGCGGTCACAGTTCGATGCCGGAGTGTATCGCCGCGTGCCAACTCGGGTGGGACGTCGTCAGCCGCTCCAACTCATCCTCGGTATAGACGAAAATATCGAGGCCCACCGGAAACCCTTTGGGTAGGAAATCAGCGATCCTGTCCCTGGGAGGTTTGTCGGCTTCAGAAACGACGATGCAAAGGTCCACATCGCTTCCCGGCGAATAGGTGCCGTTGACCCAGGAACCGAACCAGAAAACCCGTGTGATTTTCGGGTGTTCCGTCTTCATCCGTCTCACGTATTGGTCAACGACATCCCGAATTTTCGCGGGGTCACTGTATCTGATTCTTACAGTATTCAATAATCTTCTCCGCGCAGTCCAACGCCGCTGCGCTCTCGTTCTTGGTGTAGAAATCGGTCGGGGCGCCTGAATCGAACCCATTGGGATATCGAGTGGGAATATAGTGCTTGTCGAGCGATTTTGCGCAATCGAAGAGTTTCTCGGGCAGCTCGCCCGCTTCAGGAAGGTTGCCGAGCCTGATGCGACGGATGAAGTGAACGCCATGGATGAGGCCGGCGGGACGGACGACGCGAGCACGCCGGAACCCGCCTCGGCGCGCCAGCGTTACCTCTCGTCGTCCATGGGAATGAGCCTGCTGATTCAGCCGAGCACGCAACGCGTGGAGGTCAAGGTACGGTGGGGCGACTATCTTCACCAAGTGCCACTTTGACCCTTGTGCGGTCGAACTGGAACCCGCCAAGCGTGCCTGTCTGCATGCCAAAACCGTCGTGGTCGATGGCCACACGGTGTTCGTTTCTTCAGCCAACTTCACCGAAGCCGCCCAAGAGCGCAACATCGAAATCGGCCTCCATGTGAAATCCCCCGCCTCGCCGAGCAGATCACCAGCCACTTCAATGCCCTCACAAGTGCAGGCCTGTTGCAGCGGATTATCTGAAGTCTGGCGCTGGGCCGAAAGGGGACGGTGCATACAGCACTGCCAACTGAGCGAAACGGGAAGTAGCCTCCCCTACATAGCCAGTTCATTCCGCAAACGATATGACACACATGTCCACCAGCGTCGTATCACGCATCCATTGCTCGCTCGCCTATATTGCGTGGACCACAGACCGGCGGTAGGCTGGCATGGAACGAATCTTCGAGGCTGCAACGCGTGTGGCGAACACGACGCCAAGTTGAGTTGTCTCTGGGTGTACCCGGTCTAGTAACGATGGTGGAGGTAAACACAATGCAGCTTGCAATGAGGTTCCTTGTAGTAGCAGCATTATTGATCTTGGAAGCGCACGGACAAGTATCGGCTCAGGAATCCCGTGAGAGTCGTTCCCGGCTCTCCTATCTGACAACGGCCGAGCCCTTGACGTTGCTCAGCGCCAACGACGGTGAAACGCGGTTTCTGCGGACGGCGACTGGGTTCGAACAAGCCTGTGCTGACGATTCGTTT
>JBNJEM010000778.1:0-3190 GCA_051745935.1 Planctomycetota bacterium
TTGAGACGGATCGTGTGAAAACCGTCACGGCAACGCTGAAACTCGTTGAGCGAATCGTTGGCGCAGAGGCAAACGAGGTGGTAGCCGTACTCGCCACCGCGGATATCGCGACGACGGAGGCGGCCATGGGCGAGTGCCGAAGCAAGGCCGCGGAACTTGGCGGCACTTTGGAGGGGACGAACTGGGAGATTTTCGAAGCCATCGGCAAGCTGACCGATGAGCGACAGCCGGAAGCTGCCGAAATCCAGGCCGCTGTCGAAAGAGCGTTGTGCAGCGACGAGCACGTAGTCCAACTGGGGCCGGCGCTCAAGGAGTCGCAAGGGCAGGCCGTGCGGTTGCTTACAAAGCCAACAGGCCCGAAACCAGAAGTGAAACCCGTCGACGTACCCGAGGTTCAGCCCGAACCCGGAAAACGTGTGGTTGACCATGGCAGCGAGACATTTGCCGACCTTTCCAGCGCCCGAGAGAAACTGGACAAAATTGGCGAACAACTCACAACCGGTCGCGAGGTCGAAGTGACGATCGCATGGCGAATCGAAGAAGGCAAATCCGTTCAATGAGCGCATCAGCACCCACATTCAGCCAGATTCGAGCGCAAGTGGCCGCGATACGCCAGAAGGTGCCCAGCGCGCGAGTGATCGGAATCCGTTCGACCGGCCGGTGGACGGGCAATCGCGAAAGACGCGAGGGCGAGGACACATACTTGATCGACCAATGCGATTCACCGCTGGCCATGCGGCTTGCACTCCGCGAAAGAAACGAGAACGCAACCCATATCCTGGTGACCCCGCTCGACGACAAGGACCTTGGTGACGATATTCTTGTGCGATTGACGAAGCGACGACTGTTTGCCGTCAATAGCTGGCAAATCGTCAGATCGCTTTTCCAGGCACGGACAGTTGACCCTCGGCTCACTCGGCACAATTGGATTGCCGATTATCTCATGGATGCCGTGCCGCCGGATGGTTACCCGCCGGCAGGCGGCGGATTCCTCGACGCCGAGACGGTATGGCCGATCTTGCTCGGGCGCGCCATTGGGCTCACCGTCGACCGGCCGGACCTCCAGGCGCTCTTGAAGTGGTCTACTGACGCAAAGGATGTTGCCCGCTTCAGGGCCGCTCCAGAGGCATTTCGTCAGGCGGCCACCGAGTGGCTCACAACACTGGCAGGTCCCGCGGCAGAGGTTGTGCTGCGCTGCGTGGCCGGCCAGGAACAACCGGATGCTGTGCCGATCGGACTCGCCGCCGGCGTCATCTTCCATCCCTCGGCCGAGGGAAAGCTGGAAAAGGCGACGGGAAGGCTGGAAGAGCGTTACCTCGGCGGTCAGTCTCCGAGTAAGCCTGAGATTGAGCGATGCAATTCGGCGGCCAGCGAAGTCGTTCGTGTGCATCTTACCGATCCGGGCGTCCGACGGCACTTGCTCCAGCGCGCGGACGAGATCCTCCAGGAGGTTGGTGCGGAGGCGTTCGCACATTTGAGCGATACGTCGCCGCTAGGATTCGACCAGCGTCTCGCCCAATTTGGGGCGCAATTGTCTGAGGCGTTTGGGCCTGCCGGCGCCGTCCAGCTTGAACCCCTCAATAACGCAAGCGATCATGTGCTGGCGCACGATCGGGCACGGCGGGAGCCTCGACGGTGTGACCGGGTTCGCATGGCTGTGCGCCTCGCGCGGTGGCTAACACATGTCGACCAAAAATCCGTGCAGGTCCATTCCCTTGCGGAGGCCTCGGCGGATCACCTTGCCCAAGGTAGCTTCGTCGACTGGGCTCGCCTTTCTCTACGCGCCGGTGATCCGCTACGTGCAGTGTCGGAAGCGTACGCGAAACTCTTCGAGCATGTGACCGTAACACGAGAGCAGCAAAGCCTGCGGTTCGCAACGTTGCTTAAAGATGCAACAGCGGCTGGTTCCCATCCCGGGGGCATACTACCCATCGAACGTGTCCTGGAAGAAGTGGTTGCGCCGCTTGCAGCCTCCTCTCCTGTTCTTGTGATTGTCATCGACGGTATGAGCGCGGCTGTGTTTCGGGAGTTGATGACCGACATCGGCCGCCACGAGTGGGTCTCGCTCGTGCCGGAAGGCTCCCATGCGACTTTACCGGCGGTGGCAACGATTCCCAGCGTGACCGAGGTGTCACGGACGAGTCTTCTCTGCGGGCGGCTCCTGCAAGGCCACTCTGACCGCGAGAAGATGGGGTTCACCGAGCAACCTGCTTTGCTGAAGCATTGCCGGATCACCCATCCACCAGTGCTGTTCCACAAACCTTCCCTCCAAGAGACCGAGGATTCTAGTCTGGCCGGCGAGGTTCGCAAGGAAATCGGTTCGGCGCACCGGCGAGTCGTTGGCGTTGTTGTCAATGCCGTGGATGACCATCTCCTGAAGGGCGAACAGATCGATACTCGCTGGTCTCGCGACGAGATCAAAGTCCTGCCTTCGCTGCTACACGAGGCGAAGACCGCTCGGCGGCTGGTCGTGCTGCTCAGTGACCACGGCCACGTCCTAGATTGCGGCACCGAAGGCCGACCCCATGAAGGCGGAGAACGATGGCGGGACGACGACGGCAAGCCCGCCTCCGACGAGATGGCCGTTACTGGCCCGCGTGTAATGGTTACTGACTCAAAGCGGCTCATTGCGCCTTGGAGTGAAAGGGTTCGTTACGGCATCAAAAAAAACGGTTACCACGGCGGACTCTCGCCACAGGAAATGGTGGTGCCGATCGCTGTGCTCTGTGCGACAGAGAACTATCCCCATGGATGGGGCGAAGCTCCCGTCGACATACCCAATTGGTGGGAGGAGCCCTCTGGCCCGTCTGAAGCGAAAGTTGAGGAACCTCCGGCGTTGAAACCGACTGAACCGAAGCCAGGCTTGCTCTTCGATCTCGAAGGTGAAGAGCCAGAGGTTGCTCAAGTCGACGAGTCGCGTGAAACCACAAGACCTGCGGCATGGATCTCCGCGTTGTTGCGGTCGCCCGTTTTCAAGGAACAGAAGCAACTCGGCGGACGGAGCGTACCAGCGGATGACGTATTCTCGCGCCTGTTGGCTGCGGTCGACGCCCGCGGCGGCAAGATCACGTCGGCCGCATTGGCGCGTGCTATCGAGTATCCGCCATTGCGACTTCGCGGCTTGCTCGCCGTGGCGCAGCGGGTGCTCAATGTCGACGGATACGCTGTGCTGACCCGAGATGAGAATTCC
>JBNJEM010000779.1:0-3188 GCA_051745935.1 Planctomycetota bacterium
AGATCTACTCAACGTGGAGGAGACGGGCCACGAGGACAGCGGAAAACGCATGTGGACGTGGTGCTTTCGTGCGTCCTTGTACACGCTATTCAAGATTGACTAGCCGACTGGTTGCACAAGTGGTGTGTAGGACGGGTCTCCAGGCCCGTCGAAACACCAGCCAGGGTAACAGAACACACTTCGGACGGGCCTGGAGACCCGTCCTACCAAGGTCGCCCGTCTCGCCGACGGCAGCGTTTATTCGCCGCCCCGGGGATGACTTCCAACCCCCGATGATCTCTTCCAGCTCGATTACTCCCGCGTGCCACGGTCCCACGATCACCTGCGCGCGATTGGCCATCACAACCCTGCAACCGAGTTCGTAACGTTATTTGCATGGGGTTCCATCGTAGGACGGGGCTCCAGGCCCGTCGAAACACCAGCCACGGTAACAGAACACACTTCGGACGGGCCTGGAGACCCGTCCTACGAGTTGTCTTGTAGAGGGGGGCTAGTAACGGCGGATATCGCTCAATGCGTGTCAAAAGGATGGTGCAAAGGTCCCGCTCGACCTCGTCCACGCAGGCCTCGATTCGCTGACGATATTCCTGGCTCGCGAGCTACAGGCGGTACGACGCGCGGCCAGACCCCCACGAGTTCATCTCGTGGGTGAATCAGACTCGCGAGCTAACACGGCTGTAGCTGGTGAATCTTTGGCTCCCACGAGACCAGCTCGTGGGGGGCCGTGGATGCGTGGGCGCCGGCTGTAGTAGCCTACCACCCAAGCTCAAGACCCGATCCTGTTTAGTTGCGGGCGAGCGAACCGATCGGCTGCTCGCTATCCGTGCAGCAATTGAGCGGCTTTGAGCGCGAAGTAGGTCAAGATTCCGTCGGCGCCGGCCCGTTTGAACCCTACCAGGCTTTCCATCATCGTCTTGTCGCGATCCAGCCAACCGCGTTCCGCGGCCCCGCAAAGCATCGCATACTCGCCACTGACCTGATACACGTACGTGGGAGCGGCGAACATCTCCTTCACGCGGCGCACGATATCCAGATAGGGCATGCCTGGTTTCACCATGACCATGTCAGCCCCTTCATCCAGGTCGAGCGCCACTTCGCGCAGGGCTTCGTCCCCGTTGGCCGGGTCCATCTGATAGGTCTTTTTGTCAGCGGTTCCCAGGTTGGCGGCGGAACCGACCGCGTCGCGAAATGGTCCGTAGAACGCCGAAGCGTACTTGGCGGCGTACGACATGATCATGACGTGCTCGAAGCCCCCGTTGTCCAGCGCGCTTCGTATCGCGCCCACGCGGCCGTCCATCATGTCCGAGGGCGCGATGATATCGCACCCCGCCTCGGCTTGCACCAGGGCCTGCTTGCAGAGGGCCGTGAGCGTGGGGTCATTGACCACGTAGTCGTTCTCGACGAGCCCGTCCTGGCCGTGGCTGGAGTAAGGATCCAACGCCACGTCACAGAGGATGCCGATTTGCCCGTGATACTGCTCAGCAATCCTCCGCACGGCGCGGCAGATCAGATTCTCCGGGTTCCAGGCCTCCTCCGCCCCCGGCGTTTTCTTGGCCGGATCGGTCGCGGGAAACAACGCCACCGCCGGAATCTTCAACTCCACGGCTCGGCCCACCGCCTCGACCAACGCATCAACCGAAAGCCGTTCCACGCCCGGCATGGACTCGATCGGCTCGCGTCCACGCGTTCCCTCCTGGACAAAGATCGGCCAGATCAAGTCGCCACAGGTCAACTCGCTTTCACGCACCAGAGCGCGCGACCATCCAAACTGCCGGTTGCGCCGCATCCGCGTCGTCGGAAACCGGCCCGTCACATAGGGTCCACGTGAATCAGTCATTTCTACCTCCCACAAAATCGTGCAGCATCGATTATCGGCGACGCGGCGGCCGGGTGTCAATCGCCAATGCCACGTGGTGCCACATGACCAAGCGTGATCGCGCAACACCCATTCACCGCGATGAAGCCCGAAGCACGAATGACGAATGAGGAATAACCAATAACCAACACAACATCACGCTTCCGTGACCCGTATGGGTTGGATATCGAATTTCGGGCACTGTTTGAGAAACCGGCAGGGATTGTTATGAAATATTTCAATCGCCTCCTGCAAGGAATGTCCGCGTCGGCGGAAATCAAAAATACACTGCTGTAGCGTGAACGGATCGCTCGGGCCCCAATCGGCGGAGGAATTCACCAGAATACGTTCCCGGCCGTACCGTTCCAGCATGTCGACTGCCCGTTTGGGCGAGCACTTGGTGATGGGATAGAGCGTGAAACCGACCCAATAGCCGGCGTCGAGCGGTTCACGGATCGTATGCTCCTCCACGTGGTCGATCCAAACCCGTTCCGGGGCGATATTGGCATTTCGCAGGATCTCGAGCGTGCGTTTGGTTCCTCGCACTTTGTCCTGCAAGTGCGGCGTGTGAACCAGCACCAGTTGCTGGTGCTTGATGGCCATGTCGAGTTGTTCTTCGAAGATCGCCTCTTCGTTTTTGGTCGTCTTGTGAAATCCGATCTCTCCCACGCCCAGTACCGTGGGCCTCTCGAAGAACTCGGGCATGTGACGCATGACCTCACGGCTCAGCGCGGGATTCTCCGCTTCTTTGGGGTTCACCGCCACCCAGCAAAAGTGGCGAATGCCGTAGTTGGCGGCTCGCGTCGGTTCAAATTCGCTGATCTGGCGAAAGTAATCCAGGAACGTTTGCGGATAGGCCCGGTCGAACCCGGCCCAAAAAGCCGGTTCGCCCACGGCCACGACGCCGGACATGGCCATCCGTTCATAATCCTGGGCGGTACGGGCGATCCCGTGATAATGAGGTTGAATAATGTACATGGAATGACCCTCGAGTAGCTGGATATCTTTCAGGCGGTGGGATTTGTCCGGCTGGAACGCTGCCCGACGCAAGCCGTCCTCCCGTGGGTCGGACTCGCGGTGAACAAACTCATCCGCGACCGGTATATGGCCCGTTTGTCAGACAGTTATTTCTTGACAGATCCTTATTACGTATTGGTCCGTGAATCGCTGAAGGTGGCGTTTTACCGTCAAAGGCTGGAACGCGTCACATTGCCCACTCAGTCCAGTTCGGAGAAAAGTTGCAACAGCCGTTCGCTCCGATTCGCCGTCGTCTCCCTCTCGGCTAACAGCGTGAGCGCCTGGTAGATCTGGTCCAAGCGGTCATCTTCCTCGG
>JBNJEM010000780.1:0-3156 GCA_051745935.1 Planctomycetota bacterium
ACCAGCTCCCCGTCACCGACAATCAGCCGACTGTCCCGGCCACTCGCAAGGTTCGTCGTGGATGTCAGCTCCAGCGTCCCCCGGTTCGTCAATCCAGTGTTCACGGTCAAAACCGAGTGCCCCCCGTCGGACCCCTCCAGGCGAACCGTCCCACCCGACGCGTTCGTCAACGTACCATTGATGGCACTCGTGCCGTGCATGGTGAAAGTGCCAGCAGCATTGGAAATCGAAGCATCACTCGTCAGCTTCTTCACCGTGACATCGCTTCCCGAGGTGATCGTAACGTTGGCAAAAGCGTCGGTGATTACTGCATCGTCACCAGTAGCCGGCAAAGCATCATCGACCCAATTGATGGGGTTGTGCCAATCCGTGCCCGTTCCCGACGGGCCCCCATCCCAAAAGACTGTCGACAGCATCCGCCTATCTTCCAATTGCTCCAGCACTGCTCGGCGTTGGAGGTAATGGCAATCCCGCGACCGTCTCGCACGATCCTCGCGCCTTAGGGTACGGGATTTGGCACGTCTCTTGGAACGGAGCATGGTACGCATCGGGCGGGCCTTTGTGTACGGAGTGGAACAATGTGCGGAACCGGATCAGTTCTCCAGGATCAACTGGTGGCGGAAACCTAGCCTGAGAGTATTGCTATCGATCATGACGCCGGAATTGGCACGGCGGGACAGCGCGTATGGACTAAGGGAAATACAGGTTCAAGACTTCCGTGAACGTGGGCGATACCCGCGACTTCGCCATACCACCGAACGGGCTGGCTCAGGGCCTCACGCCGGTGACAGATCGTTTCGCGGGCTTCCAAGGTTGTCTCAAGGGGGCGCGCCGGACCTAACCGCGGGGTTGGTGGTTGGACCGGAAGCCCCGCTGAAGCGGCCGACGCCTTGCGGGGACTCGAGGCCAACCTCGGGCACGCCCGGCGTTCCGTTGCTAGTACCAGCCCCATTGCGCTCCATTTTAATGACGTAGAATAGGCAAGCAAGCAGATTTTGGAGGTGGTGCCGTCGCCCGGGGGCGAATAAGAAAGGGTCCGCGCCGCGGACGGCGGCCTGCGCGCTGAGACCGGGACGCGCAAAGTGGCCCGCCCCGCGTTCCAACCCACTGGTTGCCGGGCTGGAGCCGCGCTAGGTTACGGGATCTTGCAACCGCATGGCGGCGCCGGCGGAGGGGTTGGAAACCGGGGAAGGCGACGCGAAATTCCGTCGCCCCAGCGCGCATCCCTCCGTGCCGATCGGTGGCTGGACACCAGCGATGGACACCCGACGGCCGATCGGCACTACGGGATTGCGGTTAAACGCGCTAGCCACCCTACGCAAGGCCAGCGTCCGGGCCATGCGCCGCCAACCACTTCATCCACTCAACCGGCCGAGCAAACCCCATATGCCCGTCTCGGCGCGAGCGAAAGCGGTCCAGGCCACGGGCGCGGAAGGGCGAGTCTGGCGGTGTGACAATTCGCCGGTCAGAAGGAAGCGGGCCAGAACTGGAGGGCTGGCTGTGCTCGGGACGGAGTCCCAAGCCACCAACGCGCTCAGGACAAAGTCCCGAGCCACGAGCAGAAGCCAGCGACCCAAAAAAAATGCAAGCGGATTATGGAAAGCCCACGTCAATGGTATAGTGTGAGGAATCATACTGATAAGCGATCAGAAAGAACGGAGGAAGAACATGAACAAGCTGATGGGCGCGATCTGCATTCTTTTCGTCTCCTGGCTGTTGGCGGCGGACCTTGAACAGGCATGGGCCGGAACGCTTCGCGCGGCGGTGGTCAAATTGGACGTGACGCCCGAGACGCCGCAATGGCTGCAAGGGTATGGTCCCCGACAGTCCGATGGCGTGCATGACAAGCTCTATCATCGAATCGTTGTCCTGGATGATGGGACCTCACGGTTCTTCCTTATCTCAACAGATATCTGCAGTTTCTCTCCAGGGTTCCATGACCGCGTGATAAAGGAATTGGGGGAAAGAGAGAATATCCCACCCAAGCAGGTCTGGTGGAGCGTCACCCATACCCATTCCGCTCCGGTGACCGGTCCGCCGGGATTGGTGGCGGTCATGCTGCCCGAACGGTACGAAAAGGGACAAATGGTCCAGAATCCCGAATTTACCGCTCGCCTAAAACAGACTCTGTTTCAGGGCATCCGGCAGGCTAAAGCATCCCTGAAACCCGCTCGATTGGGTGTGGGGTCGGGAGTGGCTCACGCCAATGTCAACCGGCGTCAGGAGGATGCGGACGGCAATATCTCTCTGGGCGTGAATCCAGATCGACCGGTGGATCGCACGGTGGGCGTGCTCCGATTGGAGCGTCCAGACGGCAGTCTGTTGGCTCTCATCGCGAATTACGCCATGCATGGCACGGCCCTGGGGTCCGCCAACACCAAGATCAGCGGTGACGCGCCAGGGGGCGTGGCCCAATACGTCGAACAGCAACTGGGAGCCCCCATGCTGTACATCAACGGCGCGGCCGGCAATATCGCGCCCATCCATAGCGTGAAACCCAATTTCAAAGAGGCCCGTATCACCGAATTCAATCACCTGCTCGGCGATCAGATTATTGAAGCGAACCAGAACATCCCATCCACCACCGGCGACGTGAAGCTGAAAGCGAGTCGCGAATTCGTCAGAACCCCGCGAAAGGCGGGCTTCGGCTGGGTACCAGAATTGGATCGGTTTGCGGATGCCACCCCCAGCGGAGATCCGCTAGTCAAGCTGCCAATCTCCTGTCTTCAAATCAATGATGATATCATGATCTGGGCGGCTCCCGTTGAGCTTTTCTGCCAGATCGCCACCAACATCCGAAACGAGTCTCCGTTTCCCCATACCTTCTACTTCGGATACACCAACGGGTTTTTCGGGTACCTGCCCATCGCGGAAGCCTTTGCCGAGGGCGGTTATGAAGCCGGACGCGTCACTCCATTTACTCCACGGGCCGAAAGCGACCTGACTCAAGCAGTGCTGGCCATGTTTGCTGAACACTCGCGTTCCTGACACCTTTTTTCCCTAAGTGAAGTTATTCTGCTTGTGCTTTTCGGCGATCGTGGCGGCCAGCTGGTCCAGGGCTTCGAAATCGGTCTCCACGGGAAGGCCTTTGCACAGCACGGGCTCCAACACCTCGACTTTCAGATTGGGAATCATGCCGGAGAGGACTTCCACGGT
>JBNJEM010000781.1:0-3146 GCA_051745935.1 Planctomycetota bacterium
GGTCGCGGATGACTTTCTCCGCCGCGAGTCCGACCAACGGGAGGACGGCTTGCGTCGGGCAGCTTTCCACTCGGAAGAATTCAACCGCCTGAAATATATACCGGTCGCGGATGACTTTCTCCGCCGCGAGTCCGACCAACGGGAGGACGGCTTGCGTCGGGCAGCTTTCCACTCGGAAGAATTCAACCGCCTGAAATATATCCTCGCCAACCCGCATGTCACGGCGACCATCCCCGGCATGAATTCACGCCCAGAGATCCTCGAAAACGCGAGGGCCTCCAGGGGAAACAATACGGGATCGCTCGATCGCCGCCAGTTGCGGCGGCACGCGGAATCGCTCCGCCGCGGCCTGCCGCCGGAGTACCCGTGGTTGAACACGTGGCGTGCCTAGCCCGAGATGCGGCGGCTTCAGCCGCGAGGCATAAGCATCGCTCACAAGCCACAGACGTTCTGGAAACCTCATGTTCCAAGGAGATCCGCCATGTCCATGCTTCCCACATCCACCCGCCGCCAGTTTCTCAAGACGGCCGCCGCCGGGACGGCCGCCACGGCCATCACCGCCGCCAGCTACGCGCGGGCGCCGGGCGCGAACGACCGGATCCGCATCGGCCAGATCGGTTGCGGCAACCGGGGCTTCGGGGCCCACATGGGCGGGGTGCACAAGCACGCCGAAGAGGAGAACGTCGAGATCGTCGCGGTGTGCGACGTCTGGACGGAGCACCTCGACCGGGCGCGAGCCAAAGTCAAACAGTGGTACGGCCGGGCGCCGCTGGCGACCAGCAAGTACGAAGAGGTGCTGGCCATGAAGGACCTCGACGCCGTGATGATCGCCTCGCCCGATCACCAGCACTGCATGCACCTGGAGGCGGCCGCCAAGGCGGGCAAGGACGCCTATTGCGAAAAGCCGTTGGCGATGAACATGGCGGAGCTCAAATCGGCTTGCGATGCCGTCAAGGCCGCCGACATCGTCGTCCAGATCGGTACCCAACGGCGCAGCGATCCCAAAAGCCTCGGTTGTAAGAAGCTTTACGAAGGCGGGGCGCTGGGCGCGGTCCACCGCATCGAACAGTACTACACCCGTAGCCGCCCCAACTGGTACAAGCGCCTGGTGCGGCTGCCCATCGCCGAATCGGAGCTGGACTGGCGCGAGTTCCTCAAACCCAGGCCCTATCGCCCCTTCGACGACACGCTGTTCGCCGGCTGGTACGGATACCGCGAATTCTGTAGCGGCTCCATCGGCCAGTTCATGAGCCACTTCATCGACCTCGTTCACTTGGTTTCCGGAGCTTCGTTCCCGGAGAGTGCCGTGGCCATGGGCGACACGTTCGTTTGGAAAGACGAATATGAGTTCGACTGCCCCGAGCAGGTGGACACCACGCTGATCTATCCGGAAGGGTTCATGGTCCACTTCTGCACCAACTTGTGCAATAATCACGGGCAACGCACCGTTGCCTACGGCACGCAGGGCGTCCTGGACCTGGCGGCGGGAAAAGCCTCGGGGGCGGGAGCACATAAGAAAGGGCCGCTCGGCGAGAAGGTTGCCGTCGAGCCGATCCCGTGCCCGGACCATTTCCTCAACTGGCTCCAGTGCCTGCGAACCCGCGAGACGCCGGCGGCGCCCATCGCGGCCGGCTACCAGCACGGCGTCGCCTGCATCCTCTCGGATCGGGCCTGGGAGACCGGTCGCCGTCAGGTTTACGATCACCAGCAGCGAGAAATCCGCGACGGGTAGCCTCCGGCTTTCAGGGCGCCTTGAAGTTAGAGACGCAACTTTCAGATGACGAAAAACAGACCTACACGGTGCGGTTTCATTTCGCCGAAACGGAGGACGCCGAACCGGAAGGCCGCGTATTCAATGTGAAGGTCCAGGGAAAAACGATCATCCCGCGCCTGGACGTCGTCGCGGAGGCCGGCGGGCGCCGCCCGGCGGGCCAGGCGATCGAGGGGTTCGCGCTGGAGGACTGTGACCGCATCCACACCTCGAATACCGTGGATCGCGTGGTTACCTGGCGGCGCGGCCAGTCGAACGTGAAACCATTACACGGCCGGCCAATTCGATTGCGTTTTCAAATTGCGGTTCGGGGTGAAACTTCACTCGTTCCAGTTCCGTTGAGCCAAGGCTCCTGACCGCGATCCGGCATCCGCCAGTGGCTGGGGAAACGGCGTGCCTGGGACCGCGACCGGCACCCGCGGCGCCGCCCGATAACGGTCGCAATGGTCGGGCCGCGCGTTTAGCTTTACGGAAAATGGAAGAGCGCGCGGGCGGGCGGCTGCTCACGATTTTCCACGAGTGCTCATCCGCTGCCGAGGCTGCCCAGGCGCCAGCGGATCTTCCAGTAGATTCTGACATCCAGCAGCCCCTGAAGACTTGGCTGTGGTTTTGGGAAAACACGCCCCGATCTTGCCATTCAGGGTTGATTATATCCATTCTCACGTGATTGTGCCCCCCTCGCGGCCCACATGTTTTTGTGTCGCATCTTTTTGTCAACTGTCATTTGAGGACAAAAACATGCAGGACAAAAAACATCACATTTTATCCAAAATACTCAGTGGCTACGCTTCCGCCCTTGAAACATGCTAACTGGTTGTAAATAAACAGCTTACGCTAAAACAGAGCTGGAACATCCGTTCCAGGTGCGAGGAGCCGAGAAGGTCTACGAGACCTTGGGCGGCGGCGGCGGCGGCGACTTGATGTTCACGGGAACCATTGAAGGGCCAGCCAGCTCCGGCTATCCTGGCCGGCGGATGAGACCCGACGGCCGGCCAAACGAAGTCATCGAGGAGACCAAGCCATGTTCCATTTATGGGTCGCACGTTTCTTGAAGGTATCGTCGATGGTCGGGCCGCGATTCGATTTTGTGATCATGGAGCGGCTTTGTGCGAATACAAGGGTACATCACCAATTACAGCACGAATTCCTTAGCGTGGAGCCGCAAGATGGGAAAGAACATCTCGCCGATCAGTGGAGTCCTTCTTGGCGTCTGGCTGCTTGGTTTTGGCTCGGCAGCGGCTGAAAAGGAGGTTTTCGTACAGGAAGGACAGCCCGTGGCTGGGCTGATGAAAAACCCGAAAATCGGACAAAATAGAACAAGTGGGTTGTCCCGAGTTTGTCGCGCGTGCTTGATTGAAGAGTGGAAGATTTCGCG
>JBNJEM010000782.1:0-3130 GCA_051745935.1 Planctomycetota bacterium
AGTGCCACCCGACCGCCATTGCTGATGGCACTCAACCCCCGGGTGGCACTGGCTGAGCGAGCGCGAAAAAGTCCGCCATTGCTGATGGCACTGAACGCGAGCAGCCAGTGTAGCCTTTCCATTCCAGCTCCCCCCAAAACAATCAAGCCCTTTCATGGTAGTGTCTCCCACAAGGAGCCGACTAATGGCACAGCAAAAGGCCTCCTCACCCACACTGGCTCCGTTCGCGAGGGTTCTAGGCCATTCGACCCGTCACGGAACCATCCAATCCTTGCAGGTTATTTCAACCAATGCCGGCACAATTCGCTCACTCAGCCTGCGAATGTCCCGTAATCCAGTGGGGTTTCGGAATCGAGAGCTCGGTTTTGCGTAACCGTTCACGAGTAGCGAGAAAGAGAACCGCTAATAACCGCTGATAAACGCAAATAGTCGGGTATCTAGAAGAAGCAGGAGGCCTATGCCACTACGTCGAAGGGTTCACCTCGTGGCCGATCTCATGGTACTCAAGGCCGCGGCCGCGAGCCGTTATGATTTCAAAAAAATCCGCGGATCCGGGAACTCTCGGCGGCTGCCCAACGTCTCTTTCATGTCGGGGACCATTGGTGATAGGATGATGATGCGGTGGGGCCTCGGTTTGGGCGAACCGTGCGCCGCGACGATGCCGGGCGGTGATGGGCGTTAGCGGTTCGTGGGAGAGAAAGACCGGTCGGCCTCTTTTCCGCCACTGCGATTACGCTGCAGTTTACCGAAATTCTTTATGTTAGCGAGGCGACACGCCATGAGAAAGCTTATCTGTTTGTGTTTGGTATTCACCGTCGCGGCATTGGGAGGCCTCGTTGCAGCTCGCAATGCCGCCAGTTCGGGGGATTGGAAAGCGGTGAAGGAGGCCATGGAAAAGCGGCGTCCCAAAACGGCGATCCAGGAATTGGAGCCGATTGTCAAGCGTGCCCTGCAGGCTCAAGACCATGACGAGGCGACAAAGGCCGTGGCCTTGCAGGTCATGTTGGAGAGCCAGATTCAAGGGGGCAAGGCGGAAGAGCGGATTACGCGGTTGGAATCGCGCATGAAGGAACTTCCCGAACCCATGCGGCCCATGATGGAAGTGGTGTTGGCCAACTGGTATTGGACGTTTTTTCAGCAGAACAAGTGGCGATTCGTCCAGCGCACCCAGACGGATCAGCCTCCGGGTGACGATATTCTTTCCTGGGATCTGCCTCGTATCCTCTCCGAGATCGACTCGCATTTCCAAGCGGCTTTGGAAGCCGAGAAATGGTTGCAGGACACCCCGGTTTCCGAATTCGATGAGTTGCTGACCGAAGGGTCGATGCCCGACAGTTATCGGCCCACTTTGTTTGATTTCGTCGTCTATGACGCATTGAAGTTCTACAGTGCGGGTGAGCAGGCGGGAGCAGCCGCCCAGGACGCGTATGTGCTGCAAGCGGCCAGTCCCATCTTGAGTCCGCCAGGCGACTTTTTGGCCTGGAAGATCGAGTCGACCGACACGGATTCCCCCACGCTCAAGGCGATTCGTTTGTACCAGCGGTTGATGAGGTTTCACAAGGCCAACCAACGCGACATGGCGCTGGCCGAGGCGGATTTAAGTCGGCTAAAGTTCGGCTACAACAAGGCATTTGGTGAAGAGAAGAATGCCCGTTACAAAGCCGCGCTCACCGGGTTTGTCGAGCATTGGAAGAATGAACCCATTTCGGCGCGAGCCCTGGCCGCGCACGCGGAGGTGCTGCGGAGTGAACGGCTATTGGTCGACGCCCACCGGTTGGCCGAGCGGGGCTGGAAAGCATTTCCCGAGAGCGTGGGCGGCAAACAGTGCTACAACCTGATACAAGACATCGAAGCCAGAGAGATCGATGTCCGGATCGAACGCGTATGGAACAATCCCTGGCCCTCGATCGTGGTCGACTATCGCAACTTGACCGAAATCCATTTCCGAGCCGTTCGGTACGACTGGGAGGAACTGATTGGCCGCGCCAACCACAATCCGGGGCGCGTTGACGGAAAACTCCGCGAAGAAGTGCTGGGCAAGGAGCCGGATTTGGAGTGGTCTCGTGATCTGCCACCGACGGAAGATTATCTGTCTAAAGAAGCCACCTTCGAGGTCCCCGACCATCTTGAGCCGGGATTCTACTTTCTGATTGCCAGTCCAGATTCGGAGTTTCGCGAGCAGGACAACCGCGTGTTGGCCCAGGAGTTCTTCGTCAGCCCGCTGGCGTTGGTCCTCCGTACCGGGACGACCGGCTCGGTGGAAGGATTCGTGCTGCATGCCGATACCGGTGAACCGATTGAGGGGGCTCGAGTTCGTCCCTGGCTCCGGAAACGCGTGGTGCGCGAGTACAACTGGGTTGAACAGTCGAGCGTCAAGACGGACGCCGATGGCCAGTTTCGGGTTGACGGTCCATCGCGTGAATCTTATGCGATCTTGGTCGAACACGACGGGTACGCGATATCGTCGCACAACCAAGTCCGTGGCCATGGTCGCCGCGAAGAATCGAAGCCGTTTGAACGCACGGTCTTCTTCACGGACCGGTCACTGTATCGGCCGGGACAGACCATTCGTTTCAAGGGGATCCGTGTGTCCGTCGACCAGCAGCGGGACAACTATGAGACGATTGAAGGAAAGTCGGTGACGGTCGTTTTCGAGGACGCAAACGGAGAGAAAATCAGCGAACAAGAGTGCCGCACGAACGCGTTCGGGTCGTTTAGCGGTAGTTTCACGGCCCCTCGCGATCGGTTGACCGGCCGGATGGTGCTCCGGGATGCGACCGATCGCGGCAGCCAGACACACGTTAGCGTCGAGGAGTACAAACGGCCCAAATTCAAAGTGGAGCTCGAGTCGCCCGAGGAGGCGGCACAACTCGGCGCCAAAGTTCACGTTCCCGGGATTGCCAAGGCGTATACCGGCGCCGCGATTGGAAATGCCCAGGTCGAATACCGCGTGGTGCGAGAAGTGCGATATCCCATCTGGTGGCGCTGGCGCTGCTGGTGGAATCCACCGCGAAGCGAGGCGCAAGAAATTGCCCACGGGTCGACGACCACGGAGAGCGACGGTAGCTTTACCGTGCCCTTCACCGCTCGCCCAGACCCATCCGTTTCGGAAAAGGACGAACCGACGTTT
>JBNJEM010000783.1:0-3129 GCA_051745935.1 Planctomycetota bacterium
ATTCACCCACGAGGTGAACTCGTGGGGGTCTGCCCGGTTGGACGCCGCGGGGTTAGCTCACGAGTCTGATTCACCCACGAGGTGAACTCGTGGGGGTCTAGCCGGTTGGACGCCGCGGGGTTAGCTCACGGGCTGTTAGCGTAGGCCGTCAGCTCTCAAGGGACGGCGAAAGCAAACGGTGGCCCGCTCCGCGCCGGCGGCGACCTTTAGGCTTTCCGGGGGGAGTTCAATTCGCTAGACTGATCAGTGCATTCGGCAACATGTCAGCCGATTGGATGTACCGTTTCTGGAAGTTAGCCGCGACGGAACTCTGATGCGTACACAACTCTTGACGATGCTGTTACTGTTTTTCGCCTTTGTGAATGGCGTCTTCGCCGAACCGGCGCGGTCCAGACACGATCGCGCGAACGGCTTGCGGCGCGAAACACGAAACAAAGTGTTTCGGGGTCGGGTCCGGGCCCATTGGCTCGAGAATGGAACGTGCTTCTGGTATCGCGTCGGGACGGGCCCTGACCAGCACCGATTCATTCTCGTCGACGCGGAAACAGGGACGCGGAAGGAGGCCTTCGATCACCAGAAATTGGCCAAGGCACTGGGCAAAGCGACTGGCAAGAAGTTGGCCGCGGAATCGCTTCCCATGCGGGCAATCACGTTTGAAAATGGGGGGAAGACGATACGGTTCTCCGTGGGTGACTCGAGTTTCGAGTATGACGCCCGGTCCGATACTCTTGAGAAAGCCAAACCGGTGGAACGGGAAAACGGCACCACGGTCAACGTTCTACCCGCGCCGAGAACGGCGCGTCGCCAGGGCGGGGAAACGGAAATCGTATTCGCCAATAAAACGGATGAACGCGTAAAGTTATACTGGGTCAACAACGTCAAGAATCCGAAGTTCTATACGGACATCAAGTCGGGGCAGCAACATGGACAACCCACCTATAGTGGACACGTGTGGCTTGTTACGGACCAAGATGAGAAGCCATTGGGCGTGTTCGAAGCCGTCGATGACCCCGGAATCGCGGTTGTTGATGGCAGCTGGCATCCCGGCCAGGAAAGAGGGCGAGACAGGGAAGGGGCCCGGGGGCACCCCGGAGCGAATGATGGAAAGCGGCGGCCGCGGAAAACATCCCCTGACGGCCGCTGGAGCGCTCGAATTGATGATCACAACGTGGTGGTTCGCGACCGGAAGAGCGGTGAAGCAATTCGGCTCACCAACAACGGGACCGAAACGGACCCCTACGAAGGAACATTCTACTGGTCTCCCGATTCCAAAAAACTGGTCGTCATACAGGAACGCAGGGGCGAGCGGCGGAAAGTTCACCTGATCGAATCCACGCCATCCGATCAGCTTCAACCGAAGCATCACTCGTTTACCTATGCAAAGCCCGGCGACCGCATCGATTGCCCGCGACCCCGGTTGTTTGATCTGGAGAAAAGGGCGGCCATTGAGATCTCCGAGAAGCTGTTTTCCAACCCGTGGAGCATTACGCGAATCGAGTGGGCGCCCGATTCCAGCCGCTTCACGTTTCTATACAACCAACGCGGACACCAAGTATTGCGTCTGGTTGCCGTCGATGGCTCAACGGGCGAAGCCACGGCAGTTATTGATGAGAAAAGCCAGACCTTTATCTGCTACAGCAGCAAACTGTTTCTCCGGCGGCTTGATCAAACAGACGAGATCATCTGGATGTCGGAGCGGGATGGATGGAATCACCTTTACCTGTATGACGGCGCCACCGGCAAGGTGAAGAACCGGATTACGAAGGGCGAATGGGTGGTGCGTGGCGTGGAACGGGTCGATACCACGGATCGGCGGGTTTGGTTTACCGCTGGAGGAATTCGGCCCGGGCAAGATCCGTATCACGTGCACCACTGCCGAATCAATTTTGACGGTTCGGACCTGGTTGTGCTGACGGAGGGGGACGGAACGCACCGCGTCGATTTTTCGCCCGATCGGCGATTCTTTGTCGATACCTACTCGCGGGTCGACTTGCCACCCGTCACCGAATTACGGCGGTCCGCCGACGGATCATTGGTTTGCGGATTGGAAAAGGCCGACTGGTCCAAGCTGTTGAAGACGGGCTGGCGGCCACCGGAGCGTTTCGTGGCGAAAGGACGAAATGGCAAGACGGATATCCATGGCGTGATTTACAGACCGACGGATTTCGATTCGAACAAGAAGTATCCCGTGATTGAAGAAATCTATGCCGGTCCTCAGTCGTCTCACGTTCCCAAGCGGTTTTCATCCTATCACGGCGCTCAAGCCATGGCGGAACTTGGGTTCATTCTGGTGCGGATCGACGGCATGGGAACGTCGCATCGCTCGAAGAAGTTCCATGATGCGTGCTGGCGGAACCTGGCAGACGCGGGGTTTCCCGACCGCATCGCGTGGATGAAAGCGGCCGCCGCCACGCGTCCCTGGATGGATCTGACCCGCGTGGGCATTTATGGCGGTTCGGCTGGTGGCCAGAATGCCATGCGTGCTCTCATCGCTCACGGTGACTTCTATCAGGCGGCCGCCGCCGACTGCGGCTGCCACGACAACCGGATGGACAAAATCTGGTGGAACGAGCAATGGATGGGGTGGCCGGTGGGACCGCACTATGCTGAATCATCCAACGTGGAACAAGCCCACCGGTTGCAGGGCCACCTCATGTTGTTGGTGGGAGAGATGGATCGCAACGTCGATCCCGCCTCCACCATGCAAGTGGTCGACGCATTGATCGAGGCCGATAAGGATTTCGAACTAATCGTATTTCCCGGCAAGGGGCACGCTGCCGGTGGCAGCGAATACGGCACCCGCCGGCAGCGAGAGTTTTTCATCGAGCATTTGCAGAACAGTCGACCGTAAACGCGTAGCCCTGGGCCTTCCCGTTTCGCGTCGTCCGGTGGAGCCGCTGGCGGGGTATGTGTTCAAGATGTCAGTTGTTTTTCGGGGTCGGTAAGTGGGGGATAGGCCGTGGAGAGTTCGCCGATGGGACGCTTGTTGTGTTGGTTCGTCTTTGGACCATTTTTCTTCGGAATGATTTCCGGCTTCCCCGGGATCAGTTTTGCTCAATCCGAATCAACGGACGAACCAGGGCGCGGTGTACTGTGCCAGTTGGGCGCGACGGCGGGCGCTCGGCGTTA
>JBNJEM010000784.1:0-3110 GCA_051745935.1 Planctomycetota bacterium
AGATCCGCGGACACCAGATCAAGTACGATTTCGTACTTGAAAAGACGGGCCTGGAGACCCGTCCTACATATACTTTTTGCAACGTTAGGGGAATCTCTTGAGTCTGGCTCGAGGATGGAACTTCGGGTAGACGGATTCAGGACGATGGCGGCCTGCCGCTCGATCAGCCATTCCTTGCAACCGTTGGATGCCGGGCGTTGACGGCCGGAGGGCTTTGGGGCACCTCGCGGTCGGCGCGCGCATTGCCGGTATGGTCGTGCTGTCATGAAACTATATTCCACGATGCAGTTGGCCAAGAATGCGTTGTTTGCCGCGCAAACGGGCATTCAAGTCGCGTCGAATAACATCGCCAACGCCGAGACGCCGGGCTATGTGCGCGAGCGGGCGATTTTGACGCCATCGGAAACGCAAAAGCTGGGGACCTTGGTTGCCGGGACCGGCGTGCGCGTCGACGGGATTGTTCGCCAGGTCGACGAGCATTTACAGGAACGGATGCGGTATGCGCTGAGCGACATGGCCCATGGCGAGGCTCAAGAGTCGGTGTACGTGCAACTGGAATCGGCGATCGGCGAGTTGTCGGACAGTGATCTAAGCACCGCCTTGAACGAGTTCCAGGGCAGTCTCAACGATGTGCTCAATCAGCCGGAGGATTCATCGGTCCGCGGTTTGGCGGTGCTGCAAGGTGACCGGCTGGCGGAAACCATTCGAGGCTTGGACCGTCGTGTATCGGACTTGCGCGCCATGACCAATGACCGCGTGGTCGACGCCACGGCGGAGATGAACGAGTTAATCACTCAGATTGACTCGCTCAACACGCGAATCATACGGATAGAGCAGGGAGGCGCTATTACCAGTGACGCCGTCGGCCTGCGCGATAAGCGGGACAAGGCTTTGGAGGAGTTGGCTGAATATGTGAATATCAAGGTCAAGGAACAGGCTTCGGGTGGTGTTAATGTATTCGTCGGAGGCACTTATCTAATCTTTGATGGCGCCACGCAGTTGGTGCAAACGGTTGAAGAGATGGATCGCAGACACTTGGTGGAGGAACCAAGGTTGAGCAAGACGGACGCGCCCTTGGAGCCGTCTTCGGGACAACTAGCCGGACTGCTCGCCGCCCGTGATCAGGTGCTTGGGAAATTCATGGATGACCTTGATTCCTTCACTCAGTCGTTGATCTTCGAATTCAATAAACTTCATGCGTCGGGGCAGGGACTGAGTGGTTTTAGTGAGTTTCGGTCAGAGCACGCAATTGCCGATGTTACCGTGCCGCTGGACGAAGCGGGCCTGGAGTACACCCCCGTTGACGGATCGTTTCAGGTACAGGTCGTGAACAAGAAAAGTGGACTGAGCAAGACGACCGAAGTCGAGGTACAGTTGAGCGGGATGGACGATGATACCACCGCTGAAAGTCTGGTGGCTTCACTGGATGCGATCGATGGCCTTTCGGCTGAAACGGAGGCCAATGGGAGGATTCTGCTGGAAAGCGACTCATCCGAGCTTGAATTCGCGTTCGGTGAGGACTCCAGTGGCGTCCTGGCAGCGCTGGGCATCAACACCTTCTTTACCGGCACCACCGGGGCTGACGTCAAGGTTCAGGATGCCCTGAGGGAAGATCCCGGCAAACTGGCGATCAGCTCGGGCGGCGTGGGCCACGACACGCGCAACGGAGAACAGTTGGCCCAGATGCTGACCATGCCGCTCGAGTCGCGCGACGGCGCGAGCCTGCAAAGCATTCACCAAGAGTGGATGGGGGCCACCGCCCAGGAATCGTCCCTGGCGCAAGCAGTAGCCGAAGGCCACCGGTCGTTCCATTCCACCCTGGAGGCGGAGCACCTTGGACTCAGTGGTGTGAGCTTGGATGAAGAAGCGATCAACATGATGAACTTCCAACGACAGTATCAAGCAGCCGCCAAAATCGTCAGTACGATTAGCGAGTTGTTGGAGACGTTGTTGAAAATGTAAGGAACGGCTCAGAAATAACTTCCGCGTTTTTCGTAGGGTGGCACTGGCTGAGCGAGCGGCAAGACACGTTCTATTCCCAGAAGACGCGGATCGCGAGCGGAGCCAGTGTGCCGGACGATTCGGGGGCACGTTGAATTGCGAAAGTTATTCCTGAGCGACCCCTAAGCAAAACCGCGAATCTTCGAATCCGATTTGATTGCCGTTCGCGGGCAAGAAACCGATATTTTCCGACGTTCGCACTTCCGTCGCACATCTTGAAGGAGGGCTTTTCAAGGTGCAAATGCCACGGGCTGGTATCGTGGTCCGTTACGTTCCACGCGACCGACGGCGACAAACGGTGTGTCCGGCCGGTTTGTAGCGGCGAGCGTGAACCACCGCGGGACCAGTCCGTGGCATCCGTGTGGCGTCGCACTTTTGGGGCTTAAATCAATGCCAATCTATCCGGTTCCGGCGGGACGGAGCAGTGATTCGCTTTTGACTCAACGTCTGCTCGCCCAACTCCAAAACGAACAGAAAGGCCTGCTCGGCGTCGAGCAGCAGTTAGGTACCGGTCGTCGGTTTCAACTGCCCAGCGGGGACCCGCCCGCCGCGACGCGAGCCATCACCCTCCAACGCCTGCTGGAACAGAAAAGTCAATTGCACGACAACCTTTCCATGGGCCAATCGTACTTGGACGCGACCGACACGTCGCTCGGCGGCGTCTCGGATCTGCTGAACAAAGCTCGCAGCCACGCGCTGATTGCCGCCGACAGCACGACCAGTGACAGTGAACGGAAGTCACTCGCAGTGGAACTCGATGCCACAATCAACGAGATGCTCAGGGTGGGTAACGAATCGTTTCGGGGACAGTATTTATTTTCCGGCACGCAGTCCGATCAGGCCCCCTTTGAATTCGTCGATGATTATATTGTCTATCGCGGCAGTGATACGACCTATCGAAGCTTGGCTGACCGGGAGCTTCTGTTCGAGAGCAATATCACGGGGCACGCCGTGTTCGGTGCCCTGTCGAGCGAGAAGCAGGGAATTGACCTGAATCCTCGTCTCACGGCTAACACGCGTTTGTCCGATCTGCACGGTGGTCAAGGGATTAGCCTCGGCAGTATTGTGATCTCCGACGGTACCAATAGCAAGACGATATCCTTGACCTC
>JBNJEM010000785.1:0-3096 GCA_051745935.1 Planctomycetota bacterium
CCCGCACACCCGGCAGGTCACCCGCACTCGGTCGTTGTACTCGCACGCCGACTCCTCCCAGGTCTCCGGCGTCTGCCAGCAGCGGTCGCAGGTCTGTTTCGCGGGCGGCTGGACCTTCCGTGGCACCTTCCGCTGCTCCTCCCGCCGCTCTTCCCGCCGCTCCTCCTCACGCGAAGCCGCAGCAGCCAGGGGCTCTGTTTTTCTCCGGCGCGGGCGGCGGCGATCGCGCCGATGTATCGGTCTGTCGAGGCGGAGCGAACGGTTCTTTTTCCATGTCTTCGAGGTCGCCCATCGATGGTTCTCCTTCATTTCAATCGGGGGGGTGGGTGTCCACCGGGTGTCCACCGGGTGTCCACCGAGTTTTGGCCACCCAAATCCCTTGTTTTGCAGTCTGAGATAGGGGGGTGTCCAGTGGGTTCTCTGATATAAACCTTGTTATAGGAGTAGGGAGAGTAATTTATGATTGTTTGGCACTGAAAATCAAATGTGCAAGGCTCTACTAACTTAAATGGGGAAAATGACTGCCCACCCGGCCACCCCCTCGAATAGTAGGTAGTGTCTCGTCAACAACATGGGGGGCAAAAACGGCCATTTCCTTTGTCGTTTGGGGGGTTTGCCCTTCCCTATAAAGTGCCTTGGGTGGCCAGATACAACTCTTAGGGGGCTTGAGTAGTACCACAGAGGACTAGGCGACAAAGGTTGCATTTTTGCAATCCCCCCGTTTGGATTTGAATTACCCATTATGACTAGCCGATCGTCGGTCGAAAATTGGCTCACTTCAGAACTCCCCGCCTAGGTTCGTGTAGGCGTCATCGCGGTTCATGTCGTCCACCACGCCTTCCTGGTAATCGATGCCCGCGACGACCCAAGTGCGAACTCCACCTCCTTCGCGACGTCGTTCAGCCTCCGCATTCGGGAACTTCTTCTTGAGCACCGTCCAAAAGCCGCCCCGATTTAATGGCTTGTAATTGTTCCGCTTACACCACGATGAATACCAATCGATGAGATAATCCGACTTCACCGCCGGCCCTTTCGGCTTGCCTGGACCTGGGTCTGGTTCCTTTTCAATCGCCTGTAAGTGTGATTCGATAAACACCAGGGCCGGGTTGTTGCGTCGGCGATAGTCGCCCAGAGCTTCGTCCATGGCTTGGCACGGGCTGAACTTCTTACCTTGTCGCCGATACCGGGCCAGCCCCAACACCGCCCAGCGGAAGATTCCGGGCAGTTCGCCGCTCCTTTGCCAATACGCCGCTTTGTCCATGCCGACGATCCTCTCGTTTTCCGGGACGACCCGGTTCCAGGGGATGATCAGCATACGACGCGTCATGGCGTCTGTTTTGTCTTTGATACGGGGCAGATTGTTGCAAGCCAACATTAGCCGAGCCGTAGGCACCGCATGGACCGGATCACGAAACTTCCGATCGAACGTCATGCGATCGCCGGCACAGAAGCTCTTGATCACGCCCTCCCTAATCACCTCGTGGTCACTGACGTCCGCACAAATATTCACCAGCTTGCCTAGTGTTGCCATTTGATGGAACTTTTCCGCCATATCCTCGAACTGCACGTGGCTGCAATTGTCCGGCCCTAGCATCGCCTCCATCGTGGCACAAAACACACTCTTACCGTTGGCCCCTTCGCCGACGAGAATCATCATTTTCTGCGCATCGGTGTCGCGGAATAACAGGCAGCCGGCCCACTCCTGTAGCACGTTAATCAGATCGTGATCGTCTTCCATGGACGTTTCGAGAAATTTCATCCACTTCGGACATGTCGCCTTCGGGTCGAAGTTGTAGGGCAGATGAGCCATCGAGAACCAGTTCGCCGTGTGAGGCAATAGGTGGGGTTCACTTTTCCGCTTATGCACATCCGGTGGATCACCCTTTTCTCGTTTCTCGTCCCCTCCTGGTATGACGGCGTCGACGTTGAACAACCCGTTGGCCATCGAGATGATGTTGCTCGATCGGCCGTCCGGGTTCTCGATCCAGCTATTGAGCTCTTGTTTGCCTGAGAGTCGCGTCATGCTCGCCGTGGCACTCATGACGTTAGTGATCAGCACATCTTTTACCTTGCGACGCTCCGGTGGTTTTTCACCCTCCTCGACCTCCCCATTCTTAGCCCTTTCGTAGTATCGTTCCGTTTCCTCCACACACAAGCGTTTGAACTCTTTCTTGACCGCCTCCCGGATCTTGCCCCGCATGTCGTACGGCTCTTGGCGTTCGTAGTGTAAGCCGTTCCAGGTGTACCATTCCCCTTGCCAGTACCTAATCTCCCTGCCCTCGTGCAACCTGTAGAGATCACGATTGACGCAGGCCAAGCGATCCGGATCGTCTGGAGCTTCAGGGACCGGCTCCTCCGCGTGCGGGTCCACCGTCGGTCCATCGTTAGCCGGTCTGTTTTTGCACCCGAACTCCCCTTTCGATTCGACGTCCTTTTTGGCGTCCTCGAGTTTATGGCGTAGATCGTGGTCGGTCCACGATTCGCCGACGGTTCGCGTCGCATTAAACTCTTGCATCACGCGCATCGCCTCATCATCGGAAAGCCCAAAGCGGAACGTTTCACACGCCACTCGAAACGTCGCCCCGTGTCCGTTGTTGCCGCTTTCCGCCGGTGGGCACTTCAAAACGTAGTGGCGGCACCGTTCGAATGCAGACGCCTTGTTGCCCACGATGGCCGGGGGTGTGTCCTGCTGTGTCGGCACACCCCGTTTCGGCTGGTCTCCCGGCACGGCCACTCCTTCCAGAAGATCCCGGGGCACGGGATTCAACGGTCCGGATGGTGGCTCATAACACGCCTTTCGGTGTGGCCGATCGTCTACACCTGACTGACCCGTTAGGTCTGATCCCTTGCGAGCCCATGTGCCCATAACCTTGATAATGCGACTCGCGTTGTAGGTTTTGCGGTCGATTTCCGCCGCGTCGGTGTCATAGCGGTCCGCCAGACCCTGTACCGCTCGCTTAACCAAGTCCGTGGCCCACGCCTCATTGGGCAGTTCGATTCGATACAGGAGATACGCGCCGTTGCCGCTCATGCACAGCACTGCGTCCGGCCAGCCCTCGGCCGCGAGATCGGTTCGGATGTGCTCGGCGAGGTCCA
>JBNJEM010000786.1:0-3084 GCA_051745935.1 Planctomycetota bacterium
AGACCCGTCCTACATATAAAGACGGGCCTGGAGACCCGTCCTACATATAAAGACGGGCCTGGAGACCCGTCCTACATATACTGTTTGCAACGTTAGGGTAAAGAACAGGGCGTCTGGGCCGTCCTGTCTGCGCCATCCGGGGGGGAAAGGCTGAGTATTCCGATTAGACAAAAACGGGCGGCGGTAGAATCTGGGGGATTGATCTGGTAGGATACGGGCCGTTCCGAGGGTGTGCGACAGGGAGGTTTGGCAGGCTGCGACCCGCCGGGTGAGGCTCGAGCCGCGCGCCGGGGCACGGTGGCCGGACTGGCCGAGTTTTTTTGTGTCGCGTGAGTTTCGTGGACTTGGGAATGCAGGGGTGCTCAGCGCGCCGTCCTGCGTTAGGCTTTCAACGATCGAGGAGCGTTATCCAATGCGAAATTGTCCGTCCGTATCGTTTTTCCGGTTGAGCGACGTCTGTCGAGTGATGCTGTTCGCGGTCTTGGTCCTTTTGGTGGCGCCGGCAACAAGGGCTGCCGACCCCTACTGGCCTCGTTTTCACGGGCCGGCGGGCAATAACATGTCGCGGGCTACGGGCTTGTTGGAAGAATGGCCCGAAGACGGGCCGGAACTGGTCTGGACGGCCGAGGGGTTGGGGGTTGGTTTTGCCAGTGTCAGTCTCGTCCATGGGAACATTTACACGGCCGGCAACATTGATGGGCGGACGGTTGTCATGGCTCTCGACCTGGACGGCCAGAAGGTGTGGCAAACGGATTGTGGCGAGGCCTGGACGAAGTCGCACGAGGGCACCCGGTCCACGCCGACGATCGATGGCGACCGGCTCTATTATGAAACACCACTAGGTGATTTGGTGTGTCTCAACGCCCACACCGGTCAGAGAATCTGGGGGTTGAACATTCTGGACAAGTTTGCCGGCGAGAACATCCGATGGGCGCTGGCTGAATCGCCGGTGGTGGATGGCGATCTGTTGATTTGCTGTCCGTTTGGGGACTTGGGGAGCGTGGTGGCGCTCAACAAAAAGACGGGAGAGACCGTTTGGGCGGCGGACCCCGTGGAAGACCGAGCGGGGTATGCGACGCCCGCGATCGCCGAATTCGCCGGGCGGCGAATGGTCCTGACGATGAGCAGCAAAGCATTGGTCGGGGTCGATATCAGCAACGGAGACCTGCTATTTCGCTATGAACACATCACGAAATACGATGTCAACGCCCTGACGCCCATCTGCGTGGACGGTCATGTCTTCATTAGTTCGGGATACGGTTCGGGTTCCGAACTCGTGAAACTTACCGCCACCGGCGGAAAAATCACAGCCGAGCAAGTGTGGGAAAACAAAGACTTGGACAACCACCACGGTGGCGTGATTCTGTTGGATGGGCACATTTATGGGGCCGATTCCCGCCGATATTGGCTCTGCTTGGACTGGGAAACCGGCGAGACGGAGTATCAGGAACAGGGCGTCGGCAAAGGGTCGCTCACATTTGCCGATGGAATGCTGTACACCCTGAGCGAAAAGGGGCGTAGAGTGGGGTTGGTCAAACCGACCCCCGACGAGCACAAGCTGGTCAGCGAATTCAGGATTCCGGAAGGGGGCGAGGGGCCCACGTGGGCGCACCCGGTCGTCTGCGCTGGCCGACTCTACGTTCGGCACGGAGACCTGCTCTTTGCGTTCGACGTGAAGAAATAGCAGCGTGGCCGGGCGAACAAGAGGTGGGGCCGCGGAGACGCCACGTGTTGTAGATGTGGCCTGGTGCAAGTGGGACGGGGATCCACGCGCGAACTCGTCCCGCGCCACATCTCACGAGGCCCTATCCAAAGGGGCCTCGTCCGGAAGCGGTGGACGCAAGCTAGCTTGCAATAGCGGCGGGACAAAGCGATATGCGGCGGGGCGGTATATGCGGGGAGCTCCCGCCGGGGTCGGCAGACCTTGGGGATCCGGCCAAGCCGTTTGCTTTGCCGGAGCTCCGCGCGGCTGTTCGTCGGTCCAAGCTATATCGGTCGCGGATGACTTTCTCCGCCGCGAGTCCGACCAACGGGAGGACGGCTTGCGTCGGGCGGCTTTCCATCCGGAAAAATCCAACCGCCTGAAATATACCGGTCGCGGATGACTTTCTCCGCCGCGAGTCCGACCAACGGGAGGACGGCTTGCGTCGGGCGGCTTTCCATCCGGAAGAATCCAACCGCCTGAAATATATCAACCCGCTCGGGCGTGGTGTTCCCGTGGCATGCCGGGGCTACTCAATCGGCTTGTCCGACTCGCCACCGGGCCCACACTGGCATCGCTTGCTGGTGGGACATCCCCAGGGAGTGAAAACCTTCACCCAACCGGTGTCCTGACAATGAGGACATACCTCGGTTTGCGGGGATGACGGTTGCTCTGCGTCGTCCTCAACCTGACTTCTCTCAATTTGGCTGGCAGTTGTCGCCATCAGATTATGCTCCGCGGTTCGCTGTTCGGTCAGCTCTCATCAACTATGTATCCGACCGAGCAACCCCAAAAGTTTTGCCTAATTTCCAGTGTAATCAAGTTTGTCTGATTCGCACCCCGACACGTCATTCGTTTTTTAATTTTCGTGATATTTTCCCCGTTCAAAGTGGGATACCGCGCGCCGAAGCCGTGGGTGCGTTGCCAGTCCAGCACGCGGCCACGTTTGCTGGAACCAGTCATGACGATTCAAAACCGTGGTCGAGCGGACTCTGGCCTTCCGGCTCAACAGGGACCGCTCATGGGCCGCCCGCGGCAGTGACCCAGTGACTGCGCCGCGGCGAGGCGAATGGATACCAGGTTCCCCGTTGGTTGTCGCCCGAAGCATTCGATCCGCTGAAGTTGATTGAATAACAAAAAAACCCGGAAGATGCCACACGTGTTTTTGAACCGTGACGTTTCGTCGATTCGGCAAAAACAGGATTGCCCGTCCAGCGGAATTCGCGTGCCGTGGCAAGACGGACAGCGAGCTATACCGGTCGCGGATGACTTGGTGCGCCGCGAGTCCGACAGGCGGAAGGACGGCTTGCATCGGGCAGCTTTCCATCCGGACAAATTCGACCGCCTGAAGTATAATCTTCCTGTCCTCAAATCTTCCTGTC
>JBNJEM010000787.1:0-3073 GCA_051745935.1 Planctomycetota bacterium
TTGTCGCAGTGCGCGCTGTTCGGGCCACGTATCGGTTCAGCTGCTTACTTCTCGCGTGCTTCCCCTCGCTCTGGTGACTCGATGCCCTCGCGGTTGCCATGGTTCTTGGGTGCACTGGCCTTTTCGCTTGCCTTCCCCGTGCCAGAATCCTTGACACAGCCCGCGGATTCACACCGAAAATCAGAGTGTCTGCTCCCGTTCGCTCCCGTTCGCTCCGTTCGCAAACCGTCGCAGTACCGCCGTAAGCTTCTCGATATAGTACAGGTCGGCGTGGCACCAAGGCTGATCGAGATGTTTAGCGAGTGCCTTGGCTGGAGCGTCGCATCCGTCCGCCCAGATGGCGAAAAGACCGCGCGAGAGATGAGGTGGCGAGGTGTAGTTCTCTCCTCCTATCATCCGTTCTCCATAGGCATGACTCCAGACTGGAAGTCCTACGCGCAGATCGGAAACATGTCGTGCGAGGGACTGGGATGCGAAATCATGGAGTATTCGGGAGAGCTCTGGCACTAGGTCGACATAACGAGGCACTTTTGCCCGATGAATTCCCCGCCCTTGACCTTTCGTCGGTCGCACGAGCCGATGGTCGGAACGCTCATGATGCACACGGATTGTGACCCGCCGAGCAAGAAGGTCCAGTGCCCGCTCGCGACATTCGCTGTCGCCTGCCCGCTCAAGGATGCGCACACCCGCCATCAAACCCCCGATATGCCGGTTCAGCTGCTGTGAAGCGTCGTTTTCCATGTCGTCGGGATCGAAGGGAGGAAGATTCGCCACGAACTGATCGAATATTGTCTTAACCGATTCGATCTCGGCCAGAACGGATTTCCAACGGTTGGCATAGTGTGCGTAAGCCCACACGGCATATAGGTCGGCGATTTGAGAACGGTAGTCCGGAGCCGCCGCAGCATATTGTTTCATGTTCGGTCCCAGTTCGAATGGCTCTCGGCGTTCGCCATCAGCAGCATGCACGGCCATCTTCAACGGACAACCACGACCCCATAACCGATCGAGATACGCGATCGCTTCTTCCCGGATTGACTTGGACAAGTGAGGGAGCGCGAGACCGACGATCTGCATCGTTTCGGCCGTTCGCCAATAATGCCGTTCCTCACGTCCGATCCCCAGTTGGATCACCAAAGGTGCCCATTCCCGATCGTGCTGTCCGCGAACAAGTTCCTGGATTTCGGCATCGAGCCGCTTGCGGACTTTTTGAGGTAGTCGGCCGTTGGCGTGTGAAACCCGCGCGGAGGGTGGCTCGACATATCCGGATAAATCTTCGGGACGGATGATTCGCCTTGTGATGGTCGGATCGATTCCACCTTGTCCGTGGTTCGCGACATTGCCGGTGGGGACAACCGCCGGAAGACGCTTCTTGAACGGTGGCGGCGGTTGACTCCCGCCGCTCTCCGTTTTCACCTTGTCAGGTCCGGCGATACAAACGACTTGTGATCCGGCAACCCAGAACATTCGTCCCTCGGCAATCGAGACGATTGCACGGTCCGGGCCGTGCCATTCGTTGGGCATTCCAGTCAGGAAGCCTCGCTGAGCGAATTCCTCGGCCCCCTTGAATTTCCCAGGAAGTGCTCCCGGGCCAAAGATGCCGGCATAGGTGTCACGAGTTCTGGAGATTGGAGTTACAACGCCCGTCTCCGGATCCAACGATCCCAATACTCCTTGATGCGTACCGACAACCTGACTGCCCATCATCCCCAAGGCCTGCGTTTCGTCAGGGATCATCGGGAAGTCCCCCCGGTTCTTCGCTTCATATTCGGGCCACACCCAATTTGGCATTCCCGTTTTGCGATCGAGCCGCACCAGGCACGAATAGCGCCGCACGCCCCGAACGTAATAGGTCAGAGCAGACCGTGATAACGTATACAACTCACCAGTCCCCGGATGGACCGTAGGCGGCGTTGGCGGGTTGTGCAAGCCCGCCGTGTAAAGGATCGGCGCGATCCACGGCTCCGATCCGTCCTCAAGTGCGAAGGCGAAGAAACATTGGTCGTGCCGGTTTTGCTTCAAGTACCTCTTGACGCCTTGCAGCTCCGCTTCGCGGCGGCGGGGACGCGGAGCCATCAGCAGATCACCCCATTTGTCGAGCAGCACCTCGTCGGTCGACTGCCGCGGAATCTTTCTCTGGATCGATTCAAGAAGTTCGCCATTGCGTCCGAGCACAGTATGAAAGGCGTCAGCCGGATTGGTTCGGACGATGGCCAATCCCTTCCAGATCGTAGCGCCTTGGTCGCGCAGGCTCAGCCCCGGAAGCTTCGGGGTCCGCCACAGCAGTTCGCCCTCGCGTGATACGCAATAGACGTGCATATCCTCAGACCCGAACACAATTCGTTGTCGGTCAGGAGTGAAAGAGGCCGGCTTGAGGATCATGTAGTCCGTTTCCAGCGTCCATGCCGTTGAACCGTCGGCGACATGGAGTGCGTGGAATATGCCGGAACGGTCACCCACATAGATCTTTTCACCATCGCATGCGGGACTGGTCCAGATGCCGCCCGGCGTGTCGTGCTTCCAGAGAAGTTCGCCAGTTTCCGCCCTGAGGCAGTGTAAGACGCCTTGATCGAACGCCACGTCGGCGGCGACGTAGAGCCTGCCGTCCTCGTAGCAGGGGGAAGCGCCAATCCGCCCGGCTGACTCAAATTTCCACACGGTTCGACCCGTAGCAACATCCAGCGCATACAGATTACCAGCGAACGCGCCCACGAAGACCTTGCTCTCTGCCACAATGGCTTCGCACCGCGTGGCGATCATCTCGTCGTGGAAATCGCGCCACCATTTTCGCTCATAAGGCCCAGACACCACGTCGTTCGTGTGCCCGCTCCTTTGGTAGTCACGGTGCAAGGTGTGCCATTGCGCGAACGTTGGACCAACACACGCGAAGAAAACACAGATCGCGAAAAAGAGGGAGTGGCACATTTTATTCAAGAGACTGCGCAAATTAGTCTGCTTATGCGAAGAACGTCGTTCATTTTGAGTCAACTCTATTGTTGCATAAAGACGGCGTAGGACGGGTCTCCAGGCCCGTCTTTTACAGCACATAAACACACACCAGCGCCAGCACGAA
>JBNJEM010000788.1:0-3071 GCA_051745935.1 Planctomycetota bacterium
ACTGGTCGCGGATGACTTTCTCAGCCGCGAGTCCGACCAACGGGAGGACGGCTTGCGTCGGGCAGCTTTCCACCCGGAAGAATTCAACCGCCTGAAATACACTGGTCGCGGATGACTTTCTCAGCCGCGAGTCCGACCAACGGGAGGACGGCTTGCGTCGGGCAGCTTTCCACCCGGAAGAATTCAACCGCCTGAAATATACTTCTGACACAACAACGCAACGAAACAGAAGCGTTTGGCGAAAGCCGTTGAGTTGCGAAAGGGAGGATGACGATGGCCGAGAAAGTCGGCGTCTACGTATGTCACTGTGGCAGCAACATTGCTGGCAAGGTCGACGTGGAGGAAGTCGCCAAGTGGGCCGGTGCCAACGTGGAGCACGTCGCGGTCGCTCGCGACTATAAGTTCATGTGCTCCGAGCTCGGCCAGAAATTGATCGAGGACGACATCAAGAACGAGGGGCTGACCCGGGTGGTGGTCGCCGCCTGCAGCCCGCATTTGCACGAGCGAACATTTCGCCGGGCGTGCGCCAATGCCGGCTTGAACCCCTATCTGCTGGAAATGACCAACATCCGCGAGCATTGCTCCTGGGTGCACCAGGACCGGGAAGCGGCCACCGTCAAGGCCAAATCGCTTGTGTCGGCGGCGGCGGAACGGGTGAAGTTCCAGGAGCCGCTGGAGCCGACATATGTCGATGTCAACCCGACCACTCTGGTGGTGGGCGGCGGTATCGCCGGTTTACAGGCGACCCTGGAGTTGGCGGACGCCGGCTATCCCGTGCATCTGCTCGAACGGCAGCCGTCCATTGGCGGCCACATGGCTCAGTTCGACAAGACCTTTCCCACCCTCGATTGCTCGGCGTGTATTCTCACGCCGAAGATGTCGGAAGTGGGGCAGCATGACAAGGTGACGCTCCATGCGTACTCCGAGCTGGAGGAAGTGACCGGCTCGGTCGGCAACTTCAAGGTCAAGATTCGCCAGAAGGCCCGGAAAGTCGACCCGGATCTGTGCACCGGCTGTGGAATCTGCGTGGAGAAATGTCCGCGACAGGTGCTGGACACGGAATTCGAAGCGGGAACGGGAAATCGCAAGGCGATCTACCTGCCGTTTCCGCAGGCCGTGCCCCGGATTCCGGTGCTCGATACCGAATCCTGTATCTGGTTCGAGCGGCAGCGGTGCGGCGCGTGCCGGAAGCTCTGCCCCACCGAGGCGATTAAGTTTGACCAGGAAGATGAACTGATCGAACTGAACGTCGGCAATATCATCATGGCAACCGGCTGGAAGCCGTTTGACTGCCGCCAGATCCCGCAATACGGCTATGGGCGGTTGGCGAATGTTTACACCAGTCTGGAATTCGAGCGGCTCTGCAACGCGGCGGGACCGACCGGCGGAAAGATCGTGTTGCATGACGGCAAAACGGTCCCCGAGTCGGTGGCCATCATCCATTGCGTTGGCAGCCGGGACCTCAACCACAACTCGCATTGCTCCGCCGTCTGTTGCATGGCGTCCCTCAAGTTCGCTCATCTGGTCATGGAGAAGACGGGAGCCAAGGTTCATTCGTTCTATATTGACATCCGCACGAACCAGAAGGACTACGAGGAGTTCTATCAGCGGTTGCTGGAGGAGGGGGTTCGTTTTGTCCGCGGCAAAGTGTCCGAAGTGACGGACGCCGCGCGAGCGCCGGAAGAGCGAGGGAAGGTCATTGTACAGGCCGAAGACACGTTGACCGGCCGCCAGCAACGATACCCGGTCGACATGGTGGTTTTGATGGGGGCGATGGAACCTCAAAGCGATGCCCGCGATCTCGGGCTCAAATGCGGTATTTCCTGCAGCATGGCGGGGTTTTACACGGAGCGACACCCGAAGCTCGACCCCGTGGCCACCATGACCGATGGCGTATTCGTGGCGGGAACCTGCCAGGGGCCCAAAGACATTCCCGCGTCCGTGGCCCAGGGCGCCGCGGCGGCGGCCCGGGTGTGCGGCCTGATCACCAGGGGCAAGGTGATGATTGAGCCCGTGGTGGCGGCCATCGATGAGGAGAACTGTTCGGGGTGCAGGATCTGCAACAACTTGTGCCCCTATAACGCCATCGAATACGACGCGGAAAAAGGCGTGAGCCGGGTGATCACGGCGCTGTGCAAGGGATGCGGCACGTGCGTGTCGGCGTGTCCGGCTGGCGTCATCAGCGGGGCGCATTTCAGTAATGAGCAGATTTACGCGGAAATCGGAGGGGCCTTGTGGGACGCGATCCAGCCCGCCACCGCCTCGGAGGATTCGGAAACCGCCCAGGTGTCCGCTTCGTAAGGAGCTACGAGTTACATGAGCGACCAGAGTTTTGAACCGAAAATCGTTGGGTTTCTGTGTAATTGGTGTTCGTACCGGGCCGCCGACCTGGCCGGCACGGCGCGCATCGTGCACGCGCCCAATGTCCGGATTATTCGCGTGATGTGCAGCGGGCGGGTCGATCCCAGCTTCGTGCTCAAGGCACTCTCCCTCGGCGCCGACGGGGTACTCATCGCCGGTTGCCATCCAGGTGAATGCCACTACCTGGAACAGAATTACAAAGCCATGAGACGCTTCAACATGCTGCAGCATACGTTGAGTGCCATGGGCGTCGAGGAAGATCGCGTCCGGTTGGTGTGGGCTTCGGCGGCCGAAGGCCAACGCCTGGCCGATAGCATCGACACGTTGGTGGCCGACATCAAGAAACTCGGCCCGCTCGGCTGGTCCAGGAATTGGGAGGAAAATGGCGAGCGGATCGAAGCACTGCAAGATATTGTTAACGAACATAATGAGGCCATGGAGGTACCACGATGAGCACCCCAGCCACGGCGGCCGACCACGATACCAACGAGGCCCAGCCGAAAGGTAAATTGGCGATGTACTGGGCAGCCTCCTGCGGAGGCTGTGAAATCGCCCTCCTGGGTATCGAAGAGAAAATCCTGGACGTTTCCAAGGCGTTCGATATCGTTTTCTGTCCCTGTATCTCGGATGGAAAGGTCCGGGACGTGGAGCGGATGGAAGATGGCGAGATCGACGTCTGTTTGTTTAACGGAAGCGTGCGCAACAGCGAG
>JBNJEM010000789.1:0-3067 GCA_051745935.1 Planctomycetota bacterium
GTTTTTTAGGTCTCTTAGAGGTCCTTTCGTCTCAATACCGGCGAAACGAACGGCGCAACAATATGGATGGCAACGACTTGGAGTTTTTCCTCACCCCAGGTGGGGGCCCCGTCGACAAATATGCACCGGCCCAGCAGCGTTACAAGGACGTGCACCAGAACTTTCGTATGGCCATGGCCGCGCCGGCTGACCTACCTGAGTTCCAAGACAACGTCGCCGCCGTGTGGACCGAAAAGTATTGGGATATGGACGTGGTTGAACTGAGGGCCCGGGAAAAGAGGATCAAGGAGAACAAGGATGAGATCAACGATAAGGTGGAAGAAGGAAAACTCAGCCGCGAGGAAGGCAACGCGGCCCTGGAGAAACTCCATGCGAAGGTCTTTACTCCCCGAGAATTGTCTTTACTCCCCGAGAATTGGTGATCCTCGAGGAAAGCACCTCCAACTTTGACTTCCACTACATGGGATCCGCCAAGATCATGTCCCAGATCGGCAAGGCGCTCGCCGAATCGATGGCTGAGATGATGCATGACCAGAAACGCGAATAGGCCCGATGGTGTTCGAAGACAAGCCTTGTCCCTTTCCGCAATTCAACTGTACAACCATTTGTTACGCCTGATATGGAGCTCCTTATGATCGTTAAATCGTTGTTTGTCGCATCCGTTGCTGTCGCGGCGATGTTCTCGTCTCTTGCCGCACCGTCGTCGGCGGCTGATCCTGATTCAACGGAGGCCAACCCGGACTTCACTAAGGGGGGCCAGATTCCCCCGGGGGCCAGCCACGACTGGACCCTCGGGCCGACGGGCGCCCGCGGGTGGATGTACAGTAACAAGATGGAAACGAGCGAGGCGCGACAAGTCTATGTCACGCAAGTGGAAGAGGAGTCGCCCGCCGACGGCGTTCTCCAGCCCGGCGATGTGATCCTGGGAATCGCGGGCCAGCCATTTGATTACGATCCGCGAACGGAACTGGGCAAGGCCATTGGCGCGGCGGAAGCGGATGACGGGAGCCTCAATTTGATTCGCTGGCGGAAGGGCGAGAAAACGACGGTTGTGCTACAATTGCCCGTCCTGGGGGCGTACGGCGCGACTGCGCCGTTCGATTGTCCCAAGTCGAAACGCATCTTCGAGCGGGGATGCGAGGCGTTGGCTCGAAGAATGAAGGCGAACCCGGAGGACGGCAATCCGATCGAACGCTCGTTCAATGCGCTGGCTCTGCTTGCCAGCGGCAAGCCGCGGTACTTGTCGCTGGTCCGCGAGCAGGTCCAGTGGGCCTCGCAGTACTCGGACCCCCAGCGACGCACGCTGCATTCGTGGTGGTACGGGCCCATCAACATTCTGCTGGCCGAGTACGTCCTGGCCACCGGAGATCGCGGCGTGATGCCCGATCTGGAACGTATCACCATGGAAATCGTTCGCGGCCAGAGCGAGGTCGGTTCGTGGGGGCACCGATTCGTGCAACGGAACGGGCGACTGTCCGGCTACGGCATGATGAACGCGCCGGGTTTGCCGCTGACCGTTTCGCTCATTTTGGCCCGCCAGGCCGGGGTCGACGATCCTGAACTGGACGAGGCGATCAAGAAGAGCGAACGGCTGCTTCGCTTCTACGTCGGCAAGGGCAGCGTCCCTTATGGCGACCATCGCCCGTGGATCCAAACGCACGAGGACAATGGCAAGAACGGAATTGCCGCGCTGATGTTCCACCTGCTCGACGACGTCGAGGCCACCGAATACTTTTCGCGAATGAGCGTGGCTTCGCATGGCGGTGAACGCGACATGGGACACACGGGCAACTTCTTCAACATGCTCTGGGCCATGCCGGGTGTCGCGCTGTCGGGGCCACGGGCCACCGGTGCTTGGATGAAGGAGTTCGGTTGGTATTACGATCTGGCCCGTCGCTGGGACGGAACCTATCTGCACCAGGGGCCGCCCGCCGATAGGCCCGACAAATACAACGGCTGGGATTGCACCGGCGCCTATCTGCTGGCCTATGCTCAGCCGCTGAAAAAACTCCATCTCACGGGGCGGAAGAAAAGCGTGGCCGAGCAGGTCGATGCCAGCGCGGCGGAGAGCCTTGTCCGGGACGGCCGCGGCTGGAGCCCCCGGCTGCGGTTGGCCGCCTACGCCCAACGTGGCGACGCGCGGCTTTTCGCCGGCCTGAGAAGCTGGTCGCCCGTCGTTCGCGAACGTTCGGCCACGGAACTGGCCCGGCGTGAGGGCGATCCGACGCCGCGCCTGATCGCGATGCTTGATGAACCCGACCTGCACGCCCGCCTGGGCGCGTGCCAGGCGCTGATAATGCTGAAAACTCGCGCGGCTCCGGCTGTATCGGCGCTGCGGAAAACGCTTCGAGCCGATGATCCGTGGCTCCGGATCAAGGCCGCCGAGGCGTTGGCAAGTATCGGCGACCCGGCGATGTCCACGCTGCCGGACCTGCTGTCGATGCTCGCGGAACATGATCGCCAGGCCGACCCGCGTGGCATGCAACAACGCTATTTGTGTTTTGCGCTGTTTAATCGGCGCGGCGGAATGCTGGGACGATCGCTTGATGGCGTCGACCGTCAATTGCTCTATGCAGCGGTCAGGGCCGGACTTCGCAACGAAGACGGTCGGGCCCGAGGGAGCATCGGGTCCGTTTACCAAAACCTGGCTTACGAGGAAATCGAACCGTTGTTACCCGCCATCTATCAGGCTGTTGTCGAGCCGGCCCCTAGCGGCATCATGTTCGCGGACGGTATCCGTTTGAGCGGCCTGGAGATCCTGGCGAAACATCACATCGCGGAAGGCGTGCCGCTGTGTCTCGATATGATGGATATTGAAAGATGGGGCAAGAAGAATCGGATCAGCAAATGCCTGAAAATCCTTCAGACGTACGGCGGAGCCGCTGAGCCGATGTTGCCCAAGCTGGCGGAACTCGAGAAGCAGCTGCTGGCTCACTCGGAAGCCAAGGGGCTGCGGCCGCAAATCGATCTGGTCCGCCAAACCGTCGCCGAGATCAAGGCTGATCAGCATTCGCCCACACTGCGCAGCATGAAGGATATTACGGAGAACAGCAGGTGACACGGAAAG
>JBNJEM010000790.1:0-3050 GCA_051745935.1 Planctomycetota bacterium
CCTTCCCGGTCGGTGGAAATCGTGGTGCCGGGGGGTGATGAGTTGGAGGTCGTGAGGCGATGGTCGCATCCGATTGGCACGTATGGATGTACGATCGAGGGCCAAGAAAGACTCGGGTTGGACAAAGACGGCGGCTTGCGATTGGGCGTTCGCGTCAGCGAGGACGAAGCGGCGGAACCTGGAAAGCCAATGGCACAGGCGACATGGAAGATTGAAGGCGTGCAATTGGAAGTCAGCGGCAGGGTACGAGGAGAATAGCATGAGTGATGAAGCGGCGGCGGTGGTGATGAATGAAGTAACGAAGGTTTATGGTGAGTTAACCGCCTTGGACCACTTGTCGCTGTCGCTTGAGCCAGGCCATATTCTAGGTCTCATCGGACCAAACGGGGCCGGAAAAACCACGGCGATCAAGATACTCGTGGGGCTCACTCGCCCCACCGGCGGCTCAGCTCGCATCGCTGGGCGTGACTGCGTCCGGCACCCCAAGGAAATCAAACGATTGGTCGGTTACATGCCGGACTTGTTTGGATCCTACGACAACATGCGAGTTTGGGAGTATCTTGACTTTTTCGGAGCGGCGTTTGGCATCTCGCGTCCTCGACGAGTCAAACGGATCGACGAGGTATTGGACATTACCGGCTCGACATACATGCGTGACCGCTATGTCGAGAGTCTCAGTCATGGGATGAAGCAACGGGTAGGGATTGCTCGCACCCTGCTGCACGACCCCAGCGTGCTCATCCTGGATGAACCGGCCAATGGCTTGGATCCACAAGCCAGGATTGAAATGCGGCAGCTTCTCGTCCAGCTGGCGAAAAGCGGTAAAACCCTGATGGTCACGAGCCATATTCTGCCGGAACTCTCCCGCATTTGCGACCAGGTCGCGATTCTCAATGATGGCCGCATGCAGGCCTTCGGTACGCTGTCGGAAATCATGCGCGAGGTTGGCCAGCTACGGTTGATCGAGGTGCAATTGGCGGGAAGCGACCATTTGGGGCGTGTCGCGGAGATCGTGCGGCGCCACATGGAACCAGACGCGGAAGTCTTCGAATCGCCTTCGGAGTCGGCCTTGCGATTTCGGACCGACAAAACGGAAAAAGAGCTGGTCGGCCTGCTGGCCGACTTGGTGGGTGAAAAGATCGAAGTGAGTCAGTTTCGTGAAATTCCAGCGGATCTGGAGGACGCGTTCCTTTCGGTGACCCGGGATACCGGAAACGCGGACAACTCAAGCGGGGCCGGTGGCCGGGCGGGCAGTGATCTGGAGCAGCAGAGAATGTCGGGGGCAACGGAGCTATGAGCCATCCCATCATCCAGCGAGAGCTCATCGGTACCTTAAGAACAAAGCGGGCGTTCATGCTATTGTTGGGCGCGGCTACCCTCTGCGCCCTACTGGTGGTAAGTCGCTGGCCGAGTAACGCCACGGTTGAGCTTTCCGGCGCCCAGGCCCAGGAGGTGTTTCGGCTGTTCGCTTATGGATTGTTGGCCGTTCTTTTGTTATTGGTTCCCGCTTTTCCGGCAGCCTCGCTGGTGCGCGAGAAGAACGGCGGCACGCTGGTGTTGCTTCTGAATTCGCCTTTGTCTCCCGCGTCAATTTTTTTCGGCAAACTGACCGGCAGTTTCATTTTCGTCGCTTTGATTTTGGCCATGAGTCTGCCTGGCGCGGCCGCGGCTTATGCGATGGGTGGAATCTCTTTCATCTCGCACCTTCTCCCGCTGTACGGAATACTGTTGCTCGTGTTGCTCCAGTATACCTCGCTTGGACTGATGATCAGCAGTTACGCGAACTCTCTCGACGCGGCCTTGCGAATCACCTACGCCGGTGTGCTGCTCATGTCCGTCGGGGCGTTGGGACCGCATTACTTTTTACGAGAAAAACTGAACGTCGCCGCGGTCCTGGCCGAATGGCTGCGGCACGTATCGCCCATACCCGCCGTCATGGAATTGGCGGGCCATGGCGACGTGGCGACGTTTGGCGTGACATCCGCGTCCGGCACCATGGCGAAGTTCTTGCCGATTACCATCGGTTCGACCATTCTCTTCTCAGCGGTGACCATCTCGCGGCTGCGCGCGTTCTTGCTGGATCGGCCTCGCCCGCAAGGGTTGGTCACGGATCAACGGTCGCTGGCGCAGCGGTTGTTGCGGCGGATGGTGTTCTTGGTGGATCCGCAGCGTCGCAAGAAGGGGATCGGCCGCTTCATGAATCCGGTGATGGTGAAGGAGTTTCGCACTCGTCGTTTTGGCCGCAGCCATTGGCAGCTCCGATTGGTTGCCCTCTCGGCGCTCGTCTCGCTTTATCTCGCCTATGCCGCCACCACCGGCACCATTGATTGGGGAGTGGGAACGATCGGCGCGATCATGGTGGTGTTGCAGGTGGCTTTAATCGTGGTGATTACGCCCAGTCTCGCCGCCAACTTAATCAGTGCCGAACGGGAGAGCGGGGGGTGGGAGCTGTTGATGATGACCCCGTTGTCGGCGTTTAGAATCCTGACCGGAAAACTGGCCAGTGTTCTGGTCACGTTGTCGCTGATGTTGCTGGCGACCCTGCCCGGCTACCTCGTCATGATCTGGATCCATCCTCCCTTGCGGTGGCAGGTCTGGCAAGTACTCATTTGTCTGGGATGGATGATGCTATTGGCGATTTTACTGTCGGCGGCCATCAGCAGTCTGTGTCGTCGAGCGGCAACCGCGACCACCATCGCCTATGCCACGTTGGGCTCGGTTTGCGTTGGCACGATGTTGTTCTGGCTGGGACGGGACACGACGTTTGGACATGGCACGGTGGAAGCGGCTTTGAAGATTAACCCGATGGCGGCCGCTTTCCATATCATGGGGGCGCCGACTTTCGCCAACTATAATCTGGTCCCTGCCAGCTGGTGGTGGGCGGGATGCTTTTGCCTCATCTGCGCGCTCGTCGTCCTCGTGCGGACATGGCGGCTCACGCGTCCCCAATAACTCAAACTGTAAGCTTCATGTCTCGACTAGCTGGTAAAGCCCGGGGTTCGGGGCCTTCGCGGCCAGGACGGCACCCGTCACGGGTTCCAATTCGATCC
>JBNJEM010000791.1:0-3045 GCA_051745935.1 Planctomycetota bacterium
TTTTATCGTGTATTAGCGGAACCCATGTCGAGCGGGGCGAGTGTGTCCCGGTGTAACAACCAGTCGACTGGTGGGAGGTGGTCCAACCTCGGATCCGCCCGCGTGAACGGGTCCATTTTAGGGTCTGGTCCGGTCCTACTGTTTCCTCCATGACGCGGAGGATCGCGGGGTCGCGGCCTTGCGACCGGCTATGCCTCAACGTACGGAAGCTGCCGCGCCCCTGCATCCGATTATCAGCCCTGTTCGCAGGCTGTGCGAAATCCATCCTCCGATGTCCTCTTTCCTACGCCACACTCCGTCCACCCGTTCCCAGACGCAGGTACTTGCTCCACCGCCTAGTGGACAGGACCAAATACCCTCCTCCACGACAGCTTCCGTATCTGAATTCCACCGGATTATTGAGACCCACTGCAACCACGCTCTTTGATGACTGATGCGGCTGCGCACTGATCCGCCCAATAAGTACGCCCCGCTTGCTGGCCGGTACTTGATCGGAAGATCCTTGATACGGGCGTGGAAGTGATCAGAGAACCGAGCCCAATGCCCGCGATCCCCCCATCGCGTCCTGGGGGTCGGCGTCAGAAAGTAGATCCGTGAGTCGTCCGCGAGGGGTATGCTTCGGAGGACTGCCTCGGTCAGCTCGGCCTCGCGCGCGGAGAGTCCGTATACGGGCACGTGAGGGAGCGTGATCATTGCGACGCCGTATATGAGGATCACGATGAACAACGCCACGACGAGCTTTCGCTTCTTCGGCATCATCTTCATTTTTGGCTAAAACGTTCTGAATAACGAGGCGGCGATGGTAGAGGTCACCAGTGGCAACCAAGCGCAATCGCCGCTCCCGTTCAGCGGTTGGTTCTGTCAGTTCCCTTCATCAGCGCGGTGGCCGTATCCCTTCGAGAGCTTTCTCCGCAGCTTATCACACAAGCCAAGTGGTGACTATACTTTGCGCCGTGTGGCCTATCGGCCGAAGCCGAATCATTCGCGCATCGGGGGTGCACAATAGCGGTCACGCCAGCTTCCTTTGCTGGGGCGCGCCGTCGCCCCTGTTTCAGGCTTCCCGGTCGCCCACGTTGCTATCTAGCTTACCCCCACTGCTGAGACGCTCTCCTGCGTGTCACATTTCGGTCGATTGTTGCCGAATTCAGAAAACGCATGAGTTGATGCAACTGTGGTTGCCGAAACGTCTGCCATTTCTGGGTAGCGGCAATGGAGTTCTCTTTCAGCGCACGCACAAACCGCCGCTCCAGCCATTGTCCTGATCAGCTATCCTCGTGCTCGAAGTGTTCCGATAGCCATCTTACCGCATCTCCTCGCATAGTGGGATGCATTTTCAGTTTCTCATACGGGTCTCGCAACGAATCGAGGGGGTCACCGAGGCGAATGAGCGCGTCGATGCACCAAATCGCGTCGAAAGCTGTGAAGTTGCAAAACGAATCAGGTGTCATCAGATCCGGGGAAGCCCAGATGCGATCCAAAGCTGTCCACAGGACGCCGACCGCTTCTGGTGACCCGGTGAGCCACAGCGCCTGGTAATAGTTGGCGCTACAGCCAGTTTCGCTGCTCTTGCAGCATTCGCGAAGAAACGGGAGAGATTCATTGATCGGTAGGCTGCTGGCAACAGATGCGGCAATCGCCGACCAAACAGAGTGATTGCCGTTTCGCATGAGAAAACGCAGAATCTGGCATCGGCGACGACCTTGGTAGTGGACAAACGATTGTGAGAAGTCCGCCTTTTCGTGGTCGGTCCAAGTGGCCCAATCACGTCTGAGTTCACTCAACGTGATTGAAGCACTGCCGTCCCTGAATCGGGAATCGAGAAAACACTCGCGTTTGTCAGGACTTTGGAATTCTCGCGACCACCGCGTTTCCCGGACTATGGTTTTGTCTGCCGTGTAGGCGGCGACGTCATCGGGCGGTCTTCGTTTTCGGAATGGCCACATATGGGATTGGCTGGGAAAGCTATTGATCCGTTGAGTTAATCGACCGAAGCCCGTTGCCAGACTCCGTCGACACGTTCCACCGCAACCTCACTACCATCGATTGTCACATACCATTCTCCATCATGGAACGCGGAGTTATGCCACTGCGAATCGATCCATACCGACATTCGCGGTTCAGGATCTTCCTCATCAAACCTATAGCAGGTATCGTACTGCCCATCAACATTTCCGTCCATGAACGTTACGGAGTCACGACTGAATCCTGACGAGAACGAGAATGAGCCGGCTTCACGCTGGTTGCTGTTGAAGCTGACAGACCAAGTACGCTGTTTGGCATCGGTAACCGTTATCTCATCCAACTGGCAATCACCGTCCTCGTCGAAGAACAAGGCTCCTGTCGAAGGCGATTTGACGGGATAGACGATCGCATTTGCTGATGAAGAATCGGCTGGGGTGAACAGGGCGAATTGACCCACCACAACCCCCTTGGCTTCTTCCATCCAGTCTGGTGCCATCTCTCTCAACTCTTCCGGCCACGCGTGGGTTACATCACGCGGGCGGGTTCGGATATAGGCGATGGTCGACCAGCAAATCCACGAGCACACGAAGCCTAACAAAAACCACACGATACGGGTCTTGGTGACGCTCCGAGTGGGGATAGTGGCCGTCACTGGCATTTCAAAGGGATTCTCGCTCATAATTCTACTCTGAAGAAAAGCGTTGCTGCCTCACGCCCGAGGTAAACGTTCCAGCGGCATCAAGCGTCATTCTGCTGCGACATCGCACTGCGCAGCAAAGACTGCACAAAGGGACGCCACATCTTGCATCCGCCAATCCGTGGAATGTCGGGACACAGCCGATGGTCCGATTCTACCCGAATTCACCGACCGTCTCATGCTGAGAAATGGGTCGTTATTCGAGGCGTGGTGCGGCGAGCCCGGAAGAGCCCGCCAGATTCAGAATCGCAACGACGAGGGCGACCAACGCAAGCAGCACCTGGGCACCAATGTGCCGTGACGCAATGAACCGGCCGAGTTTCTCGGGGTCGTGCCATTCAGAGTTCACCTCGCAGGCTTTATCGTAATCCACTATGCCATTGGCG
>JBNJEM010000792.1:0-3042 GCA_051745935.1 Planctomycetota bacterium
CGAGGCCTCGCTCTCCTCATCTTCTCTACATCGCCGGGACGATTGCGATGCGACCGGGACAGCCCGAGCGGATCGAATATGAATACAAGCGTCATGGGATAGTGTGCTTGATTGGTAATTGGGACGTCGTTCTGGACCAGATGATCGCGCCAACGATCCGCGAAACGCGCACGGAAGAAGACTTTGCCTGGCATATTCACCAAACGATCGAAACCGACCCGGCGGCGGGGTGGGCTGATGAAAAACCCGAAAATTGGACAAAGTAGAACAAGTAGGTTGTCCCGAGTTTGTCGCGCGTGCTTGATTTAAGAGTGGAACATTTCGCCCCCAGGGCACGACGATGATCGCCGGTGCGTTAGATATCATTATAGGCCCACGGATGGCAGAACGGACCCACGGATGAAGAAAGATGGATAGACAACAAGCCGGGTCGCTTGCGTTTCATGCGTTAGCGTGCCCGCCGTGTTCCCTGAGGTTTTTTAGGTCTCTTAGGTCATTTCGTCTCAATATCGGCAAGGCGAACGGCGCAACAATATGGATGGCAACGACTTGGAGTTTATCCTCACCCCAGCGGCAGGGTGGGTCTTCGTCGTCGATAATTTGAATCTCCATTGCAGCGAAACGCTGGTACGTGACGTGGCTCGCTTGGAAAGCATCGACGAGAGTACCTTGGGTCGCAAGGGCAACAATGGCATCTTAAAGTCGATGGCGACGCGGCAAGCCTTCCTCTCGAATCATGATCATCGTATTCGGTTTGTCCATACCGGTCGCGGATGACTTTCTCCGCCGCGACCGGTATAAATGGATTCAAGTTGGGCGCTGATCTCAGTGGCCCAATCGCTGCAGAAGCAGAGGTTTTATGTCTTGCATTCTCACGGGGCCCGTTTGCTCCGTGGGCCAATTGGGGATGAACACGGGACGGTTTTCGTCGTTGGAAGGGATCCGGCCGTGCGATCCGCGGACCAGCGACATATCGCCACTAATCACATCAAACGGTGCTCGAATTCGCAGAAGCTTCTGCAGCATGCGCTTCGCCAGATGCCATTTCCCTCTCGGGCCTGGCCGCCAGAACAGCTCCGACGGGTCCCAGCCGGGCTTCGCGTGAATGGCCACGCAGTGAGCGAAATCGGGCGTTTGGGATTCATCCAACCAATAGGGATAAGCAAACCAGCACTCCGGCGCGGCGATCGCGAAAAGTTCACCGGCCCGGGGGTGATCGAGCTCCAGTTCACGCATTTCCCGCCGATCGTAAACCCGTTCGACGCCGTCCAGCTCCTGGATCAGGCGTTTTGTCCTTCCGATGGCGGCCTGATCGTTGACATAGATGTGTGCCACCTGCTGATCGCAAACCGCGAAGGCCGTGGACGCGCCAGGCTCCAGCAATTCGCCGTTTTCCGCCCGCTGCACGGTCACCAAACCCGCCTCTCGCAAGGCTCGGTTCAAAAAAACCGGGCACGAGACGGGCTCGAATGCGTAATCGGAAACCACGGCGATCCGCGCATCGCGCGCCAGTGCGGCGTCAATGAGCCGTCCTACTTCCCGGTCCATGTCTCGCAGTGCCTGTTTGCCTTGTTCGGAGGCGGGGCCGAAACGCTGGTGGTCGTAATCCAGGTGTGGAATGTACGTCAACACGAGTCCAAAACGATCCTGCTCGAGGAAATGGATCGTGGCGTCGACGATCCACCGCGTCGAGTGAATATCGGCGACCGGACCCCAAAACCGGAAAAGCGGGAAGGGACCGAACCGTTCAACCAGTTCATCCCGCACGGATCCCGGTTCGGTATAGATGTCCGGCGACTTGCGGCCATCGGACCAATAGGTCGGCCGCTCCACCACGTTCACATTGCAGGCGGAATGAGTGGCATATCGCCAGAACAAATTCGCGCATTGCAGATTGGGAATGTTAACGCGGGCGGCCCGCCAAAGCGACTCTCCCGCCACCAGGTTCCCGGACCGCTGCCAGTTCAAAACTTGTGCCAAATCACGGAAATACCAGCCGTTTCCGACGATGCCATGCTGAGCTGGAGGCGTGCCAGTCACCAGGGTTGCCTGGGAGGGGCTGGTCAGCGCGGGCACCGGAGGCTGCACGGCCATCGGGCCATTCCCCTTTTCCGACAACCGTGAAATATTGGGGGTCATGGCTCCAACCGCCGAAGTCCCGAGCCCGGCCACGTTGATGATCAACAGTTGCTGAGACATAGCCTATTTCCATACTCCAAATATTTTTCAGGCGGTTGGATTGTTCCGGGTGTAAAGCGGCCCGGCGCAAGCCGTCCTCCCGTTGGTCGGACTCGCGGCGGAGAAAGTCATCCGCGACCAGTGTATTTCAGGCGGTTGGATTGTTCCGGGTGTAAAGCGGCCCGGCGCAAGCCGTCCTCCCGTTGGTCGGACTCGCGGCGGAGAAAGTCATCCGAGACCAGTATAAAGAACACGCACGTATGACAGAGATCAGTCAACGGGCTCTTTGTTCTCCATCGCCTGGTTGAATGCTTCCTCGCCGCCGACCACGGGCAATGTCAGGGTGGTGGCGTCGAGGTCAATTGTAAGCTCGGTGCCTGGATGGGGCCACAGCGTGAAGTCCCGATCGCTTGAAAAGATCATCAAGGCAATCCGTTGTCCGGCCGGTATGATCTGGTCATCAGGTTGCAGGTCAAACGTCATTTCACGGAATTGGCCGGGCAACAGCGGCTCGCTCTCGGTCAACGACTCGCTGTTTTGCGGGTCGGCCCAGCCACGGGTGACGATGTTATCCGTGGTCTTGGCGTTCTTTTTTTCATTCCACGGCAGCGAGACCACCCAGACCGATAAGTTGGCGGCCGGCTTGCTGCTGGCTAACTTGATGGTGATGCTGGCCGTGCCGGACAAGTGCACCGGTTCTTTCAACTCCGGAGTCTTATAGATTAGCCGGTGGTTGGTCCATTCAGCCCGTGCCAACACAGCGCCGCTGAACGAGTAATTGTCCACCAGGGTTTCCGTGCCTTGTTCGGAGGGCGAGGTTCTGCTTAGCTTCCCTGCCTCTGGTGCTCCCCCCATGAGATGAAG
>JBNJEM010000793.1:0-3016 GCA_051745935.1 Planctomycetota bacterium
GGGTGAATCAGGCTCGCGAGCTAAGGCGGCGCGGCCCGCGGCCAGACCCCCACGAGTTCATCTCGTGGGTGAATCAGGCTCGCGAGCTAAGGCGGCGCGAGACGTAGTTCACACGGGTTTGTGGCGTATGGCGTTCATGTTGTACGCCCCGAAGGTTCCCGGGTAATAACGCGGTTCCCAGACCGCACACTGTCCTAAAGCATATGCCGTGTTGTTGAGGAACGTGAGCGCGCTCTCCGGGGGGGAATGAGCGATATTGCCGCCTAGTGCCAGTCGCGACAGGCCGTAGCCGTGGAATGCCGCCAGTTTTAGGGATCGGTCGCGAATCGTGGCCAGTTCGTTCAAATCGTTGAGTCTCTCTCGCTTTTCCACAATCCCAATACCGACTGCATTTTGTACATGTGGGTGACATAAGGTCTACATCCGGGTTGACGACCGTGAACTTTTCATCATCCCAGGTGGGGGCGGGGGAGGCACCGCGGCGGCGGAACGCATGTGGCCCCACAGTTGTCGCAGTACATTTCGGGCATCCGAGGCTATCCGTTCGCGCCCATAGGCGACGCGCGAGTAGAGGTCCGCGAGCTGCTGGGCCTGGATGCCCAGATTCGGATGTTCGACCGCCACGTGCCGGGCGAATTCAAGTGGCGTGTGCTCCTCGTCACGCGGGCACGCATGTTCACGTGCCCATGCCTCCATGGCCTCGAACGTGTATCGAACTAGTTGCTCGGTAGAGTACCGCTCGGCACCGCCGCTGATAAAGGGATCGTGATAACTGGCGAAAGACTTGAACGAAGGCGTTTCCGTGCCACTCGCCTGCGATTTCTCGACTTCCTCCCGAGTCCGCTTCGCCCCGAAGAATCTGGACCAGAGGTCCCGCAAATCCGCAATGAGTTGCCGGATGGCCTGCATGATCTGATCGCGATACTTCCAAGCTAAGTAGGCAAAAATAACCATCAACACGAGCCAGAAGAGAACTTTCAACAGGCCAGCAAGCCCTCCCAGAAAACCACTGATGGCGCTGGTTATGCTAAAGCTATCCGTGTTCGAGGAGTCGGAGAACGAAGAGCCCCCGTCCGCCCGCGATTTACCCGAGTCCGGTTGTTCCGGTTGTTGTTCCGGTTTTTCTTTCGGTTCAGTACCAGACGGGCGCCTTGGCTTACTCTGCGATTCTCGCGTGGTCGTGGATTGATCCTGCCGACGACCTTCTTCCCGATCTCGGCTCGCGGAACTCCGGGGGGGCTGGCCGGGCGACGGCGCGCGTTTTTCGGATTCGGTTTTCGCCGCGTGGTCTCGCGTCCCGCTTTCCGCTCCTGCCGAACCCGCTTGGCCCTGTCGCTCCTCCGCCGCTCCGTTTGGTGACTTCCCGGACCGTGCGGGTGAACCATCCGGGCTCTTGCCGCCCGCGCGGTCTTCGAGCTGGGACGGGTTCGGCGAGGCGTCCGAGCCGTTTTTGTTTTGCGCGCGGCCCGGCGCATCATTAGCCCCGGTTGATTGACGTGCCTGGCTGGATGCCGATTCGCCCTGGCGGCCGTTTTGTTCCGCTTGCTTGCCGGTTGAACGTCCCGCTGGTTTCCGTTCAGAATGCGGCGACGGCTGATCCGTACCCTCTTCCTGAACACCGGCGTTGGCCCCCGACTCTTTCGCGTCCGGTCGTGTTCGCGTGGCCTTTTCGGGCTGTTCGGGCCCGTCGTTGCCCATCGCGTGCCGATGAGCGCGGGACTGTTTGGGCGAGCTGAAGCTGAACGGCAGTTGCGAAACCGCGACCACCGCCCCGGGGCGCGGCAATAGCATGCAAAATAGTACCAGGGCCAGAATCATCGTCGCGCCGATACCCAGCCATATGCCAGCCATCTCAGTCGGCATTTCCATTTTTCGCTGCCGAAGATAACGGCGCAACCCCAAGAAACTGCAGGTCAGCAACAGCCCCATCGCGCTGGCCACATAGATGACCAGCAGATGAAACGCGTGAAGGCGTGCCGCGGCATCGCTTGCCGGAATCAGCCATTGCCCGAGCCCAAATAACGGCAAGGCAGCGATTGCATAGCAGATCACCCACACACCCGGCGCGTGGGATCGATGCCGGCGATCCAACAGGCGTTGCCACCACCCAGACTGGTCCCTCGTTTCCGCGTTTCGCTCGTCCGCCCTCTTATCCACGTCCTTGGATTCCGGTGAGGAGTCATCGAGCTGCTCGGCCGCCTGACTTTCCACCGAGTCCGCCGTGAAGCCCATCCCTTGCAACAAACCTTCACCGGATGAATCCTGGTTTTCGTCGATAAACGTGCAATCCCACGTCAGCTGATGCGCCGACCACCAGACCAAAGCGATCAGGCCCACATTGATGATGGTGCTGTATGAAGCCAGTGGTCCTTGGATCTGTACGAATTTCATCATGGCGAGCATGGTGACGATGGCCAGCGGGATGGCGAATAGGCTGGCGTATTCAACACCTTCCTCCATGGAAATGCGAGCAATCAACACGATCGCGATGACGAACATGGCAAAGATAAACGCCAGGCGACTTTCGTATTGACCGTGATAGAATACGGTCAGCAGATAGAAGAGCAGGCTTCCGACCATCGCCATAATCAAGGCGGGACTGATCCCGATGACCATGTAGTCCATGAGGGTCGGTCTAGGACGGTTTACCATAACAGCGGGCTCACTGGCAATACATCGTACCGGATACTGACCGCCCTCACCGAGCGCAGTCCGGTGACAGCGTCTCAAAAGGTAACCGTTCACGGGCAAGAGGCTGATATCCGGGAACGTTCGCACTTCCGCTGCACATGTTAAAGGAAAGCTTTTCAAGGTGCAAATGCCACGGCCTTGTCCCGTGCTGGATCACGCTCGCCGCTACAAACCAGTAGACACACCACTCGTTGCCCGTCGGTAGCGTGGAACGTCACGAACCGCGGGACAAGCCCGTGGCAATCGCATTATACCGGTCTCGGATGACTTTCTCCGCCGCGAGTCCGACCAACGGGAGGACGGCTTGCGTCGGGCAGCTTTCCAC
>JBNJEM010000794.1:0-3011 GCA_051745935.1 Planctomycetota bacterium
TGTGAGATCTTCAAACAACCGCAAAAAGACATTTATGCGCTGTAAAAGACGGGCCTGGAGACCCGTCCTACGCCGTCTTTATGCAACAATAGGGTTTAATTCAGATTTCCCGCCATCCAAGGCGTTTTGGTAGCGGAAGCCAGGTTTTCTTCCGGGCTGTAAAACACGGCGTGTTTCTCGACAGGAGGTGTCCTGATGATTGCCCTGATTGCTCACGATGAGAAGAAACCGGTACTGCTGGAGTTCTGTCGGGAACATGCCGCGTTCCTTCGCCAGCATCGGCTCGTGGCGACCGGTCACACGGGCTCATTGCTCGAACAGCAGTTGGAGCTGCCGCTTGAGAAGCTGGTGCACGGACCCGAAGGAGGAGACCTCATCATCGGCGGTCGCGTGGCCCAAGGCCAGGTACACGCGATTATCTTCTTCCGCGATCCGCTGACCGCGCAGCCTCATGAACCCGACGTGTCCGCGCTGTTGCGGGTGTGCGACGTGCACAACGTGCCACTGGCCACGAACCCGGCTACCGGCGCCGCCGTGATCGCGTGGTTAGCGCGGGGCGACGCCCAAGTAGAGAACCGGTAGACAAGGGCGGTTCTCGCTGCCTTTTTGTAACCGTTCAGGGGAAAAAGACTGATATCCCCGGACGTTCGCACGTCCCTTGCACATATTAGAGGAAAGGCTTTTGGACAAATGCCACGGGCTTGTCCCGTGGTCCGTTACGTTCCACGCTATACCGGCGGCCAGGAGTGGTATGTCTGGCCGGTTTGTAGCGGCGAGCGTGAACCACCACCGGATAAGCCCGTGGCATCCATGTGGGCCTTGCGTGTGCAGGCCGTGTAGCGGCACCCGTGAACGGCTACGGGAATTGAATATTGAATATCGAGCAAGGAATCATGAATGACGAAGGAAACTGATGGAAGTTCCTTTATTTTCCTATCCAAATCACAACAACTTCAGAGGAATTTGCAATTGTCGCAAATGCGATCTTGGCCGGTCAGGTGCGGCTCGTCAATTCCTGTCTTTGCGGCGGTTCCCGCCTTCTGTGCATTAGAGATAATTGGCAAGCCGATCCGCCGTGGACTCGATCCCCAACTCCTTTTGCATCGAATGAATCAAAATCGGTTTGTCCCGTTCGGGAACGATTACCCTCGTCAGCAACGAATCAAGGGTCAGGTCGAAGTACCGCACGCTGTCTTTGTGTTCCCGCAGGCCTTCCACGAGATCTTTGATCCGAAACTGCCGCTCCTCTTCGTTCTCCAGCGTCAATTCTTCATCCTGACCAAGTCCGGAAAGACCACTGAAGCAGTCTTGAAGCCAGAGTTTTTGACGCAATTCGGCGGGTACAACCTCCACGGGCGATGCTATGCCTTCGGGAAGCGATAATCCATCGGCATGTTTGTTGAGGCAATGAACCAAACGTCCCCACCACTCGCATTGCTCGTCATAATGCATGTCAAAGGTTCGAAATGGTTCGACGAGCAACTGCGGGACGATCTTGTTGAGTATGGCGTACCATGGCTCGCTGGGGCGTGGCATCTCGTCGATGTAGAGAACTTGGTCATCCTCGGGGTCATTGAAGTTGATGAGCTGTTCCAGCGCCAGCTCCTGCTGGTGGGTGAGTCGCAGTTCCTGCTCCTGGGCCATGACCGCTTCCCAGGCAAGAAAATCGCCATGTTTCATCATGAACATGAAGTTCTCCACCGCCTGGCTCAAGTCGACTTCGGACTCCTCAAAACACTCTCTCGTGGGAATGCCCGAATCGAACTCCCATTTGAGCGACAGGGGACGTTCCGGTCGTGTCCGCTTCTTCCTCTTCCTCTTTGACATGTCTTGCACTCCATTTCAACTTATCACCGCGACCGGCGCCACGTCGAGCTACTGAAGCTGGTCGCGTTGGACGGTGAGTGAATGCTTCGGTTCGCCGTCGATGGTGATCACCTCGTACGTGACTCGCGGAACATCACGGGTGGTGTCGAAGGTGACATGGCCAAACGATTGTTTCTTGTTATACGAAAAAATGGCCTCGGATTTCTCGCCGTGCACATGTTGATTGGTAAGCCGTGAAGAATTGAATTCATAAAAATCGTAGGCATTGGGCCGCTTGATCCGCCATGCGTCCGACCGATGCCGATCGGCGGACATCAACACCACGCCCTCGATCTTTTCGTCCTCGATGAATCCAAAGATGTCTTCCCGTTCCCCCCGGTACCCATTCCACGTGTCCCGGCTGTCGCCCTTTGTTCGATAATCCCAAGGGACCGATGAACAGATGACTTTGAACGTGCCGGTGCTCTCCGCCAGCTGTCTCTTGAGCCACTCGATCTGCACCGGTCCAAGCATTGAGGGATCATCGCCGCGTGGATCGGTTCGGTAATAACGGCAATCGAGCATAATGAAATCGACATCACCCACGGCAAACGCATACCAGCATCCGGGTTGATCGTATCCGCCGCCGTATCCGGGATTAACCCAGTTCTGTTTGAAGATTGTCCACGCGTAATCTCGCTTCCAAAATGGGATATCGACGCGCGGACCGCCCCAGGAGTCGTTGGTGCTGAAGTCGTGATCGTCCCAAATCGTGAACACGGGTGTGTGAGCCACCAGGCGGCGCCATTCGGGACGCGATTGACGACGGTGATAGGTGTACTGTTGCATTTCAACGGATTCGGGATCGTCGATGTAGACGTTATCGCCTAACAAGAACATCAAATCAGGTTCCGTCTCGTCGATTGTATCCCACATCCGTTCATTGTCCGGTACAAAGCCGGCGCCACCGCCAAAGGCCAGTGTAAAACGAACTGGCGATCCAGGCTTGTCAAAGGTGCGAAACCACTGTTGCGGCGACGCATGCACTGGTCCGTCGTCGATTTTCACCCCGTAGTGGTATTTGCTGTTCGGTTTCAGCCCATTGATCGGTATCACGCACGTAAAATCATCCTCGGCGGCCGCCGACCCGGCTGCGCGGGCGATGGGGTCCGAAAGGTCTGCCCGGCGAGACGCAATAACACGGA
>JBNJEM010000795.1:0-3006 GCA_051745935.1 Planctomycetota bacterium
GCACGATGCTTCCCTTGCCATTGACTTGTTGACTCCGCGACGCGTATTCGGCCTTATGGCGATGGATTCATCACAGAATTCCGTTTTTGTATCTCCGGAGATCCTCACCAGTTTGCATCTCATACGCGCAAATGCGTTAATTGGTCTCGGCAGAAAGGCAGAGGCCATTCGTGATCTAAACGTTGTGTTGCACGAGCATCCGAAAAATCAAGTTGCGTTGCATCTGCTGGCGGTTGCCGAAGGTCGTAAGGACGTTGATAATTGACCTGTTTCGATATTCATACGGCTGATCGGTCATTGGTTTTGCGTGGTATGACGCGAAATACTCTCGGGTCGGGCAAGGCGACGGCGTCCCAAATATCGACCGAATTTTTGCACGCAGGGAACCATCTCTACAGAGGGATCCAAGCTTGCGAATGGCGCGATCGGCCGGGTAGACTGGAACGGGGTCAGCGGCCCGCCCCAAGAATCGAACGAACGTGGGGACCCTGTTATGAGTCGAAAGCGAATCATACTGCTTACTGCGTTCGCGGTCACTATCGTCGCTTGTATTTGTCTCGCTGTGTTCAGTCACAATATCTCGGTCGCCTATCATTACTGGAGGATGGAGGCCGCCTACGAGTCGCTCTTCGGAAATCCCCGGCCCCTCGGTAATGGTGTTGCGGAATTTGAGGTGACGGCGAAGGACGTTGACGCAGCCATTGCCGCGTACAAATCACATCGCCAGACAATGGTCGACTTGGGCGCATTCGCGCACATCAAAGCTTCGTTTCCAACGCTGGCATTAGGCAAAAAGGAAGAGCACTCCGAGGAACGTTCTGATTTTGTTAACCGAATGTGGCGGGTCTTTGCAAATCATCGGCACTACTGGCTCCGGCCTGATGGCGAGTTCGAGGCATGGGTGCCAGTTGCTGATGAGCACAATTGGCAAGAGTTTCTTAAACGTGAAGCAGAGGCACTCGGAGAGGACCCTCATTGAGAACTGTCCCGAGTAACGCCCGATTCCTGAATCTTTCCTTGACAACTGCGGGAGTTTTCAAAGTTGAGGAGTGTGTGACGTGCGTTTTCGAATCAAACTTGTGATTGTCACCGCGTTCGTTGGTGCGGTCATCGCCACGATTTTGTCCTGGGCCGGTAACAGCTCTCCGGTTCAGGAAGGCACTTCCGTCGAGTTGTGGAAACACGCATGTCGAGTGGATCTTACCTCCGATTCGGTAGTGCTAGGCGGCTGCAAGATCTATCTGCCTGAACCTGGGTGCTGCGTCTATTATGACCAGGGCATGCACGGGCAATCCATGTACCAAGTGTACTCGGAAGCCGCGGCCGACGAACTGCCGACCGTGATTCGAGCAGTAGAGGCACATGCAGATGAACTGCCGCCGTGGGTGCGTGTGGCATGTGCAAACGCACGTGCCGCGGGCGCGGACGCTCAAAGTGCCGAACTTCTGTTACACGATCTTCAAGCGGCCTACATGGACTACTTGCGGCGGGAGGACCCGGAAATCGGTGATATGGTACGCGACCAAGTGGCTGACTTCCATATCTTCTGGAGTAGGTATCAGCGCTATTGGTTGACGGTGCTCTTCGAAATCGTGTGGCTTTCGGGATTGATCTTCCTATTAGCCCTGCCTTGGCTGAGGAATTGGGGGCGGATCGGGTGGGCCATTTGTCTTGCGGCACTGCCAACGGTTCTGTTCCTGCCTTACTACTTTGGCTACGCACCGTTCACATTTACGTCGGCCTTTCCTGTCGGTGGGGTCTTCTATCCGTACGTGCTGCAATGGGTATCTATCCCCTTCCGGCTCATCGGGTTCGACCGCCTCCATCTTGATAGCCTGATTTTGAGTAATTTGCCCCAGGTACTGGAACCGCTATCGCAGCTTCCCGGCCCCATGATGTCGCTTTCGGGGGGCCCAACGGCGGGGCCCGTAGCGGTGGGTGGGTTTGGTATTGTGCTTGGCTTAGCGCTATTGGGAGCCTGCCGGGCATTGCGTCGTCTGAGAATGTGGTGTTCGGGCGATTAGCGTTTCTGGTTACGACTTGTAGTCGCAGCGATTCAGTGCTTTCGGAGTCCTAAATATTGACCCTTCCGGATTTCAACGAACACGGGGACCTTCCCGTTGACGTCCATGTCGCCACGCTGGAGTAGGTTCTCGAGCGATTCGCAGCATTGAGTTGGCGACGCGTGGCGGCTTGGGCAACGTCTATCGCGAATTCATCAGCTTGCGATTGCAACGGGGCATGTGCGGCGGTTTGTGGTCTTTGGATCGTTCATCACCGCCAAACCAGCCCCCAGCGACGTGGATGTTTTCGTTGTTATGGATGACGAGTTCGACTATTCCCAAACTCAGGGCGAGACACGACTTGTGTTTGAACACGGCACGGCGCAGTCACACTTCGGCGCTAGCGTATTTTGGCTCCGCCAGCTCGCTGCGTATAATGGCGAAGATGCCGCCATCGACGACTGGAAAATCAAACGCAACGGAACCGAACGGGGCATTGTTGAAATCCTCCAGGACTAATTCCATGATTGAGAACGATACTCAACTCCAGGTGACGCGTGATCGCATCAAGCGTCTTCAGGATCAAATCGCTCACCTGCGAAAGACTGAATCGAACGCCGCCAACTACTACGCGTCCGTTTCCGGGTTTATCGCCGAGGTCGATCGAATGCAATTGGAGGTTCGCGAATATACCGGTCGCGGATGACTTTCTCCGCTGCGAGTCCGACCAACGGGAGGACGGCTTGCGTCGGGCACCGTTCCACCTGGAAAAATCCAACCGCCTGAAATATATCTAACCGTTCACCCCAATGAAATCGCTGCCCCGCGCTGAACCACCGCCGACTCGTACTTTCCCCGAACAGAGATCGGGTAGCCGGGCGGGTTGCCCCGCCCAGCCCCCACGCCACCGCACATGCGGGTCCGCATACGGCGGTTCAACAAAGGATTCAAGTCGGGAACCCGAGTAGTGTCCGGTGAGCAGCGTCGGTGTTGGAATCGTCGA
>JBNJEM010000796.1:0-3002 GCA_051745935.1 Planctomycetota bacterium
AGGCCCCGGACTCCTCGCGCCCGATCGCGACCATAGCGCCGGCTTTGGGCGATCTTTTCACGAGGCAATTGTCGAGAAGACCAATCGCGACTCAGATTCCGATCGTTGCTGCTATTCATGGAGCGGCCACCTTGCAGTCAAGCATCACACCAGGGCGTTCGCGGTGACTCTGATTACAGGGAGGAGCAGCTTTTGTTGACGCGTCCCGCGAGACCGAACACGCTTTTATTCTACCGCTTTTAGTCCGCCAATCGCAACCCTTTCCGCACGCGGCTAGTTTTCAATGTGCTGCTATTCTTCAGGCGGTTGGATTTTTCCGGGTGGAAAGCTGTCCGACGCAAGCCGTCCTCCCGTTGGTCGGACTCCCGGCGGAGAAAGTCATCCGCGACCGGGATAAACGAATAAAGCGGGATAACACTCAGTCATCGTTCAACCCACGTTCATCAGTTCACGTCAAGCTTCGGATGTTTCGGAGACTACCGCTCCAATCCCAAGCGGGCGGGCTTAAGGGCTACAGGAGCCATGTGAAAAATGGGGTTTTCGAGCGAAAAGTCTCTCGGGCGGCTTTTCCGGGGGGCGATGTTCCTCGGCCTTATGTCGAGTAAAATAAGGGGTTTGGCTCGACGATGCCTCCAGATCCCCGCGTGGTTCGGAGCTCGTTCACGGTAGTGGCATGTGTTGTTCACGGTTTGTGGACGTGAAAAACCCGGCAGCGCGTTCATGCAATTCCAGTCCCTTTCCGGTATGGTTGAATTCCATGTCTAAACCACACGCGATGTATATCAATCGGGAACTCAGCTGGCTGGAATTCAATCAGCGAGTGCTTGACGAAGCATTGGACCAGCAAATCCCCCCTCTGGAACGGTTGAAATTCCTGGCGATTTCGGCATCGAACCTGGACGAGTTTTTCATGGTCCGCGTCGGTGGGCTACAAATGCTTCGCGAGCAGGCGCCCGGGAAGCGGGATCCGGCCGGTATGACACCGCATGAGCAACTGGAGGCGATCAGCCGCCGGACGCACCAGATGTCGAGGGATCAGAGTCAGTGCTTTCTGGAGGATTTGGAACCGAACTTGGCGGGGCATGGCATACGCCGACTCACCGCGGAACAACTGTCTCCCCGGCATGTGGAGTTCGTGTGGAAGTTGTTCCAGAATGAGATTCGTCCCATTATGACGCCAATGATCGTCAAGCTGGGAGCGCAGTTTCCTTTATTGGTCAAACAAAACCTGACGGCGTGCGCGCGCTTGTCGGATTCCGACGATATCGGTCATTCCCGGTTCGCCGTGATTCCCTTGGGGCAGACGATTGACCGAATCATTGGTCTGCCGAGCGAAAAAGAAGGAGGGCCCTTCGAGTACATCCTTCTCGAGGATGTGGTACGGCTATACATGGAACACTTTTTCACGGGCCGCCGGGTCGTGGATTGCACATTCTTTCGCGTGACGCGAAACGCGGACATGCGAGTGCAAGAGGACGCGGCCTCGGACTTGCTCTCCGGCATGCGGCAAGTGCTGGCCGCGCGGAAACGAAGTGAATGTGTCCGGTTGGAGCTGGACGAGGGAGCGGGAGATGCCATTCGATCATTCTTGCAGGCCGCGTTGAACGTGGACGACCACCATGTATATGTGAGCCGAGGTCCGCTTCACCTGGCGGCGTTTTCGGAACTGAGCGGCCTCGAAGGCCGTGATCATCTGCGATACGAGTCGTGGCCACCCCAGGCTTCTCCCATCGTCGATCCGGAGACGAGCATCTTTGACACGATCGCCGATCACGACGTCCTGTTGGTGCAGCCGTACGAGCGGTACGACCCGGTTGTTCGTCTGGTGGAAGAGGCGGCTCACGATCCGAATGTTCTGGCGATCAAACAAATCCTCTATCGCACCAGTCGGAACAGCCCCGTCGTGGCCGCGCTGAAACGCGCCGCCCAAAACGGCAAGAAAGTAACCGCGATCGTTGAACTGAAGGCACGTTTCGATGAGGCACGGAACATCGTATGGGCTCAGGCGCTGGAACCAGCCGCCGTACAGGTGTTCTACGGGGTGAAGGGACTCAAAACCCATGCCAAGGTGTGCATCGTCCTCCGCCGCGACCCGGACGGGATGCGCCGCTACGTCCATTACGGTACCGGAAACTATAACGAAATCACCTCTCGACTCTACAGCGACGTCAGCTTCTTGACCTGTGACGAATCACTCAGTCGGGACGCGGCGAGTTTCTTCAATGCCATTACCGGGTATTCTCAGCCGCAGCCGTTTCATAGAATCCAGGCGGCCCCCATCGGCTTGCGAGAACACATTTTGGATCTGATCGAATCGGAAACGTATCATGCTCGCAAGGGTGAGCCGGCGCACATTATGGCACAGCTGAACTCGTTGGTCGACGCCAAGGTGATCAACGCCCTCTACCGTGCCTCTCGCGCCGGGGTGCGCGTCGACCTCAATGTCAGGGGGATCTGCTGCTTGCGGCCCGGCGTGCCCGGCATCAGTGACAATATCCGGGTCGTTAGCATCCTGGATCGCTATCTCGAACATAGTCGAATTATCTACTTCCACGCCGGTGGGAAACAGTTGACTTGCATTTCCAGCGCCGATTGGATGCCGCGGAACTTGCTTCGACGCGTGGAACTGATGGTTCCCATCGACGATGAAGCGGCGAAACGACGACTCAAGGATGTGCTTCAGTCCTATGCGCGAGATAACGTCAAGGGCCGATGCCTCCAGCCCGACGGCCACTACCATCGGGTGAGGCCGAAGCCGGGCCAACCTCCTCATCGCCATCAACGATATCTTCATGAACAAGCCGTGCAAGCCAATGCGACGATGAGAGAGGCGGCGGGCAAGGATTGATCAAGCCACGACCGCCGCGTGCCGGAGTTCGCTTGGCCATCCCTGAGTGCCAGGTTGGGGTGAGGAAAAACTCCAAGTCGTTGCCATCCATATTGTTGCGCCGTTCGTTTCGCCGGTATTGAGACGAAAGGACCTCTAAGAGACCTAAAAAACC
>JBNJEM010000797.1:0-3000 GCA_051745935.1 Planctomycetota bacterium
GGTTGCGGGACTGGGCGGACCATCCGGGGTTTCTCCCGCTGGCCCCCGATTTGGTGGCGGAGGTCGTCTCGCCGAACGATGAATCATCCAAAGTGGAAGCCAAAGCAACGGCTTGGCTCCAGGCCGGCGTTCGCGTCGTTCTGGTGGTTGATCCGCAAACTCGGTCGATTCGCGAGTACCGCGCGCCGGATAGCATTCGCGTTTACCGGAATGGCGAGGTCGACTTGGGGGATCTCCTGCCGGATTTCAAACTAGACGTCCTCGACCTGTTCAAATGAGTTTTGTTCCCGGAGAGGGCCTTTCCGATGGGCGCTTTGATCTCTCGCGGTGGACTCCCGCTGAGGGGCTCTCCGCTGATGATCCGCGTCTTCTGAACAATAGGAGACGATGAGGCTCTGTCGAAACTCGTCACGACAAATACGTTTGGATTACCGTGCAAACGAGATCTCCCCCGCATCCGCACATTCCCCCACACGCCGGACGACGGTGCCGCCGGGTCGGGAACACTGTCGCCGCCCCTCACGGTGGGACTCGCGGGATCGCCCCGCCACGGATTCCATCCGGCTTGGGCGCAAGATTAGAAACGCCAGCAGAAGGAGACCTCCGATGTCGGAAATGACCATTGCCTTGCCGGACTCCATCAGCGAAGACGAGGCCAGAGTCTGCCTGGCCGCCAAGTTGTTCGAGGTAGAACGTTTGTCCTGTGGCCAAGCGGCGCAGCTTGCCGGGTATTCAAAACGCACGTTCATCGAACTCTTGGGAAAGCAGGGAATTGCGGTGCTGAACTACCCTTCGGAGGAACTGACGGACGACCTGGACCATGCCCAATCCCGTTACGGTGTCCAACAGCAGCTGCCTGATCGCCCTGGACTTGGTCAGCCGACTCGATCTGCTCCGGGGCTTGTATGGCACGGTTTTGGTTCCCCGGGCGGTGTCATACGAATGTGGCGGCGGGCTTCCCCAATGGATTTCTGTTCGAATCATCCACAGAAACCCGATGATTTCGACGGAACGACACAAACAAGTCAATCAGTTTTGGGCCATCCATTTGAGGGATCCAGCACGAACAGGGTGAATTCCACTTTCCGATGGAGAGGCTTTACTTTCCGCACCGCCACCGCAGATGCTACCCTTTGGCGGACGAGCGTCAATATGTAGTCCTGCGCCAAATTGAAGCCGATACAGAGTCTTTTTTGGTAAGTCCCTGTTCCGCAAGGACTTTCCGCGGCTGATCGGTCGCGGCCACATTGAAAAATTGCGAGAATTCCCATGCCACGAATAGCCATCGATTATCCCGACGAGTTGCTCGTCAGTTTGGGCATTTCGGCCGAGCAGTTTGAAAAGGAGGCCAGATTTGCGCTGGCCGCGAAGCTGTATGAGCAAGGAAGGTTATCGTCCGGCAAGGCGGCGCGGATTGCGGGGCTGGACCGGGTGACGTTCCTGGTAAGCTTGCAGCGCGTTGACGTGGCGGCCATCGACCTGGACGAAACCGAGATGCAGCACGAGGCACGTTATGCCCACGGAGAGTGACGAGATCGTCGTTAACACCGGACCGTTGATCGCGTTGGCCGCCTGCGACCAAATCGAGTTGTTCGATCCTTTCGGCCACTGATCAATCGCGGCCCCATTGAAGCAGCGAGTGCAAGAAATGTCGATGACAGAAAAGACGAAGGCGAAGCGTGTGCTTGCCGAGATCGTCCGCCAGTCGGGGTGAGTTTGTCGGTAAGACGGGGTTGTACAAGGCGTTCTACATCGCCCATCTGATCTATGCAGAACACACTCCCGGTTTTTTGTCGGCATGGCCCATCGTCCACATGCCGCACGGGCCCGGCGTCGACTGTGGCGATGAACTGATTTCCGAACTGGTCGTCGGAGGCGTGCTCGAACGAGAAACGGTTCGCGAAGGCCCTTGGTCGTCGTCCAAATACAAGATTGCGGGAAGCGACTTGCCGGGCGATGAGCGGACTCCAGACGAACTCGATGCCATCAAGAAGGCGGCCCACTTCGTTGAATCAAAAACAGCAACGGAGTTGAGCGATCTCACGCACGAGCACTCGCGTTCGTGGGTTTCGGCCCGTGACGGGGAACACTTGAACGTGTACATTGACATGATCCCGGACGACGAGTGAGCGAGCGGAAACGCCGTCAGGGCGGCTGCCGAAGCGGGTGGCCAGGTCGGCTGGAACCAGGCCTACGGCGTGTTGCGAGAATCGAAGGATTTTGACATGCCGATCAACTTGGCCGACAAAGCGACGGGCAGGTTCAACACTGCGGAATAACCATGTTTGAAAAGTCGACTCGCATAATTGCGCGATTCACAATCTGGGCATGCCTTTGCCTCATAGTTGGCATAATTATCAGTACATGTGGTGGGACCACGGGGCACGCCGTGATTTCATTCGGGACCGCCGAAATCACCAGCGAAACGCCAGAGGGTGCCAGCCTCTGCGTTATTATCGTCTTGTGGCTTGGAACTCTAGCGGCTGGCATCTTGGTACGCGACAGGAGGCACCGCTGTAAGCCACCGAGCGTGTAAAATGTGAACGTATCGCGTAATGACGTGTCCTTCAGGAATCCGTCACATTACTAAACCGTCTGAGGGGAATTCATTTCTTCGAGCACGCGGTAACTCCACCGAAATATGAAACTGGCTACCCTGCTGCAGGGGCAGTCTATCTTGCTTCTTCCGGAGTGGGAGAATAACCGATCCACATGACGCTGACGGGGCGTGTGGAAGTACCGCCAGAAGGGCTGCCGGAAGCCGGCGCACGTCCAAGCGAAGGCATACCGCCACGGGCACCGCCGGGATTTTCGTTTGACACGCTGGGGGGCCGTCCCTTTTAATCGTATGCAGATCTTTGACATGCAAATCGACGTCCTGTCGGGACGGAAGCGAGCTACCAACGGACTGCACTGGTCACGCGTTCGATCCGGCCACCGGCCTGTACTATTACCGGCATCGCATCTACCACTCACAGCTGGGGCGGTTCGTCAGTCGGG
>JBNJEM010000798.1:0-2996 GCA_051745935.1 Planctomycetota bacterium
CCTCCCGTTGGTCGGACTCGCGGCGGACAAAGTCATCCGCCCACGTATGTTTCAGGCGGTCGGATTTGTCCGGATGGAAAGCTGCCCGACGCAAGCCGTTTTCCCGTTGGTCGGACTCACGGCGGACAAAGTCATCCGCGACCGGTCTAATGCTCCTCGCGCTGCTTGGATTCTGCATCGGCTGTGATAATGACCAGAAGGACGAAGAAAAGGTTGAGTTGGGGCGATTACCCTATGTGCGTGCGACGCATCACGACGAACTCAAGGCCGAATTGAAGCGAATCGAAGCGGAGCAGGCCACGCCACGATTGCTTGAGGCGTCCAGAGCGGGAGCGGTGGGCGAGCCGGGAAACGAGCCTGCTCGCCGGTTGATCCGGGAACTGAGTAAAATCTGCCCGGTGCCCGCCGTTCAACGTGCCCTTCGGGAGATTGAACGGGTATATCCAACAGGAAGGTTTGATTTTGACCCCGTCGAGCTGGAGCGGTTTCGTGAGATCCAAAGTCGCCATCTATCGAAACTGAAACAATATCGGCGTGTATTTCGACGGGACGGATTCCAATTCCACGTATCATTGAGGGATGGATTGCTGGCGGATCTCAGTGCGTTGGATCACGCCGAATTCGCGCATCGTTTGGAGGCATTTTGCGTGGCGGATGAATTGGGCCGGGGCAAACCGAGCGCGGCCATGTTCGCGCTTCGAACCATGCTATTGATCGACGCCCGCCTGTCGGCCGTGCCGCGAGTCTCGGCGCGTCGGGCCGCGGCTCGTCTCCGAGCCGAAGCGCTGAACGTGGCCGCCGCCCTGGTTGAACATCCCCAGTGTTCGTCCACGCTACGTAAGCAGCTATTGCGGATCCTAGAGGCACAATTGGACAATTGGACTCCGGATCGAGTAACGTGGGTCGGAGACCGCGCACTCGGACTTCATGCTTATGAACTGGTACGAGACGGCCAACTCATGAGTATTCTTACGCCCAACGAGATTGCAAGACTGAAAGACGCCGGCGACCTAAATGCGTTTTGCACGGCCGTGCAAGACTCAGTGGACGAGGACGAATGGTTTTATTTGTCGACCATGCGCCGCGTGATTGACGCCTGCGAACAGCCGTTCTTCGAACGTGTTGACGTGCTTGAGAGAATTAACCAGGAGGCGGATCGGTTACTTGATACCCAAGACGCGCCTCTTTTCGCCACTACGGTGTTGCTGCCTGATCTGGCGCGGGCCCATCGCTTGATGGCCATCGATCGCGCTCGGTGCGAGGCTTGGGTCATGGCGTTGCGAGCGGCGGCCAATGAGCCCGTCGATCGAACTGCCGTTAATCCAGTCACCGGGAAGCCTTACGAGCTGGTGCGTGAAACCGACGCCGTGGTGGTCCATTACCTGGCGGGAACGGAGGACGAGGAGGCGACGGCGGCGGTTTCAATTCCTGTACGGGAGGGCTGATTGCTGTTGCCTCGTTTGGGGGCCAGTGCGCGTTGAGCATCCCGGGCCATGACGCGGCACGCGATCACGAATGCCGCGAAGCCGCGCTTAAGCCGTTCGCGTGGCTGGGACGTGGTGGGGAACGCCCCGCGCGTCCGGGGTCGCGTGGGCCCACCAGGGGGCGGGGCGATCGAGATATCAAGCGGCGCCGGTATCAAAGATGGATCGGTCAAAACGTTATGAATTCAGGTAAGAAAGCAAGCAGAAGACAGTTTCTCACGGGCAAGGCCGCCGTGGACGCCTTGCATCGTCTTCACTGGGGCGGCGGGCGGTCAAAGGGCGAGGAGCAAGAGCCGCCGGCGGCGCGGTCCGGCAAGCAGCCGAGTGACCCGTTGATCCAGATAGGACGCCGCGCCATGGCATGCGACTTTCAAGCCTTTTGCCGTCCGGACCGATATCCCGGGGCCGTCGAAGCGGCGAGCGAAGCGCTGGACCTCGTTGATGTGCTGGAAGATCAAATGACGGTTTTTCGGGAACACAGCGATATCATGCGTGTCAACCGGACCGCGTATCAGAGGCCGTGTCCCTTGGAGTTTCGGTTGTTCGAGTTGTTATGCCGCTGTGTGGACTGGTATCACGCAACGGGGGGCGCGTTCGACATCACCGCCGGCCCACTGGTGAAATTGTGGGGATTCTACACCCGGCGAGGACGTTTTCCAGAGCCGGATCAGATCGAGGCGACCATGCAGCGAGTGGGGAGCTGCTATTTGCAGCTCGATCGGGATCAGTCCACTGTTCGCTTCACCAGGGGTGGCATGGAATTGAATCTAGGCAGCGTGGGGAAGGGATACGCGCTCGATCGATGTAGTGAGTTACTGGAGGATGCCGGAGTCGAGAGTTTCATGATCCACGGCGGGCAGAGTAGCCTGCTGGCTCGGGGCGTTCGCCGCGAATCGGATGAATCACGCGAAGAAGTCCCGTGGCGTGTCGCCGTCCGACACCCCTTACGTCCGGAGAGACGGTTGGCCGAATTGGTGGTCCGGGACCAGGCGGTGGGGACTTCCGGTTCGGGCCGGCAGTTCTTCTATCATCGCGGTCGGCGGTATGGTCACGTCCTGGACCCGCGGAACGGCGTTCCCGCTGAAGGGGTTTTGTCGGCCACCGTGCTGGCGCCCACGGCCGCCAGGGCTGACGCGTTGGCCACGACCTTCTTCGTGCTCGGTGTGGATGCCACCGCCGCCTACTGCGAGAATCGGCCGGAGCTGTCGGTTGTCTTCGTGCTCCCTGGCACTCGAAAAGGGACCGTGGCCATCGAAATCATCGGCCCGGACGACGCAATCCACCTGCTGGACAAGTAAGCATCGGAAAATCAATAATTGTCGCGGGACCCGGGCTGCCGGGCGTCGGGCCAATGCCCGGCTTGTCCGAGGGATTATATATTTCAGGCGGTTGGATTTTTCCGGGTGGAAAGCGGCCCGACGCAAGCCGTCCTCCCGTTGGTCGGACTCGCGGCGGAGAAAGTCATCCGCGACCGGTATATTTCAGGCGGTTGGATTTTTCCGGGTGGAAAGC
>JBNJEM010000799.1:0-2985 GCA_051745935.1 Planctomycetota bacterium
ACCCAAAAAAAACCGGCAGGTTATGCAAATTTGACAGCTCAACACAAGTCCGTCATTCCGCCAGAATTCCCCCGCTCGGATCCAGCTCATTCCGGAGACCAGGGAGCCGGGGGAGCGATGAAGGAGACGCCTGGGCCGCCAGCCCCGGGCATGCCGAACGGGGGCTCGCGGAGCTCAACGCACCCTCGGTTTCCAGCGTCGTCTCGGGACACGCCGCCCCCAGCCACCGTCCCGTCTCAGGTCCCCGCCCCCGACCCTTGTGGCCAAGGTTGGTGCCCCCAGGGCGTGCCACGCGGATCGTGGCGTCCGCCGGGACTCTCCAGCCCTTGGCCCGAGGACGAGTATCTGTGCGATGGCGGCGACAAAATCCCCTCAGTCGACGTGCGCAAGGACTGGAGCGTGGATGGGCTGGCACTGGAAGATACCGTGGTACACTACGACACACTGGATGGGGACACGGAGGTTGAGCCAACGAATCGTGTTTGTATCTACTCGCCCCGATTCGCGGCGGTGCGAAAAGTCCAGAACGCCCGCCAACATAACCAACTGGACGGGCTTGCCAAGGTGGACCAGCCGCTGGCGACCGACGGCGTGTCAAAGGAGGAGTCGGCTCGAACCGGCGTGCAACCGGTGCAACCGGTCCTTGGCCATGGCGCGACCCGGGCCAACGGATTTCGTGAACGCACGCCACCAATCGGTCTGGAAAACCATGAAGGCCTGGTCGGGATGCACGGCAAAATACTGCCGCATGAGGACAGGACCGGCGTCCGAGACGAAGAGGTCATCAATGCGGAAAAAGCACGTCTCGCCGCCAAAATGCGGGCGGCGGCCACCTGGAGTGGCAACATGGCGGTTCAGGTCGCCATTGACAGTATCGCCACGCACATGGACGTAAAGACCACCTCCGCCGGGTCCATCCATGAGTACTCATTGGAAGGAAAACCCCGGCTTCGGGTCTGCAAGTTGGCCTCTGCCAGCGCGGCGCGGCCCGGGGAAACCGTGGAGTTCACCTTGAAATTCGAAAATGTCGGCGAGCAGCCGATTGGCAATGTCACGGTCATGGACAACCTCACCACGCGGTTGGAGTACGTGAAGGAGAGTCAAACGTGCTCTCTTGAAGCTGACTTCCTCACCTCCGAAAACGAAGGGGGCTCCCAGACCCTGCGATGGGAAATCAAAGATCCAATGGAAGTGGGAGAAGGCGGTGTCATCCGCTTCACCTGTCGCGTCCGTTAGGCCGACGAGGAGGCTTGTGGCGTGAAACGCTCCCGAAAAGCCCCAAGCGACTAAGACCCCAGAACAAAGCCGTGCGGAGGTGCCATGATCCAGGAGGTTTGGAAGCGAGAGATCGGTTTTGTTACGGGCTGTATACTTCACGATTTTTCAGCTGTTCGGCGCCGCCGGGAATCTCTGCCGCCTGGGCTTCCCCATTTCAGATGGCCGCCATGTGAAAACATTTCCGCGGGAGGTCCGCCGGCAGGTGGTGGCCGGCGCCTCGTCGGAACTCACCTCCCCCCCCCACTCACTTATCCGCGACATAACTTGCGATCACGATACCGGGTGACTACACTGTACCCACCGGGTGGTTCCTGGGGGCTCGGGAACGCCAGTGTTCAGCGACGGCCAGTGTTCAGCGAATCGAACAACAGGCTGCCGGCAGTCTCGTCGCTGATGTGAGCGAAAAGGCCCGCGAAGCGTGTTACTGCTTGACGGTCCTATATTTCAGGCGGTTGAATTGGTCCGGATGGAACGCTGCCCGGCGCAAGCCGTCCTCCCGTTGGTCGGACTCGCGGCGGAGAAAGTCATCCGCGACCGGTATATTTCAGGCGGTCGAATTGGTCCGGATGGAACGTTGCCCGGCGCAAGCCGTCCTCCCGTTGGTCGGACTCGCGGCGGAGAAAGTCATCCGCGACCGGTCTAATGCTCGGCAGCCTGGGAGCGTGTCCTGGAACGGGGTCACGGGCGAGCTTCGGATGTGCGATCGTCGTGGTGCGGCGTTTCGGGACATGCTTGCCGGCGCGACGGAAACGGTTTCACCTCAAGGTAAAATGGATCACGCATGACAGACCCGTGGATTGCTCAACGCACGCACACCTTCGATAGTAGCGGTATTCGCAAAGTTTTCGACCTGGCCGGCTCGATGGACTCGCCCATCGATCTATCGATTGGCCAACCCGATTATGATGTCCCGGCACGGGTGCGGGCCGCTTGCATTGACGCGATTGAGTCGGGAAAGAACAACTATGCGCTGACTCAAGGCGTGCCGGTACTGCGTGAAAAGCTTCAAGCGCGAATCGATCAACAGTATGGCCACGCGGATCGCGGCGTGTTTGTCTGCTCCGGCACCAGTGGCGGCCTCGTGCTGGCTCTGTTGTCCATGGTCGACCCCGGCGATGAGGTCATCGTGTTTGATCCTTATTTCGTCATGTATGAGAGCTTGACGCGACTGGTGGGCGGGATTCCCGTACTGATTTCAACGTATCCCGATTTCCAAATCCCATTGGACAGAGTTGCCGAAGCCATCACCGACAAAACAAAGCTGATTCTGCTCAATAGTCCCGCCAATCCCACCGGCGCCATGGCCACGCCGGAATTGATCCAGGGGCTGGCCGAATTGGCGGCGCAGCACAACGTCGCGTTGATATCGGATGAGATTTACAGCGAGTTTTGTTACGATCAACCGTTCGTTTCACCGGCCGAGTATAATGAGCGAACGATCGTGATCGATGGGTTCTCGAAGAACTATGCCATGACCGGATGGCGACTCGGTTTCGTGCATGGCCCGCACGAGCTCATCGACACGATGATTAAGGTTCAGCAGTACACCTTCGTGTGCGCGCCTCACCCCGTACAATGGGCCGGCGCCGCGGCGATGGACGTCGATGTTCAACCACACATTAAGGCGTATCACAAAAAACGGGACATGATCGTGGAAGGGTTGTCGGATTTGTATGAGATTGCCAATCCGAACGGCGCGTTCTACGT
>JBNJEM010000800.1:0-2983 GCA_051745935.1 Planctomycetota bacterium
TAGACTAAGGTAGCCGTTCACGGGCGCCGCTACACGGCTTGGACGCGCAAGCCCGTGGCATTTGCACCCGGCAAAGCCCTTGTTCAAGATGTGCAGCGGAAGTGCGAACGTTCCCGGACATCAGTCTTTTGCTCGTGAACGGTTACAGATTAAGAAGACCGTATCCGTGTTCATGCAACGGCGATTCTTGAAGCCAATCATACCGATAAACGTTTGGTGAGCGAACCATGATGAAACGAACGACCCTTGCCATTCTGCTCGCTTTGTGCTGGGCCGGCGCCGCCGGCACGGCCGACTTGGACTGGCTCCGCCCCTACAACGTGACTTGGAACACGCCCAGCTCCAATTCGAGCGAGTCGATGCCCGTCGGCGGCTATGACATGGGCTTGAACGTGTGGGTTGAGGACGGCGAACTGCTCATTTACGCGGCGCGCGCTGGTTGCTATGACGAGAACGGCGCGCTGCTGAAACTCGGCCGCGTGCGGGTCGGCCTGGATCCGAACCCGTTCGTCGCCGACGGCTTCTTTCACCAGGAGTTGAAGCTACGTGAGGGCTGCGTGGAGGTGCGAGCTGGGCGGGGGCAGGAATCGGAAGCGACGGTGCGCGTGTGGTGCGAGGTCCATCGGCCGGTCGCGCACGTCGACATCGAAGCCGAGAAAGAAATGACCGTGACGGCCAGCTACGAGAGCTGGCGTTATGAAGATCGGAAATTACCCAACGACCGGTCCAAGTTTGGTCGCCGCGGCATGGTCATGATGGATTATGACCAATACTCCGGCGAAGTCACGGTTTACCGTGATGTCGTGAAACCGGGCGATAACGAGCTCATGTTCTACCACCGGAACCAGCCGGGAAATGTGTTCGATTACCAGGTGCGCCAGCAGGAACTCGAGGCCGTCCGCGATCAAATGCACGACCGGCTGACCGGCCTGACCTTCGGCGGGCTGCTGAGCGGCAGCGATCTGGTCCTCGACGGGATCACCGAGGGCGAATACGCCAACACGCCGTTCCGCGGTTGGCGCTACCGGTCGGACACGCCGGGCCATCGGCATCGTCTACGTTTGGTTACCCATATCGCACAAACCGAAACGCTCGAGGAGTGGCGACGCGGTTTAAAAGAACTGTCGGAAGCTTCGGACCCGGGGCGTCACCAAGTGTGGCAAAAGAATCGGGCTTGGTGGGAGGCGTTCTGGCAACGCAGCCGGATTGTCATCAACCCGGATAAGGCGGGCACTGACGATGCCGGTTGGCAAATCGGACGCAATTACAACCTGTTTCGTTACATGCAGGCTTCAAACCGCTCCGGCAGTGGCGCCACGCCGTTCAACGGCGGTCTGTTCACCTTCGACCCGGTTCACAGCGGACAGCGGCGCCACGGCATCAAAGCGCCCGGCTATACCCCCGATCACCGGCAATGGGGCGCGGGGTTGACCCAGCAGAACCAGCGGATGATCTACTGGCCCATGCTCAAAAGCGGCGACTTCGACCTGATGCCGCCCGGCTTCTCCTTCTACCTGGGCGACAACCTCATTAATGCTACCGTGCGGGTGCGCCACTACTGGAATCACGAGGGATGTGCATTTGCCGAGCAGCCGTCCATCACCGGGCTGCCGGGAGCTTCCCAATACGGTTATCTTGGAGACGAAGGCACGGGACGCGTCAGGCCGGGGAGCCCGAAGCCGGACGGTGAGGGCAATGGATCTCGCTACCCCAACTGGTGGCCGGGGGGGCTGGAGCCGGGCGTGGAGGCCAATGCGGCTGGCGGTAACCTTTTCGACTCGCAGCTCGACTGGGCCTGGATGATGCTGGAATACCACCGTTTCGCCGGCGACGAGATCACGCGTTTCATGCCTTTTATCGAGCAAGCGGTCCTCTTTTTCGACGAGCACTACCGGTTCCGTAACAAGCAGCGCACCGGCGAGGAACTCGACGAGAACGGCCAGCTGGTCATCTCTCCGGCCAATACGCTCGAACATCACCCGAACGCCCGCAATCCGAGCCTGCCGATCAGCGGGCTACATCAGATCTTGACGCGGTTGCTGGAGCTTCCTGATAAGTATTCGCCGCCGGAGCGTAGACAACGCTGGCGCGACATTCTCGGCAGGTTGCCCGATTTGCCGGTTGCCGAGTCCGGCGGACGCCGCATCCTCAGACCCGCGGAAAACTTCGACCACCGCAGTTGGCACATGCCCGAGATGTACCCGCTTTGGCCATTCCAGGTGTACGGCCTGGGGCTGCCCGACCTGGAACTCATGCGAGACACGTTCCTGCACGGCGTTTCAGCCCGGAATCGGGAGCGTACGGCAGCCTGGTCGCAGGGGTTCATCCATTACGCGCGGTTGGGCATGGCGGCGAAGGCACAAGAGAAGGCCGTCGGCAAGCTGCGCGACGGCCCCTACCGCTTTCCTGCCTTCTGGCCGGAGAATGTCGACTGGACGCCCGACATGAACTGGGGCGGCAGCGGGATGGTGGGGATCCAAGAGATGCTGTTGCAAACGCACCCGCCGGCGCCGGCCTCGTTGCACGGCCAGTTTCGCCGCGACAAACCGCGTCTTGCCCCCGATCGCGAAAAGCTCCGTCTGCTGCCGGCCTGGCCCAAGGAGTGGGACGTCGACTTCCGGCTGCACGCTCCTCGGCAAACCGTTGTCGAGGGCCAGGTGCGCGACGGAAAGCTCGTTTCATGGACGGTGACACCCGAGCGCCGCAGGGAGCACGTGATCCTCATGGGCCCGAAGTGGCACGAAAGCCGAAAGCAGTCACGCTGATTCTTGCCGTGGGTTTGCGAGCTTGGTCAAGCATTTGCAAAGCGTGATAGCCGGCGGAAGGGAGGAGCTCAGGGGGCGAGGCGGGGGGATAGCGGACGAGAGGATGGACCGGGAGGGCGCGGGTGGGGTGAGGAAAAACTCCAAGTCGTTGCCATCCATATTGTTGCGCCGTTCGTTTCGCCGGTATTGAGACGAAAGGACCTCTAAGAGACCTAAAA
>JBNJEM010000801.1:0-2970 GCA_051745935.1 Planctomycetota bacterium
AACTTCAAGCGGCGGAGGCCCTCGATTTCATGCAACTGGGCAAGCAGCTCGGCTAACGACGTCGTCCGACCACCCGCTCGATGCCGATAGCTGTTCACGGTCTGGCCCAAGAGCGTGATTTCGAGACATCCCTGCCGGGCCAAGGTTTTCGCCTCTGACACGATCTCCTCCGGGGCCCGACTTTGCTCGGGACCACGCGTCCCGGGGACCACGCAATAGCTACAGAATTTGTCGCAGCCGATTTGGATGCGCAAGTACGCTTGGAAGGGCGTGGGGCGCATGGTCGGATCCCGCAGCGACTCAAACGCTTCATAACTTCGCTTGATTTGCTCCCGCGACCCTGATTGGCGCTCCAGGCTCACCGCCACTTGGGCGCGTTCGCCGGACCGTGCCTGCTCCACCAGTTCCGCCATCCGGTGCAGTTGTCCTGGCCCCACCACCAAATCGACGTACGGAACTCGCGCGAAGATCCGTTCCCGTTGTCGCTGGGCCATGCAACCGATCACGCCGAGAATCACGTGCGGATGATCCTGTTTCCAACCTCGCAGCTTTCCGACGGCGCTATAGATTTTGTCCTCCGCGTGTTGCCGTACACTGCAGGTGTTGAACAAGACAACATCGGCTTGACGCGGATCGTTCGTGCGGGTGTATCCGTGATTGCGCAGCGCGGCAACCACCAGTTCGCTGTCCAGCACATTCATCTGGCAGCCCACCGTCTCGATAAACAATCGCTTCGTCATGGTAGAAACAGACGTTGTTCGGTTTGGGATCGGAAAATCATATACCGGTCGCGGATGACTTTGTCCGCCGTGAGTCCGACCAACGGGAGTACGGCTTGCGTCGAGCAGCTTTCCACCCGAACAAACCCGACCGTCTGAGGTATAACCCGGCAGCCCTGTACGCCAGGGCTTTCCACGCTCACGCCGGTTGACAGAGCGTTTTGCGTGTCTCGCCAGATTATCTCACCGGATTCACGGCTCTCGAGCCAGAAAGCCCGACCGGTTGTTACCATTCTTGCCAATCACGCTCTTGCCCGCGTCACGTCGGCGTTTTGCCCAGCGACGGCCTCCCGTCCAGGAAAGCCTCACGCCGCTGCTCGGCTCTCGGTCTGCCCTTCCTCCCGTTGTGGTTTCTCGTTCGCTCCCCGCGACTCTCGAGGCTTCCGCCGCTCCGCAGCCGCCTTGCGCTTTCGCGCGGCCAACACGAGCGCTTGATATCGAGCGACAACTTGATCGCGACGGTGCCGCAGGAGACGGACCAGGGTCATTAGCGAGATATAGGCGGCCACCGCCAATATAGCCATATCAGCCGCGCTTAGATTCGACATCTTGTTGCCTCCTCACCCTCGGTTGACTTGCCTTTGGACCTGTTACGCCAGCAGCTCACCCACTTGGACCGGATGGCCGCGCAGGAACTCGCGCACCGGCATGGCTCGCTTCCCCGCCGGCTGGACCCGATGGATGCCCAAACACCCGCCCCCCGTGGCGACCACCAAACGATCTCCGGTGTTATCGAGAATCCGTCCGGGCCGCGCATCGGGTGGCACGACCCGGTCATCCACGACCGAAACCTTGTCCAGAATCAAACGCATGGGGCCTTTTGCCCCGTGCCACTCGGTATACGTACCGGGCCAAGGCCGCAATGCGCGAACCTGATTCTCGATTCGTTCGGCCGGCTGAGACCAATCCACGCGACCGTGCGACTTTTTGAGTCGGGGGGCCTTGGTCGCCTCCGCCTGGTCTTGAACCTGTCCCAGCGTCGTTTGGCCGTCCCAATGTTCCAGCATGCGGAGGGCTCGGTCCACCTGCTCAATCCCCAACCGCGCCAATCGTTGCTCCAACCGCACCGCATCTTCTTCCGGGCCAATGGCGGTGCGCGCCTGCGTCAAACAGGGCCCGGCGTCCAGGCGAGGCGTCATGTGAATGACCGTCACGCCCGTTTCCGACTCGCCATTCCACAACGCCCAATTGATTGGGGCGGCCCCGCGATAGCGAGGCAGGAGCGAGGCATGCAAATTGATGGCGCCAAGACGAGCGGTTTCCAATGTCCGCGATGATAGAATCTGTCCAAAGTCACAGACGACCAGGACATCGGCATTGAGCGTGTCCAGTTCTTGGATCGCCTCCGTGGCGTTGACGTCCTCCGGCGTCAGCAAGGAGACATCCAACGGAGCAAGCAGATCGCGAACCGGGTTGGACGCGATCTTGCGACGCCCCCGGTGCCGCGAGACCGGCCGAGTCACGGCCGCCACGACATCGTGATGCGAGTGGACCAATGAATCAAAGGTCGGAACGGCGAAAGACCCCGTTCCCATGAGAACAAGACGCATGGACTTTGTTGCTCCAATTAGGGCCATCTCCGCTCAGAGAGCTAGCAGTACTCGCGCTCCCACTGCAACAAGCGGGTTTCTATCCTCGATTCACTCGGGATCTTGCCGGCTGCCACAAGCCGTTTGTGCTCCAATTCAAACGCTTCCAGATCCTCCGCTACCGCCATGCGATGGGTCGCCGTCATTCGATCCGGGAACAGCATCCCCTCCAAATGGTCCGTCTCGTGCTGCACGATTCGAGACAAAAAGCCGTCTAAATCAGCCGAGATCTCCGTCCCGTCGAGCCCGTAGGCCTGCACGTGAATTTGCTTGGCCCGGGTAACCGGACCGAACACTTCCGGAAAGCTCAAACACCCCTCTTCCCCTTCCTCGCGCCCTTTGGGATGGCTAAGAACCGGATTGATGAACACGAGTTCCTCCCCCTCATCCGGGTCGGCCATCGGATTAGCCACGAACAATCGCAACGGCACATCCACTTGATTGGCTGCGAGGCCAACACCGCGTGATTCGTACATCAGCTCGAACATCTGGCGGACGGTGCGCCGTAAACGGGCGTTGACCCGTTTGACTGGCTTCGATTTTCGCCGCAATGTGGGGTGGGGATAGAGGACGACACCGAACGTCACATGGTCTGGTATACT
>JBNJEM010000802.1:0-2967 GCA_051745935.1 Planctomycetota bacterium
ACGGAGAATACGGTGGCACCAGATTGCAAGAGCCCGCCTCACTGCTCTACAAACGCCCCTGGCAGCGGGTCAAAGCTCGGGAGGTTGCTGAGTAGTCGCAGGAGAAGCCCCGGACCAATCGGTTCCAGGCCGTGGGCGGCTCGTTTTCAATCGTGCTGCTAGTGGAACAAAAGGGGATAAAATACAGTCACCGCCCAGCAACCAATTCTTATCAGCTCAAGCCAAGGGCTGCCACTTTCCCGCAGACGCTGAATCCCTGTTCCTCCCGTCCCATTCCCGCCGTCCCCTCCCACCGCTAAACCCAAGAAGAAGCCATGGCAAAACCGGGCGGGTTCCTTTTCACCTAGGGAGTTTTTTGGAGCGCGAACCACGTTGTGTTACGGTCTGTAAAATGATGGCAACTCAATGTGCGCCCCTCGATGTGCGCCGCGATCAGGTTATCCGAACCTTGGCCCCAAGCTTGCTGCTCCCTTGATCCGTTTTCACCCCGGCATCGCCTTATCGTCCGCTGGTTGAGGCCTCGCCTTTTCCTGATTTCGTCGGGGACGCGGGGCGCGAAATCGAGTACGGGAGTTCCTTCTTGCCGGCCAGGCCATCGCGACGGAGCGTGAGGCGGGTGAGTGTGAAGCTGAGTGGGGTGCGAAAAACGTGCGCCCATGATCCGGACCTCGCGCCGGGGGGGGGCGGGCGCCGAATGCATCTCATTCTCTTCCTAATCGTAAGGGTTTCACACCTGCTCGCGGTTTGTTCGTCGAAATGCATGGAATCGGTCCTATTGAGCTGAATCCGCTTTGTTCCGAAGGTCGAAGACACGATCTGGTCGGCGTCATAAGGCTGGTCGCGCGTGCTTCGCGTGCCTGGATAGGTCAGAACCAAGGTATTTTCAGACACGGCCCGAGCCTCGAACCACGGCTGTTTGGCCACGCCTGAGAAAGCGGCCACGGTCGGTGCAGCCCGCAACAACACCCGCCCCGGCCTTACTATGTGGCGATTGTGTCCCACCGAGCGCAATCCCCCCTGTTGCCCCGTACGTACGTGCATGCATTTTCGGAGAACATTCAAATGAAAATGAACTACTACTTTCGAGACGGACAATTTCGACCGGGATGTCTCTGTCTCGCGTTGGCCGCGATGTTTGGTTACTCGCTGCTGGCGCAATCGGCACTAAGCCAAACGCTGACGCAGCCGACGTCGGTGCGTCCAGCGTCGCTGTCGGACGACAGCTACTACGGATACTACTACGGCGATGAAGAAGAGTACTACGCGAACGAGGTGGACGAAGCGGAACCCTCTCCCAGCGATGCCCGGATCGAGGCCGAACCGGACAACGGAGCAAACGCTTCCCCACCCGCCTTCGAGGAGTACGGGGGTTCGGGGCCCCTTCCCTCTGAGGCCTGCGACACCTGTTACACGGGCACGTGCAGCCGCTGCGCCCCCTCCTGCTACCTCTTCGGCCCGGCCGATCCCTTCAAGATGATGCCCGGCGATGTGTCCGGGTTCAGAGCCGGAGGCTGGACGCAGATCGGCTATCACAGCAATGAAACGCCGCTCTCGAGGGTCCGAAATGATCAACGGGCGTTCAACGACCACGGAGGCCGCCTGAATCTGCACCAACAGTGGTTATGGTTGGAGAAGCCCCTCAGTGGCGACCCGTCGTACTGGGACTGGGGATTTCGAGCGGATGTCATGTATGGAACCGACGGGCCCAAAACCCAAGCGTTTGGTGGTGATGGCTGGGACGCGGATCCGGACTTCGATCAAGGCGGCGGCTACGGATGGGCGTTGCCGCAGCTCTACGGCGAAGTGGGGATTGGAAACTTCTCGCTCAGAATGGGCCACTTCTACACGTTGATGGGCTACGAAGTCGTTCCCGCGCCGGAAAACTTCTTCTACAGCCACTCCCTCACGATGTTCAACAGTGAACCCTTCACTCACACGGGGGCCATTGCCACGTACGGCCTGACGCCCAATCTCGAAGTCTACGGTGGCTGGACGGCCGGCTGGGACACGGGTTTCGAGGCGGAGAACGGGGGGAGCAACTTCCTGGGTGGCTCCAGTTACAGGTTTAATGACATGTTGACCCTGGCCCATATCGTGGCCGCCGGTGACTTCGGCCGGGTTGATGGCCAAAGTGCCCAGGATGGCTATGCTCACAGTATCGTGGCGGACATGCTGCTGACCGATCGGCTCAATTACGTATTCCAGACCGATTTCAAGGTAATCGACGAGACAAAGGACGAAGACTTTGGAATCAACCAATACCTGTTTTACGAAATCAATGAGTGCTTGGAAGCCGGAACGCGCATGGAATGGTGGAAAGACGATGGAAACTCGCATTACGCCTTGACCAGTGGCTTCAACTATCGCCCCCACGCCAACTTGATCCTCCGACCCGAAGTTCGCCATGACTGGAACCCGGGCGACTATGATGGCGACACCGTGTTCGGAATGGATGCAATCCTTACGTACTAGTGTTCTAGTGTTTTCCATCCGTTGAGTGCTCTTTCATGAGCTAGTTTACCGGTACCACTTGGGCGGCTTCCGGCCAGCCGCATGCTCGTCAGCGAAGTTGCGGGGATCGCTCCGACGACTTCCCACTGATTGCAACTTCATGACCCCGATGGCGTCGCTGTGCTTCCCCGGCAGCGACGCCTTTTTTTTTCGTTGCCCCCGCGGCGTGTCAGGCTCTCACGGCGAACCCGGTCCACGCCGATTGCGTCGCCACGCGGGCTGGAACCACCGGCGAGCGGTCCAGGGGACCCGGTCACCTGGTCCGTCATCAGGAACCGAGACATTCCATCCGGCGATTCGAACATCCTTCCGCGTGGGCGCGACGATGGGCTTTCGCCCTCTCGACGGATCTTGCGGAGCGCCCCCATTACGGTTAGAGTCTAACGAGGTAGGACCTCGAACCAATGCGAGCTACCGCTCGAACCGTGTTAGCCCGCTCCCGTTGGTCGCTAGAAG
>JBNJEM010000803.1:0-2959 GCA_051745935.1 Planctomycetota bacterium
TGAAGCCCGGACGCTCTTCCATGCTGGTCGTGCCGTCGTCGGTGAACTCGCGAATGATCTTGATCCTGTGGAACTTCAGAACTCCTGACATACCCCCTCCGGCTTTGTGAGCGGTTCGTGAGCCTGGACAGCCAGATTTAGGCGCAGTCGCGTGCCCGGGAATTTGGCGCCGAGCTCGTTAAGTTTGCCGCACAATGCGCGAACCACCTCCGTGCGGTGGGGCGACGATTGGGGCGCGAGCTCCACATAGAGCTCCTCCTCGCGGACCGCGATGCGGGCCGTCGATTGAAACGCCGCCTGCAATAGAGTTCGACCCTCGTCCTCTGAACGGCAATAGTCTTCGCGTATCATACCCAGCAGCCGACTTTCAACTCGATAGGCCGACATTTTGATCGTGTCGACGATCAGTTTCTTCTCCGTCGTCAACGTCTTCAAATCATCCGCAGGCACTCGTTTCGGCAAAGCCGACAACTCGGACTTCAAACGCGATACCTCAACCTCCGCTTCGGCCAATTCCGAGCGCAGCTTCGCGTGTGCCACCTTGAAGCCGCGCATGGTTCGTGGCCCGGAGCTTGTACCCTTCTCCACCAAGGCTCCCAATTCCGCTTTCAGACGCTGGACTTGGTGACGCGCCGCTGCCAGCGCTCGCTCCAATGGACGACGCGCCGGGTTAGGGCGATCGGTACCTGCCGAAACGTTCTCCGCGGCATATTCCACGAGCGCGTCCAACTCGTACTCCGCGTCCATATACTTGAAAAAGTTTTCCTGACGCCAACGGTTAAACTGGCGATAGGAAACCTCCAGTCCATCCAAGTCCTGTCGCGTGGTCAGGATCGACGTTTGCCGCCCGTCCCTGCGAAGCACGCGGACCTCGCGCATCCAGAGGAATTGAGGGCCCAAACGCGAAAATCCCTTTTTGCGCTTGGGACGCAGCCGGCCCACCTTCACGCGTTTCCGTTCCGCAATACAGCGCCGATAAGCCCTACCATCGACGACCCCTTCCTGTTCGCGGAAATGGGAAGCCGGCCAACGGCGAACCTTGCCCTTGCGGTAGGTCATTACGTCGAACCCTTGTTTGTCCAGTCGTGCGAACAACTTCGCACTAAACCCGCCGCGGTCGAAAATCACGGTGACCCGGCGCTCCCCGATCAGTCCCTTGACATCTCGGAGTACGGGCTCCAGCACTTGCGTGAGACCTTCATTCATTTCACTGGGAACCACCAGCAGCGGTTCTCCATGGGCATCGTGCACCCAGTTGTCCGTCGCCGCCGGTTTGGCTACCTGGTCTTGCGACTTCTTCGTTTTGGCCAACGGATGTTGGCCGTGATACGGCCGCACATGGCCATCCACATAGAGAAACGCAACACAATCCGGATCTTCCTTGATTCGTCGCTGGGCCATCGCGTGCATCACCTCTTTCCCGCGTTTGCGTAAAGCCATCAACGTCAGCTTTCGCCGTACCGTCTTCACCTCCGGCATGCGGTCCAATCCGATGATGTGCCCCAATTCACGCGGGTTGAATTCCTTGAACTGTTCCGGCCGCTTGATCCGCAACAAGGCGCTCAAGAACAAAACCAACACCGTAGTCCGCAGCCCGTAAAAGGCCGCGCCCAGATGTCGATATACTTCGGAAAACACCTCTAGCAGCCCGCTTTCCACGAGCAATGGTATAGCCAACAACACACCCGCCTGTCGCAGGCACGGCCGGTTACCGAAAAGCGGTACTGCATCGTCCAACTGTCCCAGCCGCGCCAAGGCACGATCTCCAAACCGGTCGTCCGGATCTCGGTCCAACGTGACGCCCTGCTCTGCCAAACTGGCCAACACATCGGACAGGCTCTCTCCGAATGAAGGCGTCTCGCCGTGAGCTCCGTCCAAGTCCCCAGCCGGACGAACGGCCTCCTTTCCCCGGACATGTCCCTCCACTCCCACACCACCGAAGTGCTCCGACTGCTTATCTCCTTTCGCTGAACATTCTTCTTCGGCAACCACACTTAATGAGCGACACTCCATTGTCTCGGTGGAGAAGTCACTTGCAGCTTGTCTGTCCAACGGTGTATCGCTACTCCTGGCCTCGTCCGCAGCGTCCTCAAGGCAGCCTTGCACCGACTCTTCCGGCAGAGCCTGCGGCCCGCATTCAACCGCACGTTCTTCATGTTCTCCTTGCGTCTCCGACAAATCCGGGGAATCACCGGGCCAGAGCAAACCGGCGGACTCGCGCTTTCGACGTGTCAACCCGAGTCGCTTCAGAGCTCTGCAAACCGCCACCTCACTGATCCGCAGTCGACGTGCCATGCCGCGATTGGTCATCCCTTCATCAAACCACTTTCGGAGCATCTCATCGAGCGCCCTTGGGACCGCTGGTGGCCTGCCTGAGTGCTTTCCGTTCTCCAATCCTTCGAGTCCCCGCGACAGATAAGCGTTTTCCCAGCGACGTTGAGTTGCTACGGAGTGCCCGAAAGCCCGACTCACTTCGGCCTGCCTGGCGGCGCCGCTGAGCCGCAACTGCACTGCGACATATCGCAAAGAAAGTATATCATCGATGGCAAAGCGAAAGAGCGGTTCATGCCACTGGAAGACCACCCGCATATCCGCATCGTCGACGTAGGATAAAGCTCGGTTGATGGTGGTACGCGTATAGTGGTTTTCATTTCCAGCCAACTCACCCGAATCAAACAGAGCCGCGTTTGATTGCGTTTCGGTCATCACTTTGCGTCCCTACATAGAGTCTCAATTTCTCTATAATATAGACGCATCACGGCTGCAAAATATTCCCAAATACCGCTCAGGAATTCTGAAAACTTTTTCCGGCGGGACGCCTGAAAAACCCAAGGAAATTCAGGGGTATGTCAGGAGTTCTGAAGTTCCTTCCGGCTGACGCTCCTGCCTTCAATCAAGCTCACTACCATCCGGACATAGGGCAGCATGGGGGAATGAATCACACGCGACTTGTCGAGGA
>JBNJEM010000804.1:0-2938 GCA_051745935.1 Planctomycetota bacterium
AACGCTTCGTATTACGGTTCAGGCCACGCCCACGCCGGAAGACGTGAGCCTGCCGGTGGACGCCAACACCGTGGTCGAGTTCCTGTCGCGTTAGTCGAGTCTTCGCCCCGTCACGGCTTAACCGCCCCGCGACGCCGGTTTTCCGAGATCACTGAAAACGCCCACGAATGCCCCAGGCTGCCCTGGGGCTCGTTCCGTTCATGGCTACCGTGCCGGGCAGCCGAGCTCAATTGTCGCGGTTGACCACGCGGGTCACGGTCAGCAAGGAAGCTTTGAGAGCCGGAACACGCCGCTTGTCGCCAAAGAGCCCGACGTGCTTTTTGGCATAGCGTCTTAAGTTCAACCCCGGCGATGGACGAGCATAGCAGATGACCCGGCCCTGATTGTCGAGCACGGCGAAGGGCGGGGCCAGTCGGCGGGTCGCGTGCACGGGCATGAGCCAGCCTTCCGCGTCAAATGACGGGCTCGGCTTCCGCTCTTTCGGGACCGGTTTATCGAGTCCCGTGCCGACAATCTTGTTGTTCCCCAGCGTGTTGTTGTCTCGCTCGTTGTTCTCCAGCGACGCTTCGATCTCTCGCTGCCAGTTGGTGGGCTCCACGTTCCCTGGACGCCTTCGCGGGGCGGCTGGTACCCCGTGACGTTCGATGCGCCGCGCCGTTTCAGTATCCCGTTCCCCGCGCTCACGCACTCGCCGGTGTCGTTGTTGTACGGTTTCAAACTCGCGGATGCGATGAGCAATTAGGCGCACTTGACGGTACAGAGCCGTGCCTTGGACGGCGTCCGCCAAGGTGTTGGCTCGCTCTTTTAGCGGCTGCAGGTCCCACTTATCAATCTGATCCGAGACCAACATTGATAGATCCAGGTTCAACTGGTCGATCCGTTTTCGCAGGGCTTGCCGCTTTTCATCGGTCAGCTCCTCGGGGGAGGTTCCGTCTCGCTTGGCAACGGCCTTGTTCGCCACGGCGGGTTCTGAACTCCGCGCCGAATGATTTCGCGTCGGCTTGGTTCTGTCGGTCCCGTCCGCCGAGACGGGTGGCGTCAGCGAGCCGGACGTGGATACGTGCTCGGCTGAAATCCAGCGAAACTCGCCGGCGGGGGGGGCGATTTTCAAGTGGGTTTCGGTCGCAAAACCCGCTCCCATCGACAAGGATTCTTCCCCCAGAATTTGAAGCCGTTCGCCGCGCTCCAGTCGCACCTGCCATTTGTGCTGGCGGACATCCACCGCGCTGGACCCCACCCAGGCCACGGCCCCTTCGATCAGCACCTTGCCAACCTGAGTTTCCGAACCCCGCTCCACTTGACGGGCGGGGATCCAACTGAAACTGTCTTCAGGAGGACGTATCGCCAGCCATCCGCCAGGATCGTGTCGGTGGACTTCCACCTTGGCTCCCCGCTCAAGCTGCAGGGTCGGATAAAAGTCCGTGCCGGGGCCACAGCGGACGGCGGCTGAGTCCACCGAGATTTCCGCTGTATAGGGAAACGTGACGTTCGCACTCCACGTGGGAGTAGCCAATAGACAACCGGCGGCCAGGAGGAGAGCGGGAACGCGCATGATAACCTCGGTGGGCTACAAGTATCTTCTGGATGGCTGCGGGTAGACAAGAAGACTCAAGACAAAAAGACTCGGAGTGCGGCCCGGACCGCTTGTACCGGAATTCACCATTTATTTCAAGACGGATTGAAACAGGCCTCGCTCGACGGGTGCATCTCAGCTTTTGCGCTGTTTGTCACCGGCGGAAAATGTCAATAGGAGAAATTGCGGTTATTTGGTAAGCTGCGTCGGTCGTGGATGGTTGGAGAATGGATTTTCATGTTTTGGAGTGTGATGATGGATGACGCAGCGGGTGGATTGACGGAAAAAAGTTGTGCGAACGCGAAAGATTTCGAGCGGGAGGGCTCGGTTGCGGCAACGGCTGGAGCGGTCGCTCCGGGAGGCGGCCGAGATCGAGGTCGAGGTCGAGCTGAGTCGGGTGGACGGTTCGATCCGCGGTGTCCCTCACTATTCGGTGATCGAGGGGCGGGCGCATGAACTGGGGAAACAGCTCAGCCGGACGGTGCGGCAGCGGCAGATGAACGAGCTGGCGGCGGATCAGGCGAGCAGGGCCAAGTGCCCGACCTGCGGCGCGCGGTGCGAAGTGCGGCCGCGGAAGCGGGCGCTGCAATCGGTCGACGGGCAGGCCGAAGTCACCGACTCGCAAGGTTATTGCACCGGCTGTCGCCGGTCTTTTTTTCCCGCTGCGTGAAACGCTGGAACTCGACGCGCGTGAGTTCGGCCGGCAAATGGCGAGTGAAGCCAAGCGGCGGCGATTCTTCGAGGGCCGGGCACGTGTGTTTCTCGGCGATGGTCTGCCCTGGAACTGGACAATCTGGCGCGAGCGCTTTCGTGACTTCACACCGGTGCTCGATTTCATTCACCCGCTGAGCCACCTCTTCCTTGTGGCGAACGTAGTGCATCCTACGTCGCCCGACAATGCGTGGAGTCAGTATGGGGCGTGGATGCGCGGCGGCTGGCGGGGCGAAGTCGGGCAAGTGATCGACGGATTGGCGTCGTGGCAAATCCAGCTCCGGAAGATCCAGGCGGGGGGCGACGTCCAGCAACGCTATCGATTCAAGTTGGCCTTCATTCGTGAATTGTATTCCCGCGGTTACGGGCGGGATGATGTATTTCAGGCGGTCGAACGTGTCCCGATGGAAAGCTGCCCGGCGCAAGCCGTCCTCTCGTTGGTCGGACTCGCGGCGGACAAAATCACCCGCGACCGGTATATACTCAAGTTGTTCCGGTTCATGGACTATATTCTGCGACTGCCGGACGATCTGGCCGCGCGTTTTCGCGATGAGCTTGAATCAATCGAGGAGGAACTGAAGATGCCGTACGTCACCAGCGTGGAACGCCTTGCACATCAAGAGGGGTTCGAACAAGGAATCGGGAAAGGAATCG
>JBNJEM010000805.1:0-2936 GCA_051745935.1 Planctomycetota bacterium
ACGCGCCGCACGGCAAGGATTTCTTTCAGAGCACCGCCGGATTGCGAGGATACAAGGGGCGGGTGTACGAAGGGGGGATTCGAACGCCTTTTCTGGTCCGCTGGCCGAGAGTGGTCGAGCCTGGGGCGGTAAGCGACCATGTATCGGCTTTCTGGGACCTGTGGCCCACGATCGCGGAGCTGGCGGGGGGCCAGCCGCCGAAAGACATCGACGGAATCTCCTTTCTGCCGACCTTGAAAGGCAAGCCCCAGCCGCGACACGAGTATCTCTACTGGGAGTTCCCGGCTCGCGGCTACCAGCAGGCGATCCGCAAGGGCAAGTGGAAGGCGGTCCGTCCGAGAGCGGATCGTCCAATCGAACTGTACGATCTGCAAAGCGACCCCAGGGAGGCGCGGGACGTGGCCCGCCAGCATCCGGAGTTGGTGGCGGAGTTCGCCGAGCTGTTCAAATCGGCGCGTACCGACTCGGACCATTGGCCTTTTCCGGGGCAAGACAAATGAGATGGAAAACTTCAACCGGCACGGGGCCGGTGGGGAAGTATCGAAGTGGCGCTGTCCCACTAATCCCAACGCGATCTGTAGACAATCGTGGCGACGCTTGCCGGTATCGAGAAAATGGAAGCCAAAACACTCAATACGGTCACCATTGGTTTACTCCGTTTGATGACCGCCGGAGCTTTTGAATTATTCGATTCGGTGCCGGCGATGTTACCGGAACAATGAGGAAACGCCAAATCAGTCATTGTCTTTTGGTTTGTAGGCCCATTTGCCATCGAGCTTGGTTCGATCAAAGGCATGGTCCCAGTCCGATTGTCCAACCGTAATACGTTCGCTGAACCATGCCACCATGTTGCGGGTGAACCATTCAATGGTTTTCTCTTGATCAGATTCCTCTTGGGCCTGTTCGATGATTCTCGCCGCCGCAGGATCAGCCAGCAATGCCGTTGCGATTTGATCGTGGGTGACAAAGCCCTTTTCCTTCGAGTGGATGTCACGGATCAGTTGCGCGATGATCGGGAAGACGTCGGCTTGTTTCCAAGTAGTGGCCATTGAACAGTGTTCGATTCGATGTGTGGGAACGCGAGTGGGGTAGTCGCATATCGCTAAAGCTCAGCCGCGGCCGCCGCGCTGAGACGCAGTGAACTCCCACAAACCCCAATTGCGGCCGTCATCTGGTGGAACGATTGGTTCGGCAGCGTATTCCAGTGTCATCACGGATTGACGATGATTTCACCGACAGGACCGCGAAACAGAATCTCCAAACGATTCAGAACGTCTCGGCCCAGGATGCGTTCGCTTCCGACAAAGTCCGCTTGCAGACGGCACGGATAATCTTGCGCGTCCAGCTGGGCCCAAACCTGGAATGCCAGCGTCGCCGACGAACTTCCGGCAACACCACTGATCAAACCTTGCACGCCCAAACTCGGAGTGAGCTGAAGGAGTTGACAATCGGCCCAGGGCAAGACGCTTGCATCCGCCCCTGTATCGGGGATCACTCGATCCAAGACAACTCCCGGAGAACCACTGGCCCGCCGGAACTTCACGCTGGTCACCGGCAAGGCTTCACCGGGATAATCGGCGTCATACGAAAACGTAACGCCACGGATGCGGCAGGTTTCTTCTTCCCTACCCACGCAGATGAAGAAAGGGTGCAGTCCGGTCGCCTCGGCCTCGTGAAACACGGTCACGGGACTGGTTCCGGAGGCGACCACCCGTCCATCGGCAAACCCAATCCATTGGTCCCGGTATTGCTCCAGAAGTTGGTCGCGGACAGCCCAGTAGCCCGCCTCGTTCTTGCGCCGATCGGGGTGAATTTGTCGGGCGATCTCGGGGGGCAACTGGTCGGCGATGCTTTTCATCCCACACCTCGGGTTATTGGCTGGCCACACACGTGTTCCATGATCATCTGGTCCGTCCGTCGAACGTCTGATTATCTGATTACACGTAGTGCCTGGTTCAACCCAGCCTACAGCTAAATTGCCGCCGAACTATTCAATTCTTGAGCGCGCCCGACGTGGCGATTTGGAGGCAGTTCACAAAAGAACGCGCGCCGCAGGCGAGTTTATCACGAAAAACTCGGCACAGCAAGCATTTAGGTGGGAAAATATGAATGCGTCGTGGTGCCTTACCTTGCGTTGTCAACGCAGAATATACCGGTCGCGGATGACTTTCTCCGCCGCGAGTCCGACCAACGGGAGGACGGCTTGCGTCGGGCAGCTTTCCACCCGGAAAAATCCAACCGCCTGAAATATAACACCAGTACGACCTGCGCGCTATTCTGCAATTCAACTTCTCGCGCCGGCATTTGCACTTCTTGACATGTGTCGCGCATCAGCGACACATGGAGCCGGGTCGCAAGATTCGCATGAATCTCGGCTTGCGAGTGCGAATTGGCGGACCGGAGCTGATCCGCCTGACCGACAGTCGCTTCTATCCTACACGAGCCGCAGGCGCCCACGCCACGTCCAGGTCGATGGCGGCGGGCTGATGTTCGTGCCTGGAAAGCGAGGCTCGATTGCGGCCATCGACGTGGGCGGTCCGGGGCCGACCATCGGACCGCCACAAGCGGGGTTCCCGACAGGCTCTGGAACGTCCGGGGCCCAAGTCCGCTCGGCCCCATTTGCATCCGTCTCCTCGGCGCGCTAGGATGACGTTCACCATCGATGGCCAGGGATGGCACAAGCTGGGTGAAGCTGGGCCAGAAAATGGACGGCATGAGGGCCGCTGCCGACTAAGGGGAAGCCGGGGATCCAACGTCCCTTATACCGGTCGCGGATGACTTTCTCCGCCGCGAGTCCGACCAACGGGAGGACGGCTTGCGTCGGGCAGCTTTCCACCCGGAAGAATTCAACCGCCTGAAATATATACCGGTCGCGGATGACTTTCTCCGCCGCGAGTCCGACCAACGGGAGGACGGCTTGCGTCGGGCAGCTTTCC
>JBNJEM010000806.1:0-2932 GCA_051745935.1 Planctomycetota bacterium
GACTCGGAGCTTCCTGAAGAGCGTGATCGCGAAGCCGTCAATGAGCTGTTGGTGCGGGTGCGGCTCGGCTGATTTCCACGGCCTCTGCTCCGAGGGCTGCCTCAACGACACAGCAGCCCTGTAGCCATGCGGAACGGTACTGCAATGCAGTGGAAACCTGACTTCCCCTTTGTCCCGTGTTCCGCCAGGGCCGCCTTTTGCAGAACGCAACCTCCGCTGGATTGCAGACCGGTCAGCTGGCGTTTTCGGGGCGACTCCCCGTTGGCTCCCGGATCCGGGAATTCTAATTGTCGTAACAGTTGGCATCATAGTCTGGGAAATTGCTGCGGCTTTGTACCTCTCCTGCATCCTGTGGATGATCCCCGCCGTTCAAAAGCGGCTGTTCCTGGAGCTTGCATCCTGTTCTCAGTTTGCCCGTGCGGACCACGGCGGTGCACTTTTGCCCCCATTTGGTCGGCCAACAAACCAGGGAACGTGGAAAACTCGACGAGTCTCATTCTCATACCCGCTGTCGACCGCCAGGAGTACCGTCTACGCATCTACAATTACCGGAAACCGCGTGCGTCAGCGTCCTCAGACTCATACGATCCCGTTTGTAGCCCTGGGTACGCCTCTATCGCTTCCTTCACGCGGTATGCCGCATCTGTGGGCGTCAAATCCGAAATGTCAACCCGTAAATGAGCACGCGCATAGCTCCTTCGAAAGTACGTGATGTCCTTCTTGATCTCCCGCAAGTAAAGAGGCTTTTCATCAACTGTCAGTGTTTTCTCGATCAACCTCGATTCGGTATCATAGAACGTGATCCGTTCTAGAATGTTTTCGGGCGTGTCGGCGATTACTACTGCGATGCCACCCGACTTCCTGATAATGCGAAGGTATGGTGTCATGAGACCACTCGGCGGCATCGCGATGACACTGTCCTGACTTTCTGGAACGGAAAGCACATGCGTCAGTGCCTTTGCGGCCTCAAGCCGGTATGAGTAAGCCGTGACCCATCTACTCTGCAGTTGTGCAATGCTGGCCCCAAAGAACTGCTCAATCTCATGGTCAAGATCGAAGAAATTGACCCTGAGCAGCCGCGCCAATTCTCTTCCGACCGTTGTCTTCCCAACGCAAGCGACCCCCGTTAAGAATAGATGGTTCCATTGTGTTGAATCTCGAGTCATCCCATCCCCCAACCTTGCGCCGATTCCCCGGAAACGGTCATCTGTCAGTTGCATCGCCGACTATCTGGTACTTGGTTCCTACAGCGGTTGCACGACATAACAAGGGGCGAGGCAAAACCGACACAAGAACCGATAAGAAAAAGACCTTGCAGGTTTGCTGTTATCCAGTCAGTTTTGGAGGTGTGAACCAAGTCTTGTTACGGGCTGTAAAATATCACGCCGGCTCGCGCAAGGTCAAGTATGTGTGCGCTGTCACACCCCATCTTCCATTTCGGCGATCCCCCGATACGATCTTCGGGACGCATGTCGCGTCCCATGAGCACCGGCGCTCGGGATCGATGCTCTGCATTACTGACTGCTCGACGACACCAGCTCGTCTCAAGACTAAAGGTTGAAATCGAGCTTGATGCCCCCGAAGCGACACAGGTTGGGCTGAAACCGGCCGTCCGGCGACTCCCCGCCGGCTCCCGAACCCGGGAATTCTAATTGTCGCTAACCGGGAAAAATAATTGTCGCTGTACAATGGCTCAAGCGACGTTGCCTGCGAGAAACTCCCGCCAGAGCTTTTCTCGAGCTTCCGCAATGTCCAGTTCGTTGACTATACGAAGACCTGCCATAGGCCCAAGAAATCGTTGGCGCGATTCACTGCCCTACTGAAACACGAGAGGCTCGCCAATGCTGATTGTGAATTCGACGGGGCCCGAGGTGCCGGCTCGTTCCTCCTCAAACATGTTGCGCAGCCAGACAATGAGGTGGTTTGGACCTGGGATTCCGTCGGCCGTGAACGTTATCGTGGATGTTACCGCGAGCGGGATTCGCAACTGATCCTTACCGCGGAAGTCGACGGGAAATCGCCGCGATTGGCCTCCACCGACGACGCGCGACAGAGCATCGGGTAGAAAGACCCACGCCAGATCGCCCGCCCTGTAGCCTTCCGGCAGCGCAATCACCAAGTCCACCGCATCCCCCGCGTGGAATTGCCGACACTGCTCTTCGTCCTTTTCCAGGGCAACCTCTATCGGTACGCCGCCCCTACCTTCGTCGCAGACTTCCATCATCGCTTCACACCGGATGGCTCCCTCGACGCACTCGATCGTTTCAATTTGTGGGATCGTATAGGCGTCGACCATTGAACACTCAAGACCGTTTACCACGGCTTTACTCGCGAGCCCGAAAATCTGGGCGGCCTCGAGTTCTCTCATCAGGCTGATCGCGGCAATCGAGTCGGCCGTCGAGTACAGACGTCCGTTTTCATCGAACTGTTGGACAACATCATTGGCAAGGTTCAACGCGTGCTCGAAATCAGCCGGGTTGCCACCGTGAAGTAATGCCGCGGCCGCATACGCCTTCTGGCACCGCTTCTGAAGTCGCCCGCGAATGAGACCGGAAGCGTCCAGTTCGTCAACGTCACGCCCGCGCCGCTGGCGCCGCGAAGTTTCCTTTCCCCCTCAATCCGCGACTGATCCGGGGACTGAGAATAACCGATCAGGCTCGGCGCCGGAATCACTCTTACCAAGTACGCGCCCCCACGTTTTGCGGGGGCTTTCGAGATATCCATGCGTGTGCGGGGCTACAGATCGTCTTTCCGAGAGTCGGATATACACGCACAAGAGTAACTGTACGTAATCTTTCTGACGATCGACAGGCAATACCCGGGATTGCCTACCGTGGGCTTGCCCTCAGCGCTGTTATTTGCCGTTTACCGACAAGGAAGCACGTTAAGGGAAACGGTTTCGGACTCTCGCATGGGGGCAGTCCACGCGGTG
>JBNJEM010000807.1:0-2928 GCA_051745935.1 Planctomycetota bacterium
GAAATGCCAGCTGCCCGATTGTAAGCTGCAAACGTTGGAACGTCATGTTTGTCGGCGGCGAAGAACCGGTGATATTCCAGGGCGTGAAATTCCCTCTGCCTACCACGACTTCGTCCGTTCGGGGGACGCTTGGTTGATTCGCGGTGTATTACACCACAACGCGCTCGATCTCGTGACGTTGCTGCAGCTGTCCATGTTGCTCGTGCCCGCCTCCCCTTCAGGTCCACGGACACGACACGATGAACGCCAGGCCGATCAGGCGAAATGATACCGTGAAGTGTTAGCTTTGAGCCGTCACAAGCTAGTCCAGGTTCCGAGACAGCCCAAGTCGAGCGCGGGCGGAATCATAGGGCGAGGGGGCAAGGTGGGATCGGTTGCGTGGCTGAGCGGTGGAGGGGGAACGATCGCCAAAACTAGGGTTGCGGGGCCAGGTCGTTGGGGTCCGCTTGCGACGCGGTTTTGGAATACGTGGGCGTGGTTCGCCTATCGCGGCTTCTCTGCACAAACGGGACCAAGAGATCGACGGTGATCCAGCCCGCCAGGTAAGAGCAGAGTATCAACAGTAGAATTCGGGCGGTTCGCATGGCGACATAGCCGGCATGAAATGAGTTATGAAGTGGCCAGTTATACTTCAGGCGGTCGGATTTGTCCGGATGGAAAGCTGCTCGACGCAAGCCGTCCTCCCGTTGGTCGGACTCGCGACGGACAAAGTCATCCCCGACTGGTATATATGATTGGTGGACAGGCGTCACGCGATCCGCCGGCACGCCTCTGTCGCCACGTCTCGCCGGTTCCTGCCAGAGAGGCTTCATCACATTCGTGTTGTTACTGGTTGGCTTCTAAGTTCCAACGGCGTCTGTCTCGCAGATTGGCTGGCCGGCATCGAGCGCGGCGCGAAGCAAGTCGCGGCGACTGAGCATTCCAAGGAGCCGGCCATTTTCGGTCACGGGCAGTCGACGAATACGGTGGAGTATGAATGTGTCCGCCAATTCTTTCAAAGAAGCGTCGGGACTCACGCTGATTACATGGGTTGTCATGTGATCCTGTACTAATTGTTTGCTGCTGAACGCGTTGTATGAGATGGTCAACAACGCGAATTCCGAAATAACGCCCAAAAGGAAGTTTGAGTTGTCGGTGACCGGCAATCCGCTGATTTTGTGTTCCAGTAAGGTCCTCGCCGCTTCTGACAACGTTGCGTTCGCGCCGATCGTTACAACCCCAGTGCGCATGACATCTTTAGCAGTTTCCATTACGAATGACGCCTTTTGTTTCAATGCTTGACAACGAGTGGGCAGATGGAAAGTACTCACCTCGTCCACTGATGTGTTTTCCAGCGGCTCGTGCTGGATCACGGAAAAACGAGCATATCAGAGCACAAGAAAAGGATACCTCACGGTGTCCTGGCAGGGGGGAGCCGGTGTTGATATCAAATCGTTCTGGATGACGCCAGGGCTGGCTATTTCGCTCAATTCCTATAACCGGCATGGGTCGCTGGGGCGGTGGGCCGCGAGCTTGCCCTTATGGGCGTTGACCCAGTCGATCGCGAATGGCCGCGATGAGTGGCTCGGCATCGGGTTGCAATGCCCACGTTTGGCTCTCGCCCGATTGCAGATCCTTGATTTGACAAACGCCGTCCGCCAACTCGTCGTGGCCGGCAATCAGGGCCAACTGAAACCCCCGTTTATCGGCGTATTTCAGCTGTTGTCCGAGGCGCCTCGGCTCCGGGTAGAATTCGACGCCGATTCCCGCCGCGCGCAATTGAGTAGCCAACCACAGATAGGTGTCGCGATGGTCTTTATCGAAGTAAGTGAGCAATACGGGAGCAGGCGTGGCCGTCCTCTGAATTAACCCCAGTTCTTCCATGGCTGCCAAAAGTCGGTCAACCCCCAACGAGGCCCCGATGCCCGGTAACTGTTGTTTCGTGTAGGCTCCGGCGAGATTATCGTAGCGTCCACCGGAACAAAGGCTGCCAATGTTGGGAAGCGCGGCCAGAAACGTTTCAAAAACGATGCCGGTATAGTAGTCCAGCCCGCGTGCGATCGACAGGTCCAGCTTGGTTCGCTGCACGGGCACGCCCGCCGCGCGGACGCCGTCAAACACTTGCCGCAGGTTTTCCAGGCCCGCTTTCCCCATCTCGCTTCCGGCCAACAGCGTATCGAGCTGGCGAAAGACGTGATCGGTAGCGCCCGATAGTTCACCGAGTTTGAGCACTTCGCCAGCTTGTGATCGTGTTGCCCCCGCTTCCGCCTCCATCTCCCGCATGACCCGCTCAGGACCAATCTTGGCCAGTTTGTCCAGGGCGCGCAGAACGACGGTTGATTGCGCAAGGAGGCCAAGTTTATCCAGCAGGCCGTTCAACACGTTGCGGTTGTTGATATGAATGGTGAATTGCGAGAATCCAAGGGCGACAAATAGATCATGGATCACCAGAGTGGCCTCGATATCCGACACGACACCGGTTGTGCCGATGGTATCGAAATCGCATTGCATGAATTCCCGGTACCTTCCGCGTTGCGTGTTCTCTCCACGCCATACCGGCGCGATCTGGTAACGCTTGAAGGGCGTGCCCAGCGTGGCGACGTGCTGGGCCGCGAACCGGGCCAGGGGAACCGTCAGATCAAATCGCAGTCCCACCTCGCGACCGCCATGATCGACAAACTGGTAAAGTTGGCGATCGGTCTCTTCACTTCCCTTGCCGGTCAAGATCTCGAGGTATTCGAGCGCTGGCGTGTCGATTGGACTGAATCCGTACGAACGATAAACACGCTTGGCCGTTTCAATGACTTGCTCCCGCGGTATCATCGCCGCCGGCACGAAATCACGAAACCCTTTGAGCGTGCGAGGTGTAATCAGCTTCGGTTTGGATGAATTCATCAGTGAATTGACAAAGAGTGCCATCTCAAGAAAGGTTTCGATGTACGAGCACGA
>JBNJEM010000808.1:0-2921 GCA_051745935.1 Planctomycetota bacterium
TACATATACTGAAAAGACGGGCCTGGAGACCCGTCCTACATATACTGAAAAGACGGGCCTGGAGACCCGTCCTACATATACTGTTTGCAACGTTAGGGTCCACTCTTTTGGTTGTTGAGGAAAGGCTTGGTGCATATACTATGCAAAGAGTTGGGCGGGTGATCGCCGAGGTAACGGCGAAGACTTCAAGGGCGAGTCAAGAGAACAGATATGCCTTCCAGAACGAATGCGACGAAAAAGCTGACGTATGACGACTATGTGCAATTCCCTGAGGATCTTCGGAGGCACGAGATTATTGATGGGAAGCATATCGTGACTCCCGCTCCGGGCACCTACCATCAAACAGTATCACGCCGTATCCAATTTCAGCTCTACACACAGATTGAGCTACGGGAAGTGGGGGCGGTGTATAATGCTCCGACCGATTTGCAGCTGTCAGAGACGGATATTGTCCAGCCAGATTTGATTATCATCTTGAAACAAAATCAAACCATCATCACACCCGTGAAGATTGAGGGGACGCCCGATTTGGTTGTGGAGATTCTCTCTTCTTCATCGACGGCCAATGACCGCGTGTTGAAGAAGGAGCTGTATCGTCGATCGGGAATTCCGGAGTACTGGGTTGTGGATCCTGACGCTCATATTGTGGAGCAATTCGTGCTCAGAGGTGATTCCTATGCGTTGCTCGGCGGACGCGCCGGTGAAATCATGCCCGAGGTGATTGAGGGCGTACGCGTCAATTTGAAAGAAGTATGGTAACCGTCGCCGCCTCGCCACGCTTCCCGCGTTCGGGACGGTTTTTTTCGCGACCACTGGAATACGAAGTATATCGCGTACGACATGAGGAGTTTCCGACAATGACACGGCGTTCATGCATCGGTCTGTTGCTGATCACGTTCTTGCTTCCAGCGTCCATGGATGCCTGGGCGGACATGATGGCTGATTCCCCGGTGACGTTTCCGGACAAGGGCGCGTTGCCGGCCAAATTCCCGCCTGATCGGCGATCGAAGGATCGCGAGAGGCCGGAGGAAGGGTACTACGTTTTTGGTACGCCAGAGAGATCGCTGGAACAGATTGCGAAAATTCGCGCCGAGACGCCGCCAGGGGAATTCACCCCGCCGGATCCAGATTGGAAGTATTTGCAGCGGACGCGTCGCATTCTGCGGGAGGGCGGTAAGCTGCGATTGTTAGCGATGGGAGATAGTATCGTTAACGATATCATGCGATCCGGTTGGGTGGCGAAATTGAGCCAGGCGTATCCCGAGGCGGAGATTGAAGCAACCGTTTACGTGCGAGGTGGTGGTGGATGTCAGCACTACCGGAAAGAGAACCGAATTGGTAAGCACGTGGTTCCGCGCAAGCCGGACCTTGTCTTTATTGGCGGGATCAGTCAGCGGGATATCGAGAGCATTCGAGATGTGATCCATCAACTTCGAGCGGAATTGCCGGACGTGGAAATAATGTTGGCAACCGGAGTGTTCGGAACGGCGGATCCGCGCGACCCAAAAGAACTGGCCGCGGCTAAGCATTCGGGAACGGGGGAGTACGGGAAACGGTTAAGCCAGTTAGCGGCCGAAGAGCAATGCGCTTATTTGGATATGACCACACCGTGGGCCGAATACATCCGCTCGTCGAACGTGCATCCTCATCGTTTCTATCGTGATCGAGTACATGCCAACGAGTATGGCGAGCAGATCCTGGCGAAGATCCTGATGGCGTTTTGGACGTCTTCGCCTCGATAGCGAAGTCAAGGCCTCCAAAACCGTGACCGTCACCCACCCGTTTGTCCGGTTCCGCGACAACAGATTCGGCTCGCTGGTTCCGTTCTTTTTCGTACTTACGTGGCGGTGGCCTCGTGCAACGGCGACAAATTAGAGGTAAGATGGGGAAAGTTTCGTGCCGTTGGTGGATTAGAATCTTCTAGGTGGAAGGGCGCCCCACGCGGTGCGTTTCCCGGCCGCCGGACTCGCGGCGGAAGACTCCGCTGGCGATGGGCAAGGTCTCGGGGGATTCTCGGCTGTACGACGTCTGAAACCTGCCTTACTTGACGAAAGGATTAATGAGATGAACGATCGATCTCGAAACCACACCTCGATTTCACGTCGCCGGTTCGGAAAGATGGCTGGTGCGACCATCGGTGCCGCGGCCGGCTTTTATTTCATTCCGAGCCGGGCCTGGGGGCGGCTGGAAAAGTTGGCACTCGCCGGGATCGGTACAGGTGGAAAGGGTCGTTCGGACATCCGGCAATCCGAAAACGTCGGGTTCGAAGTCGTGGCCTTGGTGGACATTGTGGACGCGAAGAAACTGGACTCGGCGAAAGGGCGATTGAAGGGCGCGGCGGGCACGCGGGGCCATTACCCTGACGCGGCCTTTTTCACCGACTATCGCCAGATGTTGGGGGAGATGGGCGACAAGGTCGATGCGGTCACGGTCTCCACCCCTGATCATCACCACTTCCACGCGTCGGTGCTGGCCATGCAACAGGGGAAACATGTCTATTGCCAGAAACCGCTCACGCATGGGATTTGGGAAGCCCGCATGCTGGCTCAACTTGCCAAGCGCAATGGGGTGAAAACGCAGATGGGGAATCAGGCTCACGCGAACAATCACATGCGCCGCTGTGTCGAACTGATTCGGGCGGGCATCGTGGGCAAGGTGAAAGAGGTCCATGCGTGGACCAACCGTCCCATTTGGCCGCAGGGATTCAAGACGCCGCCCGCCCAGGAACCGGTGCCGCCGGCGATCGACTGGGATCAATGGATCGGTCCCGCGCCCTGGGTCGATTACAGTCCTAGAATTGCGCCGTTTTCCTGGCGCGGGTGGTGGGACTACGGCACGGGAGCCCTTGGTGATATGGCGTGTCATATCATGGACATGGGCTACTGGGCCATGGACACGAACGCCCCCACCGGCGTGATTGC
>JBNJEM010000809.1:0-2915 GCA_051745935.1 Planctomycetota bacterium
TTCAGGCGGTTGGATTTTTCCGGGTGGACAGCTGCCCGACGCAAGCCGTCCTCCCGTTGGTCGGACTCGCGGCGGAGAAAGTCATCCGCGACCAGTATAAATCAGAGGGGGCGGCAACGGGACAGCCGCTGGGGACTAGCGAGGAATGCCGCGGCGGAGGGCGGGTTCGAGACGCGCGTCGCGCGATGCGCGTGCCCGGGGATCCGGCGTCGTGAACGGAGCGACCGGTGGTGAACGGAGCGCTCAAGGGAGCCAGGGGACCAGCTGAGGGTGACCTGCCGGTTGGGTTGGCGGCTTTGCCGCCCGAGGAATGGTCAGTGGCGCGTGATGCCTGGCCGGACGAGGCCGGTTCGCGTCGCGCGACGAAAAAACAACACGCTACGTAGTTACTTCAAATGGGAGATTGGCTCAGATGGCAAAACAAATGGAAGCGTTGGGCATGATCGAGACGAGGGGCTTTGTCGCTCTGCTCGAGGCGGCCGATGCGATGATCAAGGCCGCGAACGTCCAGTTCATGGGGTGGGACAAGGCCGGTAGCGGGATGGTGTCGGCGTTTGTCACGGGCGATGTGGCGGCCGTGAAGGCGGCCACCGATGCCGGAGCCACCGCCGCGGCCCGGATTGGCGAAGTGGTCAGCGTGCAGGTTATTCCGCGCCCGCACGAGGAGCTGGGCGTGGTGTTGCCACCTCCAAGCAAAAAACCGGTGGCCAAGTAGTCAACTCCCTTCGGGCTCTCACGTTTCAGTCCGTGGCCGCGGGAATGAGCAAGCGGGGCATGCTGACGGGGTGACCAGAACGTCCGGCGACGTACAACCAGGCTATGAAGCAACAAGGCTAGACAGCGACAAGGAAACTAAGACCATGCAAAACGCAATTGGGTTGATCGAAACACGCGGGTTGGTCGGATTGGTCCAGGCCACCGACGCGATGGCGAAGGCGGCAAGCGTCCAGATTGTCAAGCGAGTGGGCATTGGAGGCGGCTTGGTGACCACCGTGGTGGAGGGCGATGTCGGCAGCGTGCGGGCCGCGGTGGAAGCCGGGGCGAACGCGGCGACTCAGGTAGGGGAACTGATGAGCAGCCACGTGATCCCGCGACCGGCTGAAGGGCTGATGGACGTCTTCCTCGCCTGATCCGACGAACCCGCGTCATCTTGCGTCCGCGAATCCATCCGCTTGAACGCTGGCAGGATAAAGGAGCGAGGATCATGAAGATCTTAGTGGCCAACTTAGGATCGACAAGCTTTAAGTACCGGCTGTTCGACATGTCGGACGAGCGTCAAATGGCGCGCGGGGGCGTGGAACGGATCGGGTCGACGGAGAGCCCGTGTTTCGTGGAGATCGACGGCCGGCGTCAGCAACGCGCCGCGCCGGTGCCGGACCATGCCGTGGCGGTCCGGCAGTGTCTGGAGCAGCTGACCGATCCCGGCCAGGGGTGCCTCCAAGATGCGGCTGAAGTCGCCGCCATTGGCTTCAAAGCGGTGCACGGCGGGCGAAAAAGCGGGGTGCGGCGGGTCGATGAAGACGTACTGCAAGCGATGGAGGAGATGAGCGACGTGGCGCCGGCCCACAACCCCCCCTACATCAAAGCGATGCGGTTGTTGGCCCGGGAGTTGCCCCATATCCCCTTGGTGGCGGCGTTCGAAACCGGGTTTCACGCCACGGTGCCCGACCGGCTCAAATATTATCCCGCGCCCAGGGAGTGGGGCGACCAGTACCATGTCAAGCGATGGGGCTTTCACGGCGCCAGTCACCGCTATATTGCCACGCGGACCGCTGAACTCATGCAACGCGACGACGCCCGCGTCATTTCGTGCCATTTGGGCGGCTCCAGCAGCCTGTGTGCAATTCGCGGCCTGAAGAGCGTCGCCACGTCCATGGGGATGAGTCCTCAGTCGGGGCTGCCCCACAACAATCGGATCGGCGACTTTGATCCATTCGGGCTGCCGGTGATCATGCGAGCGACTGGTCAGTCGCTGGAGCAGGTGCTGGACGCGCTGGCCAACAAATGCGGCTTGTTGGGGTTGAGCGGCGTGAGCGGCGACGTGCGTGACCTGGAACAAGCGGCCGCCGACGGACATTCCTCCGCCCAACTCGCGATCGATGTGTTCGTGACGGAAACTCGCCGGCACCTCGGGGGGTTGCTGGTCGAACTCGGAGGACTCGATGCCTTGGTCTTTACCGGAGGAATTGGCGAGAACAGCGGCGGGGTTCGGCGGGGAGTTTGCGCGGGCTTGGATCAATTGGGAATCGTGCTGGACGAGGACGCCAATCGCGATGCCTCCGGGGAGTGCCGGATCGGCGGCTCCCATGGCAGCTCGCAAATCTGGATCGTGCCGACGAACGAAGAGTTGATCGTGGCACGGCAAACACGGCAACTGTTGGAAGGATAAAAGCAATGTTTGTTGCCAAGGTGACGGGTGCGCTGGTGTCGACTCAGAAAGTCCAGTCAATCGTCGGCTACAAGCTACTGATCGTGGAACCCTATCGGATCGACGCGGAAACGCGGGATCGGTTGGTGACCACGGGCCGCACCTTCGTGGCGATAGACATGCTGGGCGCCGGGGTGGGGGACTTCGTGTTGGTCTCGCAGGGCTCCAGTGCCCGCCTGACCCCCGAAACCAAAAACATGCCAATCGATACCCTCATCGTCGGCATGGTCGACCAGGTGCATGTGGGTCATGCCGCCGTATATCAGCGAACCGATGAGTGATCAGCGTGCGCCCGACCCGCTCGGGCGTGACCGGTATAACCGAGACTCGGAACCCATAACAAAACCATGCGGACGTCCCGTAATCCAAGGGGTTTTGGAAGCGGGAGCGCGGTTTTGTGACGGGCTGTAAAAAGACAAGCAGGCCTTTAATTAGAGAAAACGAGTCCCATGCAAGTCAACGAAGCTCTAATACGCGATGTTGTGGC
>JBNJEM010000810.1:0-2909 GCA_051745935.1 Planctomycetota bacterium
GAGTCTTAGGGGGTAACATGCGGGCGCGGCGCGCGCATCGTTGACGTGAGCGACCAACGGGAGCGCACCATCCCTGTGCGGGGTCCCTATTTGGTTGGCGGCCCTGCCGCCTTGGGGGGGGCGGAAAGTGGGGAAGGCGAACGTCGCGTTGCTGGCTGTCTTGCAGCCGTGACCCAACCTGAGTCCATGTCACGGCTTAGCTTCCCAGGGTGGAGCAGTCCGCGGGGGCGGGTCTCTTGCGAGGGAGTCGGGGAGGCGATATAGTCGAAACTTTGCGTTCGCGATCAACACGGCGGTGTGGAAGGTTGGTTATGGGCAAGTCGCGCAAGCCGGTATTGGAATACGTGGAGCCGATTGGGGCCCGCGTGGTGGTCCGTAAGGACGAACCCAAACGGGAAACCAAAGGCGGGATCGCTCTGCCGGACGCCGCCGAAATTCCGACGATCACGGGGCGGGTGGTCACGATATCAACGCAAGTGGAGCATGATGAAAACGTGCCGCTACGGCAGTACGACCGAATTCTGTTTCATCCCAAGAACGCCGTGCCCGTCGACTTTGAGCCGAACAACCAGCTCTTCGTGGTGCCGGTGGAGGACGTGGTGGCCGTGTTTCGGCGGGAGTCCCAGGAGGGGTGAACGTGCGGGCCCGTTCCGCGGTGGGCACGAAACGTTGGTGGGGGGGCGCGAAACCTTTTGGCGTGTCATCCCGTGGCCGGTGGAGGCTGATGCCCCGTTTTGGTATGGCAGCCCACTGGCACTCATTCACTCACTGCTCTTCCTCGGTGCAGAACATGGCACTGACCGACTGATCGTGGTGGATTCGCTTAATGGCTTCGGCCAGCAAGGGGGCCACGCTCAGGACCTTGATTTGGGGAACGATGCGGTCGGGGGGGAGGGTGATGCTGTTGGTGATGACGATGCTGGTAATGGGGGCCGCCTGAATGTTGGCAATGGCCGGGCCGCAGAGCAGCCCGTGGGAGGCGGCGACATGGATTTCCCGGGCTCCCGCTTGATGGATGAGTTCGGCGGCGCCGCAAATGGACCCCCCCGTGCTGATGAGATCGTCGAACACGAGGGCCGCGCGGCCTTTCACCGGACTGCCGATGATGGTTTCCTGGGTGGTTTCCATGGCGTTGGTGCGGCGTTTGTCGATGATTGCCAATCGTCCTCCCAGCTGCTTCGCGTGCCGGCTCGCCCTTTTAATGCTTCCCTCATCCGGACTGACCACCACGATATCGTCATCGGCCAGTCCCAGTTCCAGGAAATGTTCGTTCAAAACGGGGGCCGCGTACAGATGATCAACGGGTACGTCGAAGAACCCTTGAATCTGGGCGGCGTGGAGGTCCATGGCGAGGACCCGGTTGGCGCCTGCTCGCGAGATTAAATTGGCTGTCAGCTTCGCGGTGATTGGCGTCCGGCCTTCGTCTTTTCGGTCCTGGCGCGCGTACCCGAAATAGGGTATCACCGCCGTGATTCGCGCCGCGCTCGCCCGCTTGCAGCAATCGAGCATGATTAGCAGCTCCATCAGGGTCTCGTTGGTCGGCGGGCACGTGGGCTGGACGAGGTAGATATCACGGCCCCGGATGTCCTCTTCGATTTTGCAGAAGTTTTCGCCATCCGGGAATTTTCCCAAGGAGATGGCACCGAGGGGTATGTTCAAAAAGCCGCAAATGGCTTGGGCCAAGGGCTGGTTCGCCTGGCCCGAGAAGATTTTCAGTTCGCGCATCTAAAGCCCCATTCTTTGGATTTCTGATTCAACCATGGCCAATTCTTCGAGCGTGTTCACGCTCAAGGCCTCACAGGGCTTGAGCACCGGCAACGCTTCCACCCTTTCGCCCTCCAGCTTCAAAATCCCCGGGCAGTCGGTCAGATAGTACTCGTTCTGTTGGTTGGCATTGGTCAGCTGATCGAGTGCCTGAACCAGTTTTTCCGCCTGGAAAATGTAAGTGCTCATGTTGACTTCCGTCACGGCACGTTGGGCCTCGGACGCGTCCTTCTCCTCGACAATCGCCTCGAACTCGCCCTCGGTGTCTCGCACGACGCGTCCCAGCCCGCTGGGGTTCTCCTTGTGCAGGGTACCCAGCAGACAAGCGGGACGCGAACATTCGAATTCGCGGAACAGGGTCGAGATCGATTCGGCCTGCGTCAAGGGCGAGTCTCCGGTGAGAATCAACACGGGCCCATCATGCTGGACCAGGTGCTCCCGGCACATTTTTACCGCATGGCCGGTGCCCAACTGCTCCCTCTGTTCGACGAACTCCACGTGGCTCTGATCCGCGAGCGCGTCGCGCACCAATTGGGACCGGTAGCCCACGACCACGAGAATCCGATCAACCTTTCCGGCATGAAGCGCGTCGAGCACGAAATGGATCATCGGTCGCCCCAGCACCGGACAGAGCACTTTGGGCAGGTCCGATTTCATCCTGGTCCCTTGGCCGGCGGCCAGTACGACTGCCAAACGTTTCGTCATGGGGTTCCTTTCCACCAAATCAAGGTTTGCCGGTCGCGAATGACTTTGTCCGTCCCCGGACCGGCCAACGGGGGGGCGGCTTGCGTTGGGCAGCTTTCCAACCGGACGAATTCGAGCGCCTGACGTATAAAACAGGCCATGTCCCACCCAGCGGCCGACACTCAAACGGGACATCAAACGCCATGACAAAACCAGTCAAACCGCCCCCTCATCCAAGGGGCGCGAAAGCGGAACGAGGTTTGGTCACTGAGTGTCGTCACTGAGTGTTCAAGCCGCCATCCGCCGAAGCCGCCATGCCATGCGTATTCGCCGGTTGGGGGGCCGCCGCCGGGCCGTCACGACACGTGGGACGGAACATGACGGGTGCGTGTCCGAGGTTTTTTCTTCCCCCAATACGCGATAGCCACTTCCGTGCCCGACGCCCCCCACCACTATACTAT
>JBNJEM010000811.1:0-2877 GCA_051745935.1 Planctomycetota bacterium
CCACCCGAGCGTATGCGACCGCCTGAAATATGCCGGTCGCGGAAGATGTTGTCCGCGGTGAGTCCGACCAACGGGAGGACGGCTTGCGCCGGGCCGCGTTCCAACGGGAAGAATCCGGCCCACGGCGGGATATACCCGACGCGATCACGAATGACAACAATGTGCGTGCGATTGCCTGACGCGAACGGCCGCGACACGGTAAACACCACCTGTAAAACGCCTCATGGTTGCCCAACAACCGTATAACACAAGGAACAAGCCAATGAGCCAAGAACTGTTGAATAAGGTCGAGCAGACCAGTATGAAAGATGACGTGCCTTTCTTTGAGATTGGCGACACGGTCGATGTACATACAAAAATCTTGGAAGGAAGCAAGGAGCGGACGCAAGTGTTCACCGGGACCGTGATTGCCCGCAGCGGTAGCGGGACCCGCGAAATGTTCACCGTGCGGCGCATCGTGGCTGGCGAGGGGGTGGAACGAAAATTCCCTCTGCACTCGCCACGCATCGGGGATATCGTCGTGAAAAAATCGAGCGTGGTGCGACGCGCCAAACTATACTTCCTGCGTGATCGTGTCGGAAAGGCCGTCCGGCTCAAGGAGCGTCGCCGATAAGGGCCGTCAGGAGCGCCTTGTGTCACGGTTGGTCAACCAGCGGTATCATGTGTTTTCACCTTGTTGATCGGTTTCGCCGTCGCGGCGCTTCGCTGGGCGAACGAGGCGAGCGGGCTGCCGCTCGGTTTCTGCGGCGAACCGGATACCAAATCATCGCGCGCCACCATCGCGACCGTTTTGGCGAGATCGATCTGATCGCCACCGACGGTCGGGCCATCATCTTCGTTGAAGTAAAAACACGCCGTTCCGGTCAATACGAGCATCCCGCCGAAGCGGTGAATCGCCAAAAGCAACGCCGCGTTACACGCACCGCACTGGCCTACATGAAACGGCATCGATTATTGAACACCGCCGCTCGCTTTGATGTCGTCGCCGTCACTTGGCCGGACAATGTTCGCCGCCCCAGCATCGAGCACTTCCCGGGCGCGTTTGACGCGGTGGAGAACTAGACTCGGCTTCCAAGAGTCCGGGCCGAAACTGAGTCGCGGGCCGATCTCGGATCGACGGCGGCCCTTCGGACGCCCTTGACAGACTCGCCCGACGGCTCGGAGGCTCGTCGCATGTATTTCAGGCGGTCGGATAGGCCCGGGTGGAACGCGGTCCCGCGCAAGCCGTCCTCCCGTTGGTCGGACTCGCGGCGAACAACATCATCCGCGACCGGTATATAAGGTGTCGCGCCCGGTTTTTACTCAAAGTGTAAGCGTTTCGCGCCCTTCGAACGGCCCAGACGCTGGAAAAGCCCTGGTTTCAGGTCGTGTCCAGGTGGATCGAATTTGAACCCGTGACGGGTGCGGTCATGGCCGAAAAGGCGCCGAAAGCCGGGCTTTACCAGCTAGTCGAGACGCGAAGCTTACAGTTTGAGTTTTTAGGAGTCTCCGGACGAGAGGGGCATGATCGTGGACGCAACCCAACGAGCCGTTGTCTTGTTAAGTGGCGGCCTCGATTCAACCACCACCCTGGCGATTGCACGCGACGAAGGATTCGAGCCGTATGCGATGACGTTCCGGTATGGACAACGTCACGCGGCTGAAGTGGACGCGGCGTTGGAGATCGGGGATCGCATGGGAGTTGCCCGTCATGTGGTCTGCGACATCGATCTGCGACAGTTCGGCGGATCCGCCTTGACCGACGACTGGGAGGTGCCGCAAGCCAAGTCAGTGGACGATATTGGGTGCGGGATTCCTGTTACGTATGTTCCAGCCAGGAATACCATTTTTCTCTCTTTTGCCTTGGCTTGGGCGGAAACGCTCTCCACCGGTCACATCTTCATCGGGGTCAACTCGCTGGACTACAGCGGCTATCCGGATTGTCGCCCGGAGTATATCGCCGCTTTTCAGACCATGGCCAACTTGGCCACGAAGGGCGGAGTGGAAAAGACGTGCCCAATCACCATTCATACCCCTTTGATGCACCTTGGCAAGGGCGAGATCATCCGCCGCGGTTTGACGCTGGGGGTTGATTATAGCCTCACGACCAGCTGCTATGCTCCGTCGCCCGAGGGGGTTTCTTGTGGCAGTTGCGACGCGTGCTTGCTGCGTCTGCGAGGATTCGCGGAAAACAAGGTCAGCGACCCCATTCGCTACCGCGCCCCGTGAACGCCGCGGGGCCCCCCCTTGTTGCTCCACGGAAATCCTGAAACATTATACGAGGGCTTGCGACACTGTTACCGAAACCGATGGGCCGTCGAACTCCTCGACGCGTCACTTTCGACGGCCTCGCGACGTTGGGGCGCATTCGAGGAACACGATCGCGCTTCGCGTTCACTAGTCGAACCAAAGTGGCATTATCGAACTAGAGGAGAAGACTTTATGGCCGAGTGTACGAACCAATCCAAGAACATGTCATTTTGCAGCTGTACGTATTCCGGATGCCCGCGGAAAGGGATGTGCTGTGAATGCATCCAGTACCATCTAAAAAGCCGGGAGCTTCCAGGATGCTGCTTCCCGCCAGAAGCGGAAGCGACCTATGATCGCTCATTCCAGGCTTTCGCGAAAGCCTGGAATCTCTGATCCTTTCGAAACGCTCGGGGGGCCGAACGGAGTCGAGCCCCCTCGTTTTTAGTCTCCCGGCGCACGAACCGTTTCGCGGGACGGACTTGTTGCCTAGCGCTCGCGGCGGGGCGACACGAGTCATGAACCGCGATCAGACTCTACCCTAACGTTGCGAAAAGTATATGTAGGACGGGTCTCCAGGCCCGTCTTTTCAAGTACGAAATCGTACTTGATCTGGTGTCCGCGGATCTCACGAAATGTGAGATCTTCAAA
>JBNJEM010000812.1:0-2873 GCA_051745935.1 Planctomycetota bacterium
CGAGCTTTTGCCGCTGCTGGACGTCGCTGTGCTCGCTCAGCCTGAAAGTGGCACCCATACGTTCCCAATAGGAGCGTCGTCGCTACCGGACCGCACCGCACCGCCTACATCTCCACTTCTTATTTCCCCAAAACTGTCAGGTAGTTGAGAGACAATGCCATCTATGAAATCACCAAACAGCGTTTTGGGTCGGTTAACTCCTGCCTAAATCCGCGTTTCTACCTCCCCCTGGGAAAGACCGCGCCAAGCGTCCTTCCAACCTACCGCTCAGTCTGCACGAATGCAAGTTGATCTGGACGATTTCGAAGCCTGGGGATGGGGCTGGTCGCAGAAAGGAAATGGATAGAACCGCACGGGCCTGAGGCTTCGACCGGATAGTCGCCGGAACGGAGAAATCGGCCGGGGTCGGCGAGTTGCCGGTTATCGTTCTGGTGGCAGTGGTGAGTCGACCGCACGCCAGGTCTGCTCCTGCACCATCCGGCTTCTAGGATCGTAACAGTGCTGCCACTCGTTATCGGTAATCCCATACAATGCCTTCCGATTCATGGCACACACTGCGGTCAGTAATTCCAAGTAAGGCGAGAGTATAGAGGCTGTAGCCGGCCAGGGCCGAAGGCCGGGGACGGCTACGGAATAACCGCGTTCCGCTGATTTTCACAACGCAGCAATACTCCTCTAATCCCTGAACCAGCAGGTGATGCAAACCTCCATCGTCTTGAGGACCTCGCCGCTTTCGCGGTCTTGGATCTCCACGATCGGGGCATCGGTCCACTCGTCCACCGTGAGGACCGCCCGGTAGTGCGTCCCGACGCGGCTGCGGACCGTCCAGTCCCGCCGCTGTTCCCACTCCAACGCCGCCTCCACCAGCAAATACTCACACTCCTGCTCAACGGCGTCCGTCATCGCCGAGGCGCAGGGAAGCCCTTGGGGCGTCCTCACGTCCTCGAGTTCAAAGGAAGGCCAGAGAAATGCCATTCGATAGTCGGACGGGGCGCTGGGGAGCTCGAGGAGCGTTTCGGTCGTCAGTTTGATCTCGGGGGGAAACTGTGTCCGTTGAGCCACGCGTGCATCACGTCGTACCAAGAGCATTCATCGTCGTACTACGGTGACATTTCAACTGCCAAACATCACCGTTACGCCTCTCCAATCATCGCTGATGTCAGTTTTCGGTTTCCGTGAATTACAGTTAAGACGCGCACCTCGGTATCAGCGACCCGATAGATGAGCCGAAATGAGTAAATGAAGAGTTCCCGAATGTCATCCCGGCCAAATTCAGGAACAACAGAGCCGGAATGCGGATGTTCAGTCAACTGCAGTGGGCGTGCCAGTATTCGCTCGTAAACCGTGTCAGCGTAGGACAGCGATTGTTCCGCGATGTAGTCAAAGATCCCAAGTGCATCTGCTGAGGCTTTCTCGGTCCATAGAATCTTCATCATCGCTGATTTGTTCGAGCAGCTTTAAGCTCAAGAAGACGCCGCCGCATCTCGTTCGTATCAATCAAACGGCCCGCTTCGTCATCAGCGAGACCAGCCTCGACTTGTTGTCGCACGTACAGTTGATACTGGACGTCCTCCCAGGATGCATCATCGGGAAGCGACCGAGCTATCTCGCTCAACGTATCGCGTACAGGGGGCTGTGAATCAGTCACGGCAATCTCCTTTTGTCGCCACCGTTGGAGCAGAATAGTTTAGTACAAGGCAGTCCAGCCTTTCGATGGCGTAACTATTGTTTATTGTGCAGGCTCAAACTTATTATTGGGCGCGCGTTGCACAATAACGTTCCCTGGCTTGACACCGATTGTAGCATATGGATCGTGGAGCACCAATTCCTTGGAAAGGCGGCGATCGCCTCCGCCGGAAGCGCATTATGGGGCGCCAACTGGGCAATAACATTTCCCCCAGTCGTTTCCCCTCCGAATAACTGGACATCCGGCGGCCAATAACGCCCGGATCAACCAACCCCCTCTGGCGACGGACCAGACTGGATCTTGCCGCCCAAGTTCGTCCGCCAATCGAGCTAGATCCTCGTCGGCCTGGCGGGACAGGCGGCAACGACTCATGAGTCTGGCGCCTTGAGATCGCGGCCAGAAGGCGCAACAGAAGCTTACATCGATTTCAAGTCGTACGTCGTGTGTACCGATGTCGAAGCGGCCGGAAGCAGGCACCCTGATTTCCAGCAGGGTGCACGAGCTTCGACGAGCATTCGGAGAACTGGATAACCAGTCGAATGGGCGATACATGGGGCGGGGTGCAAGGGCACGGGACGGTGGGGGATGAAATGGACGAGATCGTGCGGGCCGAATGAAGCAGGTCACGCAATGTGAGCGTCGCGCACCGCGAAACTATGGCCGGCGTCTCGGTCAAAAAAAGGACGACCGATTGTCAGCCGATTGGGCCCGGGCGATGCGTTGAATGGATCAGTGAACGGTTACGTCGCCCCGAGGACGAACAGCAAACCGGCGAACGTTGGTTACTTGAACACGCGGCGGCTGGCGGCGGCGCCCTTCAACTGGGAGGCCTCCATCCGCGTCGCGGCCTCGCCCATCGAGGCACATGATCCCACCACGTGACCAAACAGCTCGTCGTAGCCCTGAACCGTGTCCAACCAAGCCGCTTGCTCGATGTTCATGTGATCCAAGATCGCGGCCAGGTCCTTGGGGATCGTGGATCGCTCGCCGGATTGGATCAGCCGGGCGGTCCAATCGAGCAGCCGCTGGTAGGAATCCAGGGACATCGGCAGAATCCCCATGTCCGACGCCCGACGCCCTGTCCGTGACGTGTCCGCCAGCGGGTGCGTCGCCGTGTTCTCCGGTTGCAACGTCAGTTCGGCCATCCACCCGTCCGCTCGATCCCGCGCGTTCTTCCGCTGCAATT
>JBNJEM010000813.1:0-2870 GCA_051745935.1 Planctomycetota bacterium
TTCGTCCTTGGTTCAACGCAGGCAGCAGGGGCGAGGCGCGACAAAACAGAGCGCACGCACCTCGGGTTCTTCCTGACCGCGGTGTGATTGTCCGGCGCCAGTCCGATTTTCCAAGACGGGTCCCCATTTTCTGACTTATCCGTGGGTCCGTCCTGCCATCCGTGGGCCTTTTTCCGCGGCGATGCCCGGTCCGGAAACCCGCGGACCGAAGAGAGAGGGCCGAAACCCAGGGTGATTTCCCGGGTTTTGGAACCAAGAGATCGCTTGTGACGGGCTGTAAGGCTCCATGAGATGGTTCATCCGCTAGACCTTCGGGCACCGTGGAATAGGAGCCACTATCTCTTCTGAATATTTGACTGTTAGCGTTTATCAGCGTTTATCAGCGGTTTCCTTGGCAGGGTGCGGAAACGCCGGCCACACCCGTTCCCGCGCCACATTTTGGCTGTGACAGAGCACTACGTCGTCTTGACGTCAGCGAACAACTGCCTCAAAGTAATGGGTTGGTGGCTTTGCTGCCAAATCAGTTCGCGCGATTCCAGGCAACGAGGGGTTGAAAAAGGTCCTGTAAAGCGCGCGGGCCGCCGTCCGCTGAACAGCTCCATCACCCCCTTGTCAGAGCGGACTCTGGCCTTGTGGTTAACCGGAGTTATGTCATGAGGGGTTTGCAACGACGAATCTAGTGTTCTGCTTCAGATGGCTAAAGTGTTACGTCAGTTTTGACATTACGACAGTACGCGCTGCAAGACAGGATTCGGCGATGAAGGGTCTAATACTGGTCGATGCCAATCGATTCGAGGTCCGCGAGGTACCAAGGCCGGAGATTGGGGCCGAGGAGGTGCTGGTCGAGGTGAAAGCATGCGGTATCTGCGGAAGCGATGTCCACGGAATGGACGGGTCGACCGGGCGGCGGAAGCCACCGGTTATCATGGGGCACGAGGCATCCGGAGTCGTGGCCGAGGTAGGCGAGGCAGTAAGGCGTTGGCGGCCCGGCGAGCGTGTGACCTTCGATTCCACCGTTTACTGTGGTCGTTGCGGCTATTGCCGCCGCGGCGAGGTGAATCTGTGCGATTATCGCCAGGTGCTGGGGGTCTCCTGTGACGAGTTTAAGCGCCAGGGCGCATTGGCCGAGTACGTGGCCGTACCCGAGCGGATTGTCGCCGGACTTCCCGACGGGGTTTCGTTCGAGCAAGCCGCCATGGTGGAGCCGGTGTCGATCGCCGTGCACGCGGTCAACCGCGTGCCGGTCCAACTCAATGACTCCGCCGTGGTCGTGGGCGCAGGCGTCATCGGGCTGCTGATCATCCAGGCCTTGAAGGCCCGCGGGTGCGGGCACGTGATCGCCGTGGACATGAAACAGGACCGGCTCGATTTGGCGCGGCGGCTTGGCGCTGACCAGGTCTTATCGCCAGCAGACCGCGACGTATTGGCCGAACTGATGAACCACACAGGGGGGCGCGGCGTCGACGTGGCGATGGAAGCCGTCGGTTTTCCCTCGACCGTGGACATGGCCGTGAAAGCCGTGCGCAAGGGAGGCAGCGTCGGCCTGGTGGGAAACCTGACACCGGCGGCCGAACTGCCCCTGCAGGCCATTGTCACTCGCGAACTGAGCCTGTTTGGGTCTTGCGCCTCTCGGGGCGAATACCCGGCGTGCCTCGACCTCATCGCCCGAGGCATGATTCAAGTCGACCCGTTGCTCAGTGGCATCTCGTCGCTGGAAGAAGCACCAAGCTGGTTCTCGCGACTGCAAGCGGGACAGGAAAGCCTGATCAAAGTGATCGTGCGACCGTAATGACAGTTGGACAAAAAGATGAGAGACAAAAAAACATCCGCCGCGGGTCCGACCAACGGGAGGACGGCTTGCGTCGGGCAGCTTGCCACCCGGACAAATTCGACCGCCTGAAATACATCAAGGATGAGATCCAATCCCGGTTCGGCTACGACCTGAACCGGACGATGTCTGATATCCGGCCCACGTATTCCTTCGACTCCTCCTGCCAGGGTTCGGTGCCGGAATCGATTATCGCCTTCCTTGAATCCAGAAACTATGAAGAAGCCGTCCGAAACGCCGTATCACTGGGCGGCGACGCGGACACCATGGCCTGCATTGCCGGAGGGATCGCCGAAGCCTACTACGGCGGCGTTCCCCGCGCCATACGAGAGAAGACCTTTGAGTTTCTGGACGCCCGCTTAGAAGCAATCGTCCATGATTTTTACGCACGATTCATGAGCGAAGAGGAAGCGTCCTGAAAACGAGACGGGTTACAGAAGGCCTCACGGCGAGACACGCGCCGCTATGGGATCACTCGAAAACGATTTCCGTGAATCAAGTGAGAAGCCGCCGCACACGTGATCTGGGAGGATCGTGGGAACCCGATAATGGCCAAACAGTGCTTCCGCCGACGCGAGGTCTAATGGCGTCGGGACTTATCGGAGACCACAAGTCACGCCTGCCACCACCGGTACAATAAAACCAGGATTGAGACAACCGTAGCGGAGCGGTCAAAGACCGCGAACCCCAATGAACCAACTCAACCCCAACGTTGCAAAAAGGAATGCGTAGGACGGGTCTCCAGGCCCGTCTATCACAGTGGAAAATGGTCATCTTGCGGATGTTTTCAGACTTCACGTTTCGTGAACTTTGCAGACAGTGAATCAAAGTCGGTTTCGCACGCCAAAAGACGGGCCTGGAGACCCGTCCTACTTCAATCGTTATGCAACTGCAGGGTCAACTGTTTGGCTTATCCACGACCGCTGGAACGACGGGTTCGTCCGTCTTGCGAGCCCGAACCAACTTGACGATCCCCCATATCGTGAGTCCAAGGCCCGCGACGCCCAAAACAAACGATAGAGCGAAGCCGCCAAGAATGAGC
>JBNJEM010000814.1:0-2868 GCA_051745935.1 Planctomycetota bacterium
CCAGTAGATTGCCGGCGGCAAAGAAAAAGCGTTCGAGTTGTCTGGACGAGCACGAACAGACCATCGAGCAGTTGTTGCAGCGTTACCCGGACATTACAGCGGTGCGGATGCACCAAGAGTTGCGGAAGTGCGGTTTTCGCGGAAGTTATGGCATCGTGAAACGTCGATTGCGGCAATTGCGCGGGCCGTCTCGCCGTGAGTTCGTTCAGCGTTTTGAAACGGCACCCGGTCTGCAAGGGCAAATGGATTATTCGAGCTACACAATCAACTTTAGCGGTGAGGGCCGGCGGCGGGTCCATCTGTTCAGCTATGTATTGGGATATTCCCGTCGTCAATACCTTCGGTTCGTCACCTCCCAGGACTTCATCACCACGATTCGTGAGCATGTACGGGCCTTTCATTATCTTGGCGGTGTGGCCGCGACCTGCTTGTACGACAACATGAAAGTTGTCGTCCGCGGCTACGACGGCGACATCCCCCTTTACAACCCCCGGTTCCTGGCGTTCGCCACGCACTATGGCTTCCGGCCCGTAGCCTGTCGCCCGCGGCGAAGCCAAACCAAAGGCAAGGTGGAACGTCCCTTTCACTATGTAGAGGTGAACTTGCTCAATGGCCGTACATTCCATTCGCTCGACCATTTAAACGATGTGACCGCGTGGTGGCTTCAGAACGTCGCGGATGTGCGGATCCATCGGGAGACGAAGCAGCGACCGATCGACCGCTTTCAAGACGAACGTCCCCACCTGATTGCGCTGCCCGATTGTCCCTATGACACGGCTGAGGTGGTATACCGCTGTGTCACCAGCGAAGGTCACATCACCTACAGCCAGAACCGCTATTCGGTTCCCTGGCACTATATCGGCTTGACGCTTCCGGTGCGGGTCACGGAAACGGAGGTGGTCGTTTACGGGCCCGAGATCGAAGAGATCGCCAGACATCGGTTGTTCGGCCCCCATGAAGCCGGTCAAGTGAGCGCGTGTGACGCACACCGACCGAGCAACGACTCGAATCATAAATATGTGGTGTTGAAGCAGCGTTTTGAGGCATTGGGGGAGGCGGCCAGTCGGTTCTTCGCCGGTCTTCAGCAGCGACGGGGCTATGGCAAGTCGGAAGCGTGCAAGATTTTGGCCCTGCTGGAGACGTATCATCGCCGCGATCTGTTGTCCGCCATCGAGCGAGCCCTCCGCTATGGGGCCTATTCGCGGTCCGCGGTCGAACGCATTCTGGCCGTACGAGCCACGCCAAAAACCACCTTGGACCACTTGGCCGATCGGGAACAGAAACAGCTCCGTAACCTCTTGGATGACGAGCCGGTTCAACCGCGTCCCGCGAAAGCCTATCAAGCGTTGCTCGATCCCATCTCGCCACAGGAGACCGATCATGAGTCGACGGGCCGCTCCCACAAACGACGATCGACATCAGAAGAGAACGATCCTCAATCATCTTGATACGCTAGGCGTTCCCGTGACGGAAGAGCAGTTGGACACCGCCTTGCGCGGCGGTCAACAGAACGGTTGGTCCTATCTCCAGTTGCTGGATCATCTGTTCTCGGAGCAAGCGGTCCAAAAACGCGAGCGAATGATTGCCCGCCGGCTTCGCGAAGCCCGGTTCGTCCATAACAAGACCTTGGAAACGTTCGACTGGGATTTTAATGCGCGGGCGATTGATCGGCTTCAGATCGAAGAGTTGGCCACCGGAGACTTCATCCACCGCGGTGACAACGTCATGATTGTGGGGCAAAGCGGTATTGGCAAAACGCATATCTTGGAAGGAATCGGTCGCCGGGCATGTGGACACGGATACCGTGTACGGTACATCGCCAGCGACGAGTTGTTGGCTGACTTGGGCGCCTCGCTGGCCGACGGTACCACGCCGAAACGCATCCGATATTACGCCCGCTTCGATCTGCTCATCATTGATGGATTTGGGTTCGACCGCATTGAACGGCATGAGGTGCCACAGGCGTTGAGCTTGCTCTTCAAAGTCATCGACAAACGGAACCCGCACTCGAGCACGGCGTTGATTACCAACATCGACTTCGAAGTCTGGAGCGAGTATCTGGAGGACGCGCCCATGGTCATGGCCTTGCTGGATCGGCTCGTCGAACGAGCGATTATCATGAAATTCGCCAATGCCCGATCGTATCGAGCCCACACGGCCCGCCAGATGACCTCCCAGACCAGGAAACGGACGGGCAACACGGCCCGCAAGAGAGCCTCAAAACGACAAGGCTGAGTGTGTGTCATGCCGGGAATTGACTTCGCTGCCCTGCGTGATCGTATCTCCATTCTCGATGTGCTGAAGCTGCTTGACTTTCAGCCGGTCTATCAGCGCGGACCTCGGCTCCGCGGTCCTTGTCTCTTTAAATGCAGTTCGCATTCACGGGTCTTCGTCGTCAATGTGGCCACCCATCAATACTACTGTCACGCCTGTCAACGCCATGGCAACCCACTTGATCTCTGGGTCCAAGCTCGAAACTTGCCGATCTTTGAGGCGGCTCAAGACCTCTGCCATCAACTCCACATCGACCCACCCCGCATCGACCGTTGGTAACGCTTCCGCCAATGTCCGCACCCCTCACCTTTCCCTTCACCCGCCCCGCTCCAGCATGCCTCTCGTTACACTTCTCCCGCAGCCCACTGGCTCATCCTCCTGGCCAAAGTGGCTTAATTCTTAATGGCCATCGACAGGCTGGAACCCCGCCAGCCGATGCTGAGCGCACAGGGCATGGGCGCCGCGGGCGGAACCCGCCTCTGAAAGCTTGGCGGTGGCGTGACGCGGGCCTGGGCGTGAAGGTGCCTTCCGTCTCGGGACGGAGTCCCAAGCTACCGGAGCGCCGGGAAGCTCCGCCACGGCCGCCCGTAGCTC
>JBNJEM010000815.1:0-2857 GCA_051745935.1 Planctomycetota bacterium
TAGGGAGAACTCGCTACAAGGTGATTCACTTGGCCGCCGAGCATTTCCAGCACGGATGGACGGCCGAAGAGTTGCTGCGTCAGCATCCCGATCTGCGCCCGCAAGAAGTGTACGCGGCGCTGACCTACTTCTACGACCATCGGGATGCCATGATCGCCGAAATGAAGGCCTCGATGAGCGCCATGGAGGCTGGCCGTCCGGCACAGCCGTTCTCGCGGCATGAATTGCTAAGTCGTAGGCCGATCGAGGAGAGCTGAAATGGCACAGCCGTTGTACATGGACGTGCATGTCCCTTCGGCCGTGACCGAGGGACTCCGTCGTCGCGGCGTGGACGTGCTGACGTCACAGGAAGACGGTACTCGCGAAGCGGACGACGAGGCATTGCTGCAACGAGCCATGGAACTTGGTCGCACATTGTTCACTCAAGACGACGATTTGCTCGCGATAGTTTCGCAATGGCAGCAACAGGGCCGCGAGTTCGACGGCGTGGTTTACTCCCACCAGTTGGGGCCGGGCATCGGGAATGTCATCGAGGACTTGGAACTGATTTCGGCTTGTTCGACTAAAGACGAACTTCGCAATCATGTGATTTTTCTTCCCCTGCGGTAACAAGATTTGAGCAAAAAAGGTGTCACACCAAGTCGTTCAGCAGGCCCCCCCGAGGAGGTTTTCAATGGGAAGGTTGTCCATGTATTTTCTCAATCGCTATGTCGTTGTTGTCTGCACATTTGTCACTGTTTGTTTTGCAGGTCGAATCGTCGCGAGTGAGCCGGCCGTTATTCCCCGACCGGTGAAGATGGAGATGGCGGAAGGAACATTTCAGCTCTCAAGTCAGACCAAACTATTCGCCGTTGGCCAGCCAACTGAGGAAGCCCGCAAACTGCTCGAGGCTCTGCGGCCCGCGACCGGATTCGAGTTGGAGCTGGTCGAGGCTGCACCGGATAAGAATGTGGTCGTGATGAGCCTTGATTCATCGCTCGCGGCCAGCTTGGGAGCGGAGGGCTACCGGCTCCATGTAACGCCTCAGCGGATCGAACTTTCCGCGGCTGAGTCGGCCGGGTTGTTCTACGGCGTGCAAACACTTCTGCAGCTTCTACCGTCGGAAGTGTTCGCTTCGCAAAAGAAGTCCGGCGTGCGGTGGAGCGTGCCCAGCGTGAGAATCACGGATTACCCGCGTTTTGCGTGGCGTGGATTACTGATCGATCCGGCTCGACATTTCATCCCAGTGGAAGACGTCAAACGGTTTATCGAACTGATGGCGTTGCACAAGTTTAATCGTCTGCAAATGCACCTGACGGACAATATCGGTTGGCGGGTGGAGATCGAACGGTATCCAGACTTGACGCGGCTTGCATCCGGTCGCGACCGCAGCGGTGGATCGGGCGGCTTTTACACCCAGGAACAGATTCGTGAACTGGTCCGTTTTGCCGCGCGGCATCATGTTACGATCGTTCCGGAAATTGAAATGCCTTACCACGCGGGGGCGGCCATCAATGCCTACCCGCGATTGGGCGTTAATCCTGGCCGTGTGGAGGGGCTGTCGCTGGATGAGCGATGGGGTAAGCTCGGAGGCCTGATGGCACCGCGGCCCGAGACGGTTGCGTTCATGCAGAACGTGTTGCGGGAAGTGATGGAATTGTTTCCCGGCCAGTTCATTCACATTGGCGGCGATGAAGCGAATCTGAACCTCTGGAGCGAAGACCCGGAATTGAAGTCGCTGATGAAGGAGTTGGGCTGCGATGATGCCCACGAATTGCACAGTTGGTTCATCAAGAAGATGGACGCTTTCCTGACCAAGCATAAACGGCGAATGATCGGTTGGGACGAAATTTTGCAGGGCGGACTGGCGCCAGGGGCGACCGTCATGAGTTGGCGCGGTGTCCAGGGTGGGATCACGGCAGCCAAAGCGGGGCACGACGTCGTGATGGCGCCGACATCGCACACGTACTTCGATTACCGCCAGCACCCGTCCGAAAAGGGGCTGGGGCGAAATGTAATCACGCTCCAGAAGGTTTACTCGTTCCAACCGATCCCTTCTGCGTTGACTGCGAAGGAAGCAGATCATGTACTTGGCGGTCAGGCCCAGTTGTGGGGCGAATTGATCCCGAACGAACCGCGCCGCGAGTACATGGCGTACCCGCGTGCGTGCGCATTGATTGAAACACTTTGGTCCCCCAAAACGCAGCGGGATTTTGCCCAGTTCGCTCGGCGACTCAAGCGGCATTGCGACCGGTTGGACACGCTGCAGGTGAATTACCGGCCGCTTGACAAGGCACTCTTCCCGGAGAAAAGGTGTCACGGCCACGGAGTAAAGGTGTCAGGAACCGTTTTTGCTCAGCAACTCGTCCAGTAGGCCGCCATCGCTGAAAGCAAGCCGCACGTCGGACAGGCCGCTCCATGGCAACGTATCCAACTGATCCTCGTCCGTCGGTATCTGGTAGTACCCATCCGCGTCGGCCATCCCCGTGCCCTGCATCCAGTCGCGGAACACTGGGTTCCAGCCAGCCGATCGGACGTACACCCCAGTGACCACCGGCGGCGCGTTTTGGCCCAGCAACACCAGTCGCGTGTCGGTGGTGGTCACATGCTCGGTGGCCAGCGCGGCGTCGGCGTCGTCACTCTTTGAGGGAAGTGTTTCGTAGTGGTTCCGCTGCTTATCGAACTGCTCTTTCGTGAAGGCATGGACGGCACGGATCACCATTGGGCCTAACCCCTGGGGCCGAAGTCCGGCGGTTAGCTTGCGGCCGGCGACAGTCGGGGATTAAAATGGCGATCAGTATCAGTTAACGATCAGTATCAGTTAAAATGCCGATCAGTCATTTAGTAGTCAGTGTGTGAGGTTTATCTGCGGAACGAT
>JBNJEM010000816.1:0-2833 GCA_051745935.1 Planctomycetota bacterium
CGAATTTGAACCCGTGACGGGTGCAGTCATGGCCGAAAAGGCGCCGAAAGCCGGGCTTTACCAGCTAGTCGAGACGCGAAGCTTACAGTTTGAGTTTTACGGTATTCGGCTGACACAGCAGTTGTACAGCGGCACTTCGGTACGTCCCCGCTGGCCCCGTGCCGGTGGCTTGTTGGTTTGACAACTATACCCGTCGCGGATGACTTTCTCCGCCGCGAGTCCGACCAACGGGAGGACGGATTGCGTCGGACAGCTTTCCCGTCGGACAAATCCGACCGCCTGAAGTATACTTCCCCCCGCCCGGCCCTCGCGACACCCGGCGGATGGCTCGCGCGCGGATGCCATGGCCGTTTCGGTTTCGGTCCTCCACTCGCGGGACCGCTTGATCATTCGGCTTGCTGGGGTTGGGCGAGCACTCGAAGATTGCCTTGGCGGCACGTGAAGCCACTGCGATCCAGAAACTCGCAGTACGGCACGGCGTATTTGCGTGACGTATTCAGAATCTCGCGAATCTGGCTGACCGTCAACCCTGGGCCGGCCGCGAGCGAGGAAACCAGTTTGTCGCGACACGTTTGATCGACGTCCCGATGCAGGTAGTATTCGTTTGTTACTTTGACCAAGTGCCCTTGGGCGGCGGCGAGGGATACGAGCTGGGGCATTTCCTTTCGATCCGTGCCCATCGTTTCTTGTATTTCTTGAACGGTGGGTGCTTCGAGACCGCATAGCCGGTACCGTTCAATCAATTGGTCCAAGAGCTTTTGTTCGTTCCGCGTTAAATTCGGACCATGCCCTCGCAAAGCGATGCCGGTGGGCAACACGCGGATCCGCCCAGCTTGTTGCATCCTTGATAGCGCCAAATCCAGGACGGCCTCATCCAAATAAGAGAATCCGTGTTGAAGTTGATTCCGATCAATGGCGATCCGGCGCGGATACCGGGCGTGCAGCTTTTTCAAGGTGGTGGCGATTCGTTCGGTGAGCCGTACCAGGGACTCCTGATGGAAGCGGAGCGTACGGGTGGGGGACACGCTCACCTCCACAAGGGTCCCATTCTCCCGCAGCGCGGCGACCACCGGATCGGCTTGTTCGATTCCAGCGGTGCGTGGTAGATCCGCCGGATGCCAGTTGTTGAGTCCAGCAAAGAATAACGCCGCCGCGGCGCGAACGATCGGATCGCTCGATGAAAGGTCGGCCAGTCGCTCCAAGGTCTTCGCGTCGTGACGGGGGAGCCGTTTTCCATCCGGAATCAGCACGTGGCCTCCTCCGATCGTTTGGACCGGGGATTCAGCGCGAATCACGAAGGGCTGATTCCACACCGTTACCGCTTCGCCGCTGAGAAAGAACTGACCGGTTGCCTGCTTCGAGCGGTTGAGTTGATCCGTATCCAGCAGCACCAGGGTGGCCAAGAGTTCGGCCGTGCCCACGTGCAGACGCACGCGCGTGCGATTTTTGAGGGGGCGTGGCAGCGAATCCACCGCATGGATGCGGGCTGTAAACCGCCGGGTGGGACGCAAATGATTCGGCGATGCCAGTTCGTGTCCTCGGGCAATCTGATCGTGGTGAACCCCGCTCAAATTCATGGCCGCTCGCTGGCCGCGTCTCACTTTCGTCACCGCGCGATTATGAGTCTGCAGCCCCCGTACACGCACGGACCGGCCGCCCGGTTCGATCACCAACTCGTCGCCTATTCCAGCGGTGCCCGCGCTGATGCTTCCCGTGACCACGGTGCCATGCCCGGCGACCGTGAACGTGCGGTCGATGGCCATGCGAAACGGGGCCGCCCCGGCGTGCTCCCAGCGGGATTCCACCGCGATCTTGCAGGCCGTTTCCAGTTCGTTTCGCAGCGATTCCAGCCCCATTCCCGTGGTCGCGCTCGTGCGGATGATCGGGGCGTTTTCCAGGAATGAGCCCAAGACCAGTTCACGGACTTCTTCTTCCACCAACTCCGCCCATTCCGGATCCACTAAATCACATTTGGTGATCGCGATCACGCCGCATTGCAGGTGGAGCAGCTGAAGAATGTCCAAGTGCTCGCGCGTTTGCGGCTTGATGGAATCATCCGCCGCGACCACCAACAGCGCCAAGTCCATGCCAGTGGCGCCGGCCAGCATGTTTCGGATAAACCGTTCATGACCCGGGACATCGACGATGCTTACGCAGTACGGGCCCAGATTCAATTCAGTGAAACCTAAATCGATCGTGATTCCCCGCGTCTTTTCTTCCGGGAGACGGTCCGTGTCGACGCCCGTCAGCGCGCGAATCAGCGCGCTCTTGCCATGGTCAATATGGCCCGCCGTTCCCAAAATCAGATCGGTCGTCATGTATGCTACCAGTGTCTTCTGGCGGCGGACTGGTTTCCCTTTTGCATCGCCCCCCTCCCCTGCCCTGGGATGGCGAAAAACTTTAGGTCCTCGTGGCCCGTTTTGTTGCGTCTTGCGTCCTTGCCCCCGTCGAATCAAGGATCTCGGGGCCTGAAAGGACCAAAGGGAACACGTCGGACGGGGCTCACGCGTGAAAAAAGCCGCGCGGCGTCTTCCGTTTCTTCATCCGTGGGTCCGTCCTGCCATCCGTGGGCCTATCATGGCACCTGGAGCACCGCTACTGATCGTCACGGCGTGGGTGGGGAGAGGTCCGGTGTTTGAAACGAGGACGCGCAACAGATACTGTAAGCCTACTCCCGCTAGTTTACCCAGTTTCCGGGATTTTGGCCAGCCCTCCCCTGCCCCGCCCCACTGCACGGCTGGGGTGAGGAAAAACTCCAAGTCGTTGCCATCCATATTGTTGCGCCGTTCGTTTCGCCGGTATTGAGACGAAAGGACCTCTAAGAGACCTAAAA
>JBNJEM010000817.1:0-2809 GCA_051745935.1 Planctomycetota bacterium
CGATGAAATGGAAAGACTTTCGCCATGAGCCTCTGGCCGTGGCGTCGGAACCGAATAAGCCCAAATCCGAGGCGACGAAGCCAAAATCCGAGGCGACGAAATCCAAGTCGGAGGCGACGAAATCCAAGTAGAGCAAGTAAACCCTATTGTTGCATAAAGACGGCGTAGGACGGGTCTCCAGGCCCGTCTTTTACAGCGCATAAATGTCTTTTTGCGGTTGTTTGAAGATCTCACATTTCATGAGATCTGCGCACACCACATCAAGTACGATTTCGTACTTGAAAAGACGGGCCTGGAGACCCGTCCTACATATACTTTTTGCAACGTTAGGCTAAAGGAACCGTGCTCACCCCGCGCCGACCTCTCCGCCCGCGAGAGGGCCGCCCGGACGCGTGGCGGGCCGGAACGGTGGTGTGTCGATCTGGTTACTCTAACCGTGCAATGGTTCAGTTCCCATGAATTCCCAACTTCCTGATTTAGTGGTCGAACGGTTGTCCAAATGTGGCGTGGTGGCGGTGCTTGTGGTCGACGAAGCCAAGGATGCCGTTCCCTTGGCGCACGCGTTGCTCGAGGGGGGGATCGACGCGATGGAGCTGACGCTGCGAACCCCCACGGCGCTGGAGGCACTTGGCGCGATTACCAGCCAGGTTCCCGAGATGCTGGCCGGCATCGGCACGATCCTGGCGCCCGGGCAAGTGGAGCAGGTTTACGAGGCGGGGGCCGCGTTCGGCGTGGCTCCGGGGATGAATCCGCGGACCGTGCAGGCCGCTCAAAAGGTTGGGCTCCCGTTTGCCCCGGGCATTGTCACCCCCTCCGATCTCGAATTAGCGCTGGAGTGGGGTTGCCGGGATGTCAAATTCTTTCCCGCCGAGCCTGCGGGCGGCTTCAAGTATCTCAAAAGTCTAGCCGCTCCCTACGCCCACTTGGGAACCCGATTCGTTCCGCTAGGCGGTCTGACCCAAGCCAATATGGCCGCTTATCTTACAAGCCCTCTCGTGCTCGCCGTCGGGGGATCGTGGCTTGCCCCTCGTGACTTGATCCAGGCGAACGATTGGGAAGCGATCCGTAACCGAGCCTCGGCGGCCCGGCAGGCGGTGGATCAGCTTGGGGCGGACCGTCCGCGGGTCGATCGCTCTGGCGGTTAGACGCGAGGCGAGTGGTGTGCCGGTTGAAGGAACCAGGGAGCCATCGGTGGTTCGGGCCCTGGGCTGCCAAGAATGGTCGATTTGGAATGGTTTTGGCAGGCGTGCATGGGACCACGTTCGCTCCGCCCCTCCCCCGTATACTTCAGGCGGTCGAATGTGTCCGGATGGAAAACCGCTCGGCGCAAGTCGTCCTCCCGTTGGTCGGACTCGCGGCGGACAAAGTCATCCGCCCCCTGTATAGAAGGAGTGATTAATGAGAATTGTAACATTTGGTGAGATCATGGGACGCTTGGCCATGCCCGGCTTTCAGCGATTTCGCCAAGCGCTTCCCGGCTCATTGGATTTGACATTTGGGGGGGCTGAAGCCAACGTGGCCGCGTCGCTGGCCATGCTGGGAGCTGACGCCGAATTCGTGACCGCCTTGCCGAAGCATGCCATAGCGGAGGCATGTGTCGGCACGTTGCGGGGACTGGGCGTGGAGACCTCGCATATTGTCCGCGGCGATCAAGGCAGACTAGGGCTTTATTTCTTGGAATGCGGGGCCAATCAGCGTCCGAGCCAAGTCGTTTATGATCGCGAGGGTAGCGCGATCGGTTTGACCGGGGAGCAGGCGTATGACTGGGACGCCATTTTCGACGGTGCCGCATGGTTTCACACCACCGGGATTACTCCAGCCATCAGCGAGACGGCAGCCAATGTCGTGTTGCGCGCGGCCCGAACCGCCAAGTCCCACGGGCTGACGGTCTCCTGCGATCTGAACTTTCGCAAAAAGCTGTGGCGGTGGAGCCCCGACAGGTCACCCCGCCAGCTGGCTGAAGACACGATGCGAGCGTTGTTGCCACACGTCGACGTGTTGGTGGCTAACGAAGAGGATTGCGCGGACGTGTTGGGCATCACGGCTGGCGGCACCGACGTCGAGGCTGGACGGCTCGAGATTGAACGCTATCCGGATGTCGCTCGGCAGGTGATCGAGCAGTTTCCAAACATTGGGCAGGTGGCGATCACCCTGCGTGAAAGCCTGTCGGCCTCCCACAATAATTGGGGTGGCATGCTTTATGTTGGGACCGCCCGACAGGCGTATTTCGCGCCGCTGGATCAAGACCAGCGGTATAGGCCTTATGAGATCAAGAACCTGGTTGATCGTGTCGGGGCCGGAGATGCGTTTGCGGCGGGGCTGATTCACGCGCTGACCGCCGACCCCTCGACCGCTCCGGCCGACGTCGTCCGGTTCGCCGTGGCTGCTTCATGCCTGGCCCAGTCCACGGTCGGAGACTTCAACTACTCGACGTGTCGCGAAGTCGAAGCCGTGATGAAAGGCGCCGGATCGGGACGGGTCGTTCGCTGAGACGCTTTCATCCGGCCGGATATCTCGTTTTCCGATAGTTCGCGATTGTTGGTGGTTGGTGCTTGGTGCGTGGTGCGTGGTGCTTGGTTGTGGGTTGGAGCGCGAGCAGGTTGTGAAAATGGCGTGGTGGAATTGGGGGAAGTGCTTGGTGCTTGGTGCTTGGTGTATTCGTCCTTCGTCGTTGGTCATTCCTTTTTAGTTTGCCCCGTTCTCGGGGGGGCAGGCCTGGGGTGAGGAAAAACTCCAAGTCGTTGCCATCCATATTGTTGCGCCGTTCGTTTCGCCGGTATTGAGACGAAAGGACCTCTAAGAGACCTAA
>JBNJEM010000818.1:0-2800 GCA_051745935.1 Planctomycetota bacterium
TCGCGAAATCTTCCACTCTTCAATCAAGCACGCGCGACAAACTCGGGACAACCCACTTGTTCTATTTTGTCCGATTTTCGGGTTTTTCATCAGCCCACCGTCCGGGCCGGCGGTCCGGTCACGGCGCCGGTGATCGCGCCTCGCGTCGGGTCCATCGTCGAGAACGATTCGACCATCGAAACCGACCATCCCTGGCCCGACTTGCCCGCCTCGATCGTGGATGAGATACTGACCGAGGGCGGGGCGGCCTACGCCGACGTGCTGGCCGCCCGGGACGAGATGGCGGCGGACATCGCTGATCTGTTGGCCGAACTCGCCGCCGACACAGCAGCCGGGCTGGAGCGGCTTGGTGGGCGGTGGGTAGACGGTGACTTGTACGCCGTTTTTTGTTGCGTTAGAGCAGCGGATACCGCTCGTGAAGAGCGGGTGTAGGCTACACCCGATGAGCGATATACACCCGTTTTCTTGGGATTCTTGCGAAGTCGAAAAACGCCAAAACCCCCGAGAAAAACGGCTCTTCTTCCCTTTTCGGCCGCTCGTGCCCACCTCGCGGCACCCCGCTCACCGATCGCTCCGGTCGTTGGTTCGCCGCCGGCGAGCATCCCCACCACGCTAGCCTAAGCTGCGGATTTCATGCAATAGTTGTCGGCAATGAAACCCACGAATCCTCACCGAAATCTTTGTCCGAGCATGTCGGGGCGCGAAGCACCGCCTCATGCTCACAGCCCGCGCCGGTCCGAATTCTGGACGTCTCCGTGTTGCATAACCAAGCTTGGTCATTTACGCTCTGTCCTGGTCCGCTAGCTGGCGGCGCGAGGCTTGCCGCTGGGGATTGGCGGGGCACGACGCTGGTGGCGAAATCGCCCGGGCGGCGGCAAACGGGGTATCGGTGAGCATTTCCGCAGCCCCCCTGGGGGGGCGGTCACTTTTTCTTCTGGGGGATGGAACGACGATGAGCGAGCAATACGATATTGGGCTGCTTGGCCTCAAGGTGATGGGTCAGAATCTGGTTCTGAACATGGAAGAACATGGGTACAAGGTGGCGGTCTGGAACCGGACCACGTCGACGATGCGGGAGTTCGTCAAAGAGGAGTGTAGCGGGAAGAACGTTGGGGGGTACGAAACGCTGGCCGAGTTGGTGGCCAACCTGAAGTCGCCGCGGATTGTGATGTTGATGCTGCAGGCGGGCCCGGCGGTGGACGCGGTGATTGAACAGCTCTTGCCGCTGCTTTCGCCCGGCGATGTGATCGTGGACGGCGGGAATTCGCTGTTCAAGGATACGGAACGGCGCACCAAGTACGTGGAGGGAAAAGGTCTGTTATACGTGGGGACGGGCGTTTCCGGCGGCGAGGAGGGAGCTCGGCACGGTCCGAGCATCATGCCGGGCGGAAGCGAGGCCGCTTGGCCGTTGGTGAAGCCGATTTTGCAGGCCATCTCGGCCAAGGTGGGGCCCAACCACGATGTTCCCTGTTGCGATTGGTTGGGGCCGCGGGGCGCCGGCCACTATGTGAAAATGGTGCACAACGGGATCGAATACGGCGACATGCAGTTGATTTGCGAGGCGTATTGGATCCTCAAGCACGGCGTTGGGTTGACCAACGACGAGTTGTACGATGTGTTTGACCAGTGGAATCAGGGCGATCTGGAAAGCTACTTGATCGAGATTACCCGAGACATCTTCAGCGTGGCGGACCCGGACGGGGACGGTTTCCTGGTCGACAAGATCCTCGATACCGCCGGCGCCAAGGGGACCGGGAAGTGGATGAGCCAGGACGCGTTGGACTTGGGCATGCCGAGCACGCTGGTGACCATGGCCGTCTATGCGCGTAGCCTTTCCGCCTTGAAACAGGCCCGGGTACGCGCCAGCAAATCCCTGCCCGGCCCACGGGTTTCCGAATCGGAAAAACAGTCGCTCATCGGCGATCGCCAGACCTTTATCGAGGACGTCCGGAAAGCGCTCTACGCATCGAAAATCTGTTCCTACGCCCAGGGGTTCGTGCAGTTGCAGGAAGCTGCCCGGGAATATGATTGGCCGTTGGATTACGGCCTTTGCGCTCGACTCTGGCGCGGCGGCTGCATCATTCGCGCCCAGTTCCTGGAACGGATCATGGAAGCGTTCGCGGCCGAGCCGAGTCTCGAGAACCTGTTGCTGTTCCCCTATTTCCAGGACGCCGCGACGCAAGCCAACGTGGCCTGGCGGCGCGTGGTCACCGTGGGCATGAGTTTGGGCGTCCCCGTGCCCGCGTTGGCCAATGCGTTGGCCTACTACGACGGCTACAGAAGTCCCACGCTGCCGGCCAACCTATTGCAGGCCCAGCGTGACTACTTCGGCGCCCATACCTTCAATCGAGTGGACAAGGACGGCACGTTCCACGTCGATTGGTTGTCCCTGCGCCGGCCGCCGAAAGCGTAGGCCGGGAAGAATCATGGGGCTGCGCTTCGCTCCGCCCCATGCCAGGGTGTGGCCCGCCGTTGGCGGGCGAGGTGTGCGCTGAATGGTGTGGCGTACGCACCGGCCCATGGACCCGGAGGGGATGAATTATTGCCGGTCGACGGGTGATGTGGGTTTACCGGTGTTCCATGCGTACGTGGCAAATGGCGTACGTGGCAAATGGAGCCGGGGGCGTCAATCAGCGCCGTTGGCGGGCGGGGTGTGCGCTGAATGGTATCCCGGTCATGGTGTCCGGATCGGGGCGTATCCCACCGATGGCCACGTGCCGAACCCGTGGGCAACATTGCGCCCGCCGCTGGCCGGAGGCCAGCCACACCTTAGTCTGGGGTGTAACCCCAGACACCTTCT
>JBNJEM010000819.1:0-2800 GCA_051745935.1 Planctomycetota bacterium
TCATTGCGTACGAAATGGACCAACCGCGCGGCTTCCCTGTCGCCACGACGCGGTACCTCGTACAAAGTCAATGTGGCGCCATCCACATCGAGTTGCTCGACCTCCGCGTCCCGTTCCGCCATGAGAGTGGCGATTTCATCCCGCACACTGTTAACCTCCTCGGCCTTGTCCGTCACATCCGCCACAAAGAGAGCGGCGGGGGAACCGTCGACATCCAATACCGTCCAAGCCACTTCGCCGCTCGGCACCGACGCGAATCGGTTCCAATCCACTCCTAGATCGACCGACATGAGTCCCGGCCAACTGGTCCGGGCCCGGGATCGCAGCTGATTGGAAAGGTCTTTGAAAAAGGGATCCATCGCCGGGTCAGCCAACAGCTTTCCCAAGCCCGTCCGCTCAAACAACGGTTTCGAGGTGGGATAATCGACGATGGAAAAATGGAATTTCACGTCGGCAGGGAGCCAATCCGAAGTTGGCAAACCGCCCAGGCAGAGCGGCCTGGACAGCAACACCAACGCCAAAACCATGGAGACTCGCAAACCGTACCTTCGACAAATAGAAATCATCACGTGCTACCTCGTATTGTGATACTTGAAAGCAGGCCTGCAGGCGGTTCTCAAGCAGCATCAAAAGACCGCCCCGGCTACTGACGGCCGGCGCCGATCGTTAGCCAGCCGTCGTCGGCACTCAGTTGCGTGACCACTAAGTCGTCCAACGTTGTGGTTAGGTCCGGAAATGTGATTGTGCCGGGCCTATTATCGGATTCCAATTCTCGTTCGAGCACACGAGAGATGAAACGGCGGGCGGCAATCTCCCGGGCGCTCATCCGGCGGCGCCCTTGCTTGTGAAACCCCGGCGGCAGGACCTCTAGTTCGCTCAACCACGGCAATCCCGCTTCCTCCGCCCACCGGGGCCTGTACCGAATCGTCAGATTCATTGGCGGATACTTGGTGCGACTCGTGACGAATCGCTTGGTACGAATCTTCACCATGATCCGGGAATCGTCCGCATCAAACGTCACGGGACGCTCGTCCGCCAGGACAATCTGGAACTGATCTTCTTGTTCGATGGCCGGAGCCTCTGATTCACCCGTGAACAGGTACCGCACGAATTCCCGCAGCTCGGATTGTCCGATTGTACGGCCCGCCAACACGCTGTCCGCCAGGTTATTGATCGCCGTGGCGTGGATCTGGACGGACAACGCCGCCTCGGACTCCGGGACCGGAGGAGGATCCGGGGCCCCGGTCTGCGTGTCGGTGCCCAGCAGCATGTCAAGTTGAACCCGTTGTGCCTGGCTGGTTGCCCGAAACACGCGAGGGAAGGTTTGTCGCCTCAACAGCGGTTTTCGGAAACGCTCCAGGTAAATGTCTTGTAGTACATCCAGGTGCGTTTGCAGCTCCTCGTCCACCTGCTGCTTCAACCGCTGCTCCGCGTTCCGAGACGCAATGTAGTTCGCCGTGCGCCGCGTCCGGGCCGCGCGTCGCCGGGCAATATGCGTTACCAGCCCGTTGGCGATCCGGCTCCTGTATGTTGTCCACATCGCTGTCGGCCGTCCTGTCGCCGACACGTAGGCACGGATATCACCACGGCGAAAACCCTCGGGACCAAACAACACATCACCCGTGGCCTCCACCGCCGCCGTGCCCACCACCCGCATTTGGACAGGACCGTGGTACCCCCATCCCGTCGTATCCGCCTCGCCTTGCAGACGAACCCCAAGCTGAACCGAACGCTGACAAGGCACGGGAACGACCGTCATGTCGCCAACCAAGTGCGAGGTCCCTCGAACGGTCGTTCCCAATATGCAGTCCTTCAAAGGCTCGAGGCGATCAACCCGATCCGGAATCACGCTATCCAACAACTCTTCGGAAACCGTCAGACGCACGTTAACCGCCGGAGCTAGATGGCGAACCGCTTTCACGACCGCAGGCACCTGCTCTTGTTGACGCAACCACGCCAAGTGCGCATTGATCTTTTGAAGCGATTCGCCATTATATTTCAGGCGGTTGGATTTTTCCGGGTGGAACGCTGCCCGGCGCAAACCGTCCTCCCGTTGGTCGGACTCACGGCGGAGAAAGTCATCCGCGACCGGTATAACACCGTCGGGCAGCATGCCTACCAGTTCTTCCAATTGATCCAGTCGACGCAAAAACTTTTCGCGCAACGTCTCATCCCCGCAAGCAACCGCGCGGTGGTAATACCGCTGCAAAGCCGCGCGTAGCTGCATGGTTTCCGATCGTTCCAAGCCAGGATAATCGCCTCTAAACCGCTCCAGTATCCCCAGCAACTTCTCCGGATCCGCGTTTGCTTCCCGCTCCAATTGCGCCGCCAGCTGATCCAGCAACAGGTATTCGCGCCAGGCCCGCCCGTTGGCGCCGCCCGAGTTGAAAACCTTGTTCAAAACCATCATCTTCCGACGAGTTTCCGATCGAGCGGCGGCCACATCCACTTTCGTTGTCACCCGGAACGCATCGCGCGAGTCCCGGATCAGCATCACAACCCGGTCAAGGCGATCAGCCCTGGCGGTGGCGCGTGCCGGTACACCATTCGCCAGAAAAACCACGGCCAGAATCGGAACAATCGTTTGCACAAGCACGTTTCGTGGAATCACTATGGCCCCTTCAATTCCCCCCGGAAACGGGTTTCCTCTTCCTCTTCGTCCTGATCAATCATGTGGCGCCAACGCCCCTGGATCCCCCGCCGAATTCCACGTGCCTCCGAATCGTCCGGAACACTGGCTCCGCTCGCGATCCGCGTTTTCTGGAGAGGGAACGCGTCTTGCCGCTCGCTCAGCCACCCT
>JBNJEM010000820.1:0-2726 GCA_051745935.1 Planctomycetota bacterium
GTGCGAAATTGGCTCATATCACAACCCCGGCTCCTGGACCGGCTGGTCTCCACGGACGGCCCGGCCGCGGCTGGCTGTCGGTACGCGGTTCTAATCATTTTGATGACATGTGTTGTCGTGTTGATGACATCCGTGGCCCTGGCTCAGCCAGCATCGCCTGCGGCCGCACCGCCGGAAGGCGACCCCAGCGACGAGATGGAGGCGGTGGCGCGAGGACCACTGCATGAGGCGTTTGCCGAGGTACATGGAAAGGACCCGAAGCCGGGGATCCTGGTGGAGCGGGAGCCACCGGAGCCGATTGAGGAAGTGCCTCCCGAGCACAAGCCCGAGGGCGAAGACGTGGTGTGGATCCCCGGGTATTGGGCCTGGGACGTGGATCGGGAGGATTTCTTGTGGATCAGCGGCGTGTGGCGGAAGGTACCGTCGGGCCGGTCCTGGGTCCCTGGGTACTGGAGCGAGGCAGAGGGCAGCTGGCGGTGGGTATCTGGATTCTGGTCGGACGCCGAGGCTGAGGAACTGGAGTATCTTCCCGCGCCGCCGGAGAGTATCGAGGTAGGCCCGAGCAGCCCCGCACCCGATGACACCGTCTCCTACGTGCCCGGCCATTGGGAATACGTCGACGACGGGTACCGGTGGCACGCGGGTTACTGGCAGCCGGTGCGGGAGGACCTGGTCTGGATTCCCGGCCGCTATGTTTGGACGCCGCGCGGCTGCATCTATCGTCCGGGGTATTGGGACTTTCTTCCGTCCCACCGCGGCACTTTGTTCGCCCCCGTGTATTTCCACGCGGCCGTGTACTTACAGCCGAGCTACCGTTTCACGCCATACTATGTGGTTGAGGTGGGGCCGTCCTTCTTGATTCATCTGTTCGTTCGTCCCGGCTATTGCCACTACTATTTTGGCGATTACTACGCGGATCATTATCGGCAATATGACATTTTTCCGTGGGTTCATGCGTGGGGCCATCATCGCCACTACGATCCGCTCCATGCCCTCTACTCGCAGTATTCCCGGCACCACACGACGCTGACTCGCGTGCGGGGCTGGCACAGCTATTTTCATAAGCACAAGGATCACCGGCCCGTGCATACGTTTGCCGCGGGTCGTCGAACGGGCGGTCATGGAGGTGATATCGGTCGCATGGCGAGGCTGGGCGGAGCGTATGACGACCTGGTCCGCCGCGGCGACCGCCGGCACGAATTCGTGCGAGTGGAACGCGGGCCTTGGAAGCAGTTTCGCGATCGTTCGGCGGGGTTGCGTGAGTTTTCCCGGCTCCGCGCCGCGCTGGAAACGGCAGAGACGGCAGCCCATGCCAGCGGCGAAAGGTCAAAGGGCGGTGGCGACAAGATCTTGCAATTCTTGCGAGAGCACGAGGCGGCCCAAACACGCCCTCGTCCCGATTCGGATCGCCCACGCTTTCAAAGCCAGGGGGACGGCGAGCGAACTCGGGCCAAATGGGGACGTTCTTCGTGGCGATCGGGCGAGGAACCGGACCGAACGCCCAGGGGTGTTCAAACCGACGCGGATTCGCCGGCCACAAAGCGGGAGAGGATGGCGGAGTTTCTGCAGCAGCGGCGGCCGCGGTCGAGACAGCAGCCGGAGAATACCTTGACGCGGCCCAAATCCGGCTCCCACTCCCGGCAGTCGGAGGCGGGGGCCAATGAACGCCCGGCCCGTCCCGGCTGGGACCACTTGCGGGACAAATCGGGGCGTGGGGCGCTGGGCCCGCGGACCACGCCTCAACCGGACACGCCCTCTGCACCGTCAAACGGCAACGCGATGATCGAGTTCTTGAAGCGGCAGCAGGCGCGCATCGAGCGTCAGGCCGCCCCTGCGGCGTCTCGGCCCTCTCCGGCTTCCCGTTCCCCCCAACCGGCAGCCCGATCCTCGACGCGATCTTCTTCCCGATCGCCGCAGCCGCCCTCGCGGCGGGCCGAGCGATCTGAAAGCGGCGCGAAATCCGCGTTGTCCGACTTACTGGGACGACGGTCGGCGCAATCCGGAGCCCATGCCGACAGTCGTCGCTCGCTGCCCCGCGCACGCGCTGGTAGCCCGCCCGCCATTGGACGCGATTCGTCCCGTTCCGCCGCCGCGCATGCCCAGCCATCCCGGCCGCCGACGCCTGGTGGGAGATCCGGGCGCACGAGCCGCGAAGCCTCGCCACGGCGGCGTGCCGCCAGCAAGCTGGGTTCGGCCAGGGCGGCCTTCCGGGCGGCCAAGCAATCGCTCGGGCGAAATGCTTCGCGATCCAAGAAGCGGGAGAAGCCGGAGTAACGCCAACCGAGCGCGCACGGTTCACCGGTGCCACGCGGTGAGTTCGCCCATTTCTCCCAGATTTCCGCCGTAAGCATGCGCCGGCTTCCCCTGGGTTCTCGTCGAAAAAGGCATGACAACCGACGAATCGACGGCTAGAATACGACTGACGGTCGACGGATGGCCGCGTCCTTTGATCGGGTGTCGGCGGCTGTTTCAGGCGACGGCGCCCCGGAGATGGATGTTAGCTGGTGGTATCAGCGCGAGAGACGGAAGTCAGGTTAATGAGCGTGCTTGGGGCATTCGTTAATGGCATGCCGCCGGCAACAGCGCGCACGATGTTCGCGCGCGACGTGGTTGGGGCGTGCGAGCGCATGGGTGACTGCGTCAGCCTGGGGTGAGGAAAAACTCCAAGTCGTTGCCATCCATATTGTTGCGCCGTTCGTTTCGCCGGTATTGAGACGAAAGGACCT
>JBNJEM010000821.1:0-2718 GCA_051745935.1 Planctomycetota bacterium
TGTTTTCGGGTGGCAAAGGAAGAGCTGGGCGTCGATCACTTTCAGGTCCGTGGTTGGCGGTGCATTCACCGGAACTACTACGTGACGGGATTAAGTTATCTCTTTTGCAGTCGAATCCGACAACGTTTGGACAAGGACCAAAATCGTGGTTTAACCGTCGAGCAGGTTCGAGGTGCCGTGAACATTTACCTCGCGTACCATGATCTTCCTCCTCTTCTGCGAGATGCCGCGTTCGAGAAAGAACTAGACAAGCAGTATTACCACCAAGACCGAAATACCCAGGCACGAAAATCCCACACCAAGACACGGATTGAACTCTACCGAGACATCGGAATAGACGTCGACAAAATCAGATCCTGTATCACTTGATCTCGTATCCACAAAGTACCATGATTTATGGATCCAAATGCCAAAACTGGCGCTGTCCAACTACGTTTCGCCGTGCAACGATCTCTATTTCACAATCCGCAAATCAAAGACACCGCCGGCGGTCGCGCCGGAGTCTGCTTGGAAGCGGACGGTTACCTTCTCCTTGCCCGCGGTCAAGGATTCCGCAATGGGATACTCGACATCGAAAAACTCTCCAGGTTTTTCATTGTCGAGCGCCTGGTGGGCGATGGTCTGGCCATCGACCTGAATTTCGAACTGGCGGTTTCCGGAGTCGCTGCCCCAATAGGTGCAGAAGAGCGTATTCGGAGCGTCCCGCCTCACCTGCAACTCGTAGCTGAACCACCCGTTGCCGGCGTGCCGCCAGAGCATGTTCCTGAAGACGCCACTGCTGGTCCGTTGCCCCGCCAGATTGTGTTCCTTCTCGGATTCCGCCCTCCCGATCACCACGCGATCAACCGTTCGTTTGTCCAGTTCTTCGCGAACGATCGGCTTGATGACAGGCTCCGATTGGCTTCTGACCTTCACCGTTTTCTCCGGATCCTCGGTGATCCAGACCTGCGACCAGCCGCCGCGGTTCAACCGTGTGTAATTCGGCACGGCGAAGAGCTTGGTTGCGTCCAGACCTTCTTCGGTTTGAACTTGAGCCGCACCTTCTATTGCCATGATGCCGCCGAGCAGTTCCGGCTTCCAGGTCGCCTTCAAATCGGCGTCCGGCGGTAGAATCAGATTGCGAACGTCGTGAGCGTGGTCGACGTTCTCGATGTTGTAGGCCAACGGGCCACGGATGAGCGCGACGCGCCCCCGGTTGGCCCGCACGCGCTGGTCGCAATAGACACGCTGAACCTCCATCGGCAGGTCCAATTCGACGACGTCCCCGCCTTCCCATGTCCGTCGCAAGCTCACGTAGCCCTTGTTTACCGAAAGTTCCCGCCGTGTTCCGTTGAGACGCACCGCCGCCTCGCCCTGGAGGTCGGGCTTTGCCGTGTACAGCCGGCTTTCGGTTCGATCCGGAACGCGAATTTTCAGTGTGAACTCCGCCGCGGCTTTCGGATCGAGCATGATCTTCACACGGCCATCCCAGGGGTAATCGGTGACTTGCCGGATCCGGAGCGACGTTCCCGCGAACTCCGAGATCGTCCCCTCACTGGATACGAAGTGACACACATGAAGCACGTCGTCCTCCGGATCCTTCGCGTACATTTGATCCTTGATGGCCAGCAGTGCTCGGGGGATGTTTCCGACGCAGCACGGACAACCGTGCCACGAATAGCGAGCCTTGTCAGAATGCAGCGGATTCTGGTAGAAGAAATTCCTGCCGGAGAGTTCAATGGCCCCCAACAGGTTGTTGTACAGCGTGCGCTCTTGGACATCCATGTGATGCGCGTCGCGGTGGATACGGTGCATGCGATCCGCCCAAAATGTCATGCCGCATCCGGCGCACGACTCACAGTAGCCGTCATTGCGCAAATCAAAGTCCTCCGCGAAGGCCTCGCCGCGGTGCGAGGCGCCGACGCCCCCCGTAATATAATGTTTGCGGTGAATGGCGTTGTCCCAGATCTTGTCGACCGCGGTCAGGTAGTCGTTGTCGCGGGTCAACATGGCCAGGTCAGCCATCGCGGTATAGAAGTACGTGGCCCGCACCGCGTGGCCCACGGCATCGGTCATTTCCACCACGGGCCGGTGCGATTGATGATATGGGTTGCGATACTTTTCCACCGTGTGACGGGTATCGAACAAGAATTTGGCGAGTTCGAAGTATTTGTCGCCGGCGCCGGGGCCCTCGACCTCGTTGACCAACCTCGCCAAGCGGCACAGAGCGTAGCCCATCCCCGCGTGGCCGTGAATCCAGACCCGTTTGGGCTCCGGACCAAAGGTTTTACATAAGTGATCGGCGCACCGAATCGCGGCATCGTAGAGTCGGCGGTCCTTGCCGCCCGTGATGCGATAATGTGCCACGCCCATTTCGATGAAATAGCCCTGCACGTAGAATTCGTGCCAGCCGATGTTGCTGTAGCGGGGATGGTCATTGACGATATGGAACGAGTGAATATAGCCGTCGTCGCATTGCGCGGCGAGTATGATTGGAATCCATTCTTCCATCTTTTTTCGCAGGGCGGTTTGCGCCCGATCCAACTCTTCATCCCCCGCCGGATCAATTGCTAGCGCGAGACAAATCGACTCCATCGTGTTATAAACGTACGCATCGCTCCAGGGACGCCCGGTGAATTTACCATGTTCTTCGCCTTGTAACGCCTTGGCCGCGTGTACAAGGTTCAAGAGTTCCTCCCCTTCGCCTCCCTGTTCCATCTGTTTGATGCAGTGTGGAAT
>JBNJEM010000822.1:0-2673 GCA_051745935.1 Planctomycetota bacterium
TCGTGAGATCCGCGGACACCAGATCAAGTACGATTTCGTACTTGAAAAGACGGGCCTGGAGACCCGTCCTACATATACTGTTTGCAACGTTAGGGTTAAGATACCGAGATTGGTCCTCGCTCATAGCTCCCGGATGTAGATATTCTTGAAATAGAGCGTATTGCCGTGGTTCTGCAACTCGATCTGACCGCTGGGGTAGATCGGTTTGTCGCGTTCCCAATAGTTTTCCATCACGACGTTATCGACAACCAGCGTGCCGTTGAGCCAAACGGTCACTTTCTCGCCGACCATCTTGATGCGAAACGTGTTCCACTCGCCGATCGGATTATCGGCGCGGACCAGGGGCTTCGACGGGTGCTTTTTATTATTGTACAAACCGCCCGATCCCTCGGGGTGCTGGGCCGGATCCCAGATTTGCACCTGCGGCGTGCCTCGCAGGTAAATCCCGCTGTCTCCTTTGGGTTTGATTTTCCAGTCCACGAACAGTTCAAAATCGGCGTAGTCCTTGACCGTGCACAGGCTCTTTCCCTTGCCGTCGAAGACCAGGACTCCGTCGACGACCTGCCAGTGTGTCCTCATCCGCTCATTGGCCTTCTTCTGTTGCTTGGCCAATTCCTCCGGGCTCATTTTGGCGCGTGTTACCGGATTGCCTACCAGCCCCTTCCACCCGGAAAGGTCCTCGCCGTTGAACAAGGCCACGAACCCTTTCGGCGGCGTATTATCCTCGGCCATGGCCTGGCCGCAAACTGCAATGGCCACAAGGGCTCCCCATGCGACGAACAAACGGACTTTCATTGAAACTCCCCTTTCCTGGTTCAAGTTGGCGGCAAAGGCAAAAGATCTAACCGCCCCTTACGGAACCGAGCTTTGGCAGATCAAGGCGCCAGCCTTCACGATATTCTCGGGCGAGCAGGTCGTTGGCCTCTCGGCAGTTGGTGATGCGCATGCCCTCGGCATCCCACTGAAGCGTTTCGCCGGTTCGAAAAGCGATGTTGCCGAGCAGCATGGTTTCGGTGACGGCGCCGGAATAGTCGAAGTTGCAGGTGGTGGGACTGCCGTGTTTGCAGGCCTCGAGCCATTCGCGATGATGTCCGACCGAGGGCGGAATGCTTGGCTCGGGCGGCTCAAAGCCTTCGAACTTCTCTTCGGGCCAGAGAAGATGTTTGTTGTAGTTGACCAACAACATGCCGTTGCTGCCGACGAAGACGCCCCAGGCCCAGTCGGGGAAGTCATTGTCGGCGAAGACGGTTTTCTTTTTCCGCCCGTGGGTCCAAGTAAGGAGAACCGGGGGCATGTCGCCGCGCCCGTCGAACCGGTACCGTACATGCTGCCATGCGGGAGTGCTCTCCGGATGCGGAGCGGGTCCCTCGGCCTCGATAGCATGGGGGGCGCGGAGCTTGAGTGCCCAGAAGGGAAGGTCGAAGTAGTGGCAGCCCATGTTGCCGAACGCCCCACCCCCGAAATCCCACCAGTAGTGCCAATCGTGTGGCACATAGCACGGATGGTAAGGTCGCTCGGGGGCCGGGCCCAGCCACAGATCCCAGTCGAGGCCCTCGGGCACCGGCGGCGTCTCCGTGGGACGGTCGCCGGCACTCCCGCCACCCCGAAGCCAGCAATGGCATTCGCGAACCTCGCCGATGGCCCCGGATCGGATCAACTCGACAATGCGGCGGAAATTATCGCTGGCGTGGATCTGGGTTCCCATCTGCGTCGCGACGCCCTTGTCGGCGGCGACGTCGGCGGCCAGCCGTGCCTCGTGGACGGAATGGGCGAGCGGCTTTTCGCAATAGACGTGTTTGCCCATTTGCATCGCGGTCACGCTGGCGGGCACATGAATGTGGTTCGGCGTGCTCACGACCACCGCGTCCAATTCGTGCTCCATCTCGCCGAGCAACCTGCGATAATCGGCATACTGTTTGGCGTCGGGGTATTTGGCAAAGGTGTGAGCGGCACGGCGCCGATCCACGTCGCAGAGGGCGACGATGTTTTGGTTCTTCACCTGCCCCAGGTTCGCGGCGCCCCGCCCGCCGGCGCCGATGATGGCCAAGTCGAGCTTCTCGTTCGCCGGGTAGGCGAACGCCGAGCGACTGTTGGAAAGGACCGTGAGACCGGCGACCGTGGAAGCGGTGGCGGCCAGGAATTGGCGGCGAGTGGTATGGCGAGGCATGGCGATCTCCCGTGATCGATGGCGAAGGGGGAGTCCAATGGCGGGCTGCCATTAGCATCGGCGTTCGGCGGCGTGTTGTCAAGTGTTCCCCGGCAGGTAACCGTTCACGGGAAAGAAACTGGTATTGGTGGATTTTAGCGTGTCGAGTAGATTTTTGTCGTTATGACAACGACAAACGATCCCCACACACCGACCTACGACAAGCTGGTTGCAACCGTGGAGACGTTGCGGGCACGCATTGCGGAGCTTGAGGCGGAATTGGGCAAAGCTCACAAGGATTCGGCAACGTCTTCGAAGCCCCCGTCGTCGGATACGGTTAAACCAAAACCGGGCAATAAAAAGCGTGGACGTCCCAAGAAGCGAAAACAAACCGGAAGACCCATAACTCCAGAACCCCCAAGTTTTCAACTTGCCAGGGTCTGGGGGGGGTGTCCAGCGGCCTTAGCTCACGAGCCTGATTCACCCACGAGATGAACTCGTGGGGGTCTGCCTGGGGGCTTGAAAAG
>JBNJEM010000823.1:0-2634 GCA_051745935.1 Planctomycetota bacterium
GGTAATGCTCGAGCCTGACACGTCCGGGCCTTGATCGTCGATCAGCGGAAGCGTGTGATCGGTCGCTTTCCCCTCGTAGTAACCGGGATCGACGAGATAGGCCTCGCCGTTGGCGTGCAGGACGAAGCTGCCCAGGTCATTTTGCTTATATTTCAGGCGGTTGGAATTTTCCGGGTGGAAAGCTGCCCGACGCAGGCCGTCCTCCCGTTGGTCGGACTCGCGGCGGAGAAAGTCATCCACGATCGGTATATGATGCGTCAACGGGCCTTGGCTTCCCTTGACGCCAACGACCAGCTTCGGCGTGAATGTGCCGTCCGACCGCATGGCGCCCCACTGCATGTCGTTCAGCCAGGCCAGGGTCGGGAAGCCGTCCCTGGATGTTCTGCACGGAACCCTGCATGACGAAGCCGGGATAGCTGATGTGAACCTTCGTTACTGGCACGCATTTGACACAGACGTAACGGAGCGGCACTGCGGCGATCTCGTCGGGCATCCGCCATTGGCCGCTCCAGTATGGGCGACCACGGTCGCCGGGCATCCGCGGCCATAGGATGGTGAATTGCACGAGCCCGTCGTCGGTGCGGCGGATAGAACACCTCAACCGGTTCCCGCCGGGCTGCTTCATGGGCCAGGCCACGCTGGCCGTCCCCCCGCCGCTGCTGTCGATCAAGTCCGAAAGGACATTGTCACGGAAATTAGTCCAGGCGCCACGCCCTTCGGTGTGCAAGTCGTAAAAGCCGCCCTGGCGTACGGCCCCCGTCAAACCGGCCATGTGGACGCCAATGGAAACCGCGATATCGTCCTTTGCGAATTGATCCGGCGGAGCGGATGTCATCGCCACGGCCACACCCGGATAAAACCAGTTCTGCTCCAGAGCTTCGTCCAGTTGCACATCCCAGGTCAGTTCGAACGGCTGCGTTTCCGCATTCCACTCGGCCCAGGCGTAGCCGTGGCTCTGAATGTACTCTTCGACGGCAACCGACTTGAAGTGGAAGCCCGGCGCTTCGTCCTCCGAATGCCAGCGCAAAGAAGGCGGATCGAGTGTCGAAGTGGTTCTGGACCGGAAAGCCCATCGCTGGGACGCCGATGCGATTCAACGCAAACATTCTCATCTGACCCTTGCTCAGATCTACGCGGCGCTGGCCCGGTGCTGCGTCAAGGGTTCGGCCCGCGGCGGCCACGCATCACGGCCCCCCGCCGGACCTTCCCCGCGGAAATGGTTACCATTATACTCAGGAGGTTTGATATGCTCGCTCGTTCCCTCCCCGCGAAGAAGGTGGCGCACCGATGAAATGCATGCCATGGCCGTGGGCCGCAATTATCTTACTTGCTGCAGGTTGGTGTACGGTTCGAGGGGCCGAGAATCCAGACATGATCGTCGTCCCTTCGCCCGCCGATCCCGATTCGGCAATCGGGCGGGCCGAACGTTTGTTTCAGCTCGCTCAGCAGCGCCAGTTGGACGATGCGTTGGCGTGCGAGGCGGCTGGATTGTTGGACGATCCCGATCCGTTCGTGCAAGGCATCGCGGAATGGGCGTTGGCGACCAAGGTGAATCTGGAAAACAACGGTCAGGACGTCCTTTGGCCGCGGCCCGAGCCACCCGATTGGTATGATCGCTGGACGGCGTTGGACGCCGATTTCCTGCTGACCGCTGATTATGTTCGACAAGGCGCGGTGTGGGGTATCCACCACCAGCCCGCTTCGATGCTCGGTTCCGTGGACCTGATTCTGAAACGGGCCGCCGGCGTGTTGGACGAGCTTGTCCGATCGGGTTGCGAAGCTGCCGAACGGCAGCAGGCGGAACAGCGATTCGAGCAACTGCGGGCGATCCGCCAGCAGTTGGCTCGTCAAATCGACCAGTCGTCGAGCGACCTGACCGCGCTTCGCCATCTGTGGCTGCAAGCCCGCCGCACCGCGCGGACGATCGTGTTGGCCCATCCGTCCGTGGATTTCGAACGTCTGGCTTACATCAAACGTCATGTGGCTTTATTCGCGAACATTACCGGCTCGCAATATCCTTGGTCGCACAAGCCGGGGGGCGACATCCACGTGCAGGAAGAATTGAATCCCGGAGCCGCGACGCGAGCGGTCCTCGATGGTCAACTCGGCCCCGGGCACGTCCACGGTATCGATCTGGGGTGGGAGGCCGACCGCGTCGTTTTCGGCTACGCACGCCAACCGGACTGGCCGCCTCCGTGGGACACGATCAGCGGCGACGATGTGTTCCTGCTCCGCGGGCATCAACCGCCGACGCACCTGTACGAAATCGGTCTGGACGGCGCCGGACTGAGGCAATTGACCGGGCACGACTACTGGAGTGATTTCGAGCCGACCTACTGCGCGGACGATTCGGTCGCCTTCGCTTCGGACCGTTCGGGCCGCAGCAGCGAGTGCGGCAAGTTCAGTGCGGACCACACGGTGATCAATCTGTACCGCGTGTTCCCCGACACAGGGCGCGTGATCCGTCTCAACGACAACAAGGACATCGACCGCTATCCGCACAGCCTGGACAACGGGCTGATCGCTTACACTCGCTGGGATTACCAAGAGAGGCATTTCCTGGAGACGCACGCGGTCTGGACCGTCCGTCCGGACGGCACGATGGCCGACGCCGTATTCAACCAGCATCTTCGA
>JBNJEM010000824.1:0-2627 GCA_051745935.1 Planctomycetota bacterium
GAGGAAAGACGGAGAGGGCCACGCCAATTCCGGCTCCGGCGGAGGAACAAAAACGGGATAAGAAACACGTTCCGCTCAGCAACCAGTTTTTATCGGTCCGGGAGGCTCCCCTTTTCCGCGGCAAGGCGAGCGGGATGGGGCATGGCGCTGCTGGAGCGACGGGGGTTATTGGCGGGGCGTTTTTTGCTGGGTGCGACAGGAATCAGGCTGGCGACGGCGAGCGTAGCGGTCCAGGTAGACTGTCTTCGTTTTCGAGCGGCCGGGAATGATCACTTTGCTCCAATTGGCCGTGACCGGCGCCGCGTCCGAGGAGAACTCACGAATGTAATGGCCGCGCATCGTGGCTGGCGTATTGGAGGGTGGAGTACGCACGGCTCGATCAGTGGCCTTTAAGTCGACGAGCGACACGGCGAGCCCCGCGGCATGCAGCATTTGAAAGTACCCGAACGGCGTGAGTTCATGGTAGGCGATGTCGATCTTCTTACGAGCGTTCCAGGACACATCGCTGCCGGATTCCTGCAACAGTTTCTTCTTCGTAATCCAGTCAATCCCACCGATTAACCTGGCGGGGATCTCGCCGGTCGCCTGCAGCACTTCCAGCTCATTAAGCGTTTCTTCCCAGTGATCCAATACCTGGAACGCCTCCGTGGGCGCGTCGGCCGCTTGCTCGACATAGGCGCGGCAGGCGTCGAGATAGAAACGCTGGATTCCCAACGCGGTCATTTGACGACCGTCAACAAACGATACACTTTGACGCAGCGACGGATCACCGCAGATTCGATGCAACGCTTGGATTGGATGGGACAGCGCGGGGAGCGGCGGCATGGCGCCAGCTTCAATCACATCCAGTACGAGACTGGTTGTCCCCACCCGCAGGAACTCCGCCAGCTCGGCCATGTTCGAATCACCCAATCCTATTTGCAGCCGCTGGCGTCGCCGAAAAAGCTGAAAAAAAACCCGTGGCGACATCCATGACTCGGCGCATAGCGCCTTGAATAGATGCCCCATCGTGAAGATCGGGCGATCCCTGAAGAAGCCTCCAAGCCCCAAAACGGTGTTGATGGCGGGCGCTTTGTCCGCCAAAAGAAATCCACCGCGCTGGTCAACCATCCCGGCACCGGCAATCACCGACCGGCTCACGAGAAACGGCGTCAACTGGCGACGCGCGCGGCGGAATGCCGTCAATGACACCAAAGCCAGCAGCCCAAGGGCCAGCGGCAGAGAAATCGCTCGCGTCAGCCACAGCAGGAGCCCTTCCAGCCAGATCGGCGTTGGACCGCCAACCGGTTTTCCCTCGACCAAATCCCGGCCAAACAGAGCGAAAGCCAGCTGGCGACGATTTGGCACGGCACCGTAGCAGAACAGATAAACCAAGCCCGCCAAAATCAAATAGATCAAGACACCGCACATCATCAGCGCCATGCCCAACCACGTTAGCAACAGCAGGGGCAACAGCAAGACCAACCCGACATGCCAGAACGACCAGCCCTCGTGGAGCAGCGCTTCGTAGTTCTCTTGAGCCCCATAAACGTGCCCCGCGGCGTCACGATCATTCTTGACCAAGGAAAACTTGCCATCCAGATCGGCCAAACCCGCGGACTGCCCCAACAACTGATCTTGCGCTCGCTGATAACGCAACAGTTCGCCGGGACCACGACACTCGGGCGTGGCGCCCTCGATGAGACCACCGCCAGCTGCTGGCCGTTCCGTTTCGAACCACACGGCACCGCCATTGGCCAAGAATACACCCTCCTTGAAATGCTTGGCGGGTACCGCCGGCACGTGCCGCCGAATACGAGCAATCAAAGCCTGATACAGCTGAAACCGTGACGGGGAATCGCCACCATGTTCTCGAGGATGGAAACGAATCGCGTACTCCGTCTCCAGTCCCATCAGTCGATCCAGGATCTTCACGCTATTCCCCACCATGCGGAGCGGTTGTTTCGTCCAAGTATTGCTCCGTCTGCTCGCGACTATCGCGGCGGACCTGGGCGACCACGTCGCGCAGCCGTGTTGCTTGGTCGGCGGGAATCGCTTCCGCCCTCGGTTCCCGTGCGGTTCGCGCTTGACTTACGCCAGTTCGTTGCGATTTTTCAGTCATGGAAATCCCCTTTTCCCAAAGGTCGGTACGTGTAGGGTGTACACTGTCCCTGACAGCACGCCATCAACACGCCGAGGACCGTGGCTGGCCCCACAAAAGCCTCATGATCAACCCACGATCAGCAGCCATGTTTATCTCTTCATCATATCCTGACGGAAGGACCGCCACAAGCAGCGACCGGCGTGTTCCAAAGCGGTGATCGGGGGCCAGGGCGGTTCGTCCGCCGGCGCGATCCCGTTGCCCCGGGACTCTAACGAGGTAGGACCTCGAACCAATGCGAGCGACCGCTCGAACCGTGTTAGCCCGCTCCCGTTGGTCGCTAGAACTTGACTCAAAATGGACGACGTTCTTCGCATAAGTAGACTACCCGGCGTCAAATTCGGGGCCCGGCCACTTCGAGGCCGTGGAGCATGCCCCCCGCCGCGCCGTGGGCTGATGAAAAACCCGAAAATCGGACAAAATAGAACAAGTGGGTTGTCCCGAGTTTGTCGCGCGTGCTTGATTGAAGAGTGGAAGATTTCGCGAC
>JBNJEM010000825.1:0-2623 GCA_051745935.1 Planctomycetota bacterium
TGTGAGATCTTCAAACAACCGCAAAAAGACATTTATGCGCTGTAAAAGACGGGCCTGGAGACCCGTCCTACGCCGTCTTTATGCAACAATAGGGTCTACCCAATCGCGATCGAGTTCGTGGCGTGGTCCGAGTGTCTGCTTGAGAGCTGTCGAGGTAAAGCCACTTCGGCCAAGCAGCATCTTGAGGAGGCGTCGGCACGCATTCCAAACAACATTGCGGAAGGCAATGGGAAATGGTCGAAGAAAGACCGCAAGAGGTTTTTCGAGATCTCGCGCGGTTCCGCGCTCGAATGTGCGAGTTGCCTCGATATCTTGGTTGCGCGAAAGCGAGTCGAGAGACCTCAAATCGCTGCCGGGACGGAAAAACTCCACGGCGTGGTCAACCGGTTGACAAGGATGATCAAGAATCTCTCGACGGACGAATCCTAGACGAGTAAGTCGTTCGTCCGCCCGGTTCGGAACGGCACGGATCGGGCCGCTCTTCCAGGTGATCTCGCAGGTTCCAGAGCAGGAGCAGAAGCAGGAAAAACGTAGCCGTCACGGCCGAAGGCCGTGAACGGCTACCATGTAATCGGAAGATTCTAAGCGGCACCGTATAGCGTTTCTTGTTCCAATCCACTCGCGAAACCGGATGCGTTCATCGCTACATCAATCGAGGCTGTCATGAGTGCAAGAATTCCGATCTGCACGCTCTTGGTTTTGTTTAGTGCCAGCATGCATGGCTGGGGGGCGGAAGCGAAAGGTGAAAAACCACCACAAGAGGGTTATCGGAAAGGGGTGATCATTGAGATGCAGGGAGCGATCCTGCCGAGATTGGGACAATACATGGATCGGAAACTGGAGCGTGCTCGGGAAACAGGCGCCGATCTGGTGATTCTCGAGATTGACAGTCCCGGAGGAGTCATCGAGACAACATTCAATATCGTGCAAAAGTTACGCGACCTGTCTTGGGCTCACACCGTGGCATTTATCCCGGAAGAAGCGCTTAGCGGCGCGGCGATTGTTGCCTTGGCTTGTGATGAAATCTTCATGGCCCCCACCGCTCGGCTGGGTGACGCCGGCCCGATCTTCGCCGGTCCCGACGCGCTTTTTCGGCACGCGCCTGAAAAGATCCGCAGCGATTTGGCGCGACGGGTACGTGATCTGGCATCCGCGCAAGGCCGCCCTCCCGCCCTGGCGGAAGCGATGGTTGACATGAACCTCATCGTATACCGAGTCACGCACGAACAGACGGGACGCGTGACCTTCATGTCGCAAGCGGAAATTGATTCCGCGGAGAATCCGGACGCATGGGAACGGGGACCACCGGTCCTTGAATCCCGAGAGGGGTCGTTTTTGGAAGTAAACGGTGAACGGGCGGTTGACTTACAGTTGGCTGCCGCCACGGTGGAGGGCCGGTCCGGGTTGGAACAACGCTTTTCCATTGCCAATCCGCCACTTGTTCCATTGCGGCGAAACACGCTGGATGTAGCTGTCGACGTGCTTAATCATCCCATGGTAACGGGGCTCTTGCTGGTCGTTGGCGCCATTGCCTTGTATTTGGAACTGAGCGCGCCGGGAATTGGCGTGGGCGGCCTGCTCTCCGGGCTCTGTTTCACGCTGTTCTTCTGGAGCCGCTTTTTGGGCGGCACCTCTGGCTGGCTGGAAATCATTCTGGTTGTTGCCGGAATTGTTTTCCTGGCCGTCGAACTGTTCGTTCTGCCGGGATTCGGGGTCGCCGGTACTGTTGGTCTGCTACTCATGGCCGCCGGCGTCATCATGGCGAGCCAAAACCATTTGATCCCGCGAACCGCGCGCGGCATACACCAACTAGGAACCTCTTTACTTGTATTGCTCGGCTCGGGAATCGTCTCACTCATTGGGTTCGCCGTACTCAGCCGGATACATGGCTCCATCCCAATCCTGAATCGGCTGGTGCTCCGCGCGCCATCCGCCGCGGATTCAAACCAGCCGGGCGCGCCGAGCACGCAACGGCTCGGCACCGTGTCGGAGCATCAGTGTCCAGCCGCCGTGGGCGATATCGGGATATCCGATTCGCCGTTGCGACCCGCTGGCAGGGCCCTCTTCGGCGATGCGTATTTGGACGTCGTCACCGATGGCTCCTTCGTCGATCGTGGCCGGCGGGTGCGCGTTATTCAGATCAGCGGCAATCGGATCGTCGTTCGCGAAACGGACCCCAAGTAACCGCTTGGGGCGCGGTCGAGAAAACCGTAACCGTTCACGGGCAAGAGACCGATATCCGCGGACGTTCGCATTTCCATTTCACATGTTAAAAAAGGGCTTTGCCGGATGCAAATGCCACGGGCTTGTCCCGTGGTCCATTACGTTCCACGCTACCGACGGCCAGGAGTGGTGTGTCTGGCCGGTTTGTAGCGACGAGCGTGAACCACCACGCGGCAAGCCCGTGGCATCCATGCGGGCCTTGCGTGTCCAGGCCGTGTAGCGGCACCCGCGAACGGCTACGCCGCCGCGAAGCGAAAAAACACTGCGGGGGTCCATCCATTCGCGAAAAACGTGAAACTTGCCGGGACCAGCCCGGAGCCTCTCATGCAGCGCGGGCGATCACCGCGATGGAACGAGGACCCCGAGTTTCTCCCTGGCGCGAGCTGGGAACATCACTCGA
>JBNJEM010000826.1:0-2621 GCA_051745935.1 Planctomycetota bacterium
GTGAGATCTGCGGACACCAGATCAAGTACGATTTCGTACTTGAAAAGACGGGCCTGGAGACCCGTCCTACATATACTGTTTGCAACGTTAGGGTATACTATGGTCGGTGCGGGGCATCGAGTCTTTTATTCTGCTTCAGAGGAGGACATGGACACATGCTTCGAAAAACCTTAATCAGTGTTCTCTCCGCGGTGCTGCTCGCCCTCGTGCCCACGGCCGTGGAAGCGGGCAACGATGTGTCGATGCGGGCAAAGGAGACAGTGACCGCCGTCGAACTGGATCATGGCGACCGCCTGCATTTCAGGCTCAAGAACGGGCGAGATGTTGAGTTAACTGTCTCGGATTCCGGCGCGGCCATTGTGGAAACCGTCGAGCCAGGAGGCATCGTGTACCGATTTTGGTGCCGACTTCGGATTGACGGGCAACCGGTGGTGTTGGAGCGTTTCGTGTGCAGCCAACAGTGCTTTTATGAGCCATATGTCATCGACGGCCTCAGAATCTGGCCCGACACGGTCAAAAAGGTATTCGACCTGATTCCCGTCCGCTATCCCCGCCAGGGGAATTTGCAGTGCGTCCCGCGCAAGGACGTCCGTCTGGCGGTGCAGGACGCCACGCTGCGAATTTGCCCGGAAACGATACAACCGTGGATTGAACGGGACGAGAACTCGTTGGACGTTGGTGAATGCTACAACGGCGACGATTGCTACTTGGGACCCTACCTTGGGAAGGCGTGCCATGTGGGCATGGACATCAACCATCCCAGCGGAAGCCGCCTTTATGCCCCGATCAGTTTCGATACGCAGGCCTATTTTAACAGCCTGAAGATGGGGCACAACAACAACCGCTGGCGCGGCATCCGTCGCTGGAAGAACGGCGATGTTTGGGCTCTGCAAACGCACCATTTGATCGAACGCATGACGCCGCAACACGAACCGCTGAAGGCGGGCACGTTCTACGCGACCACGGCGGGGGTTCGCGTGGGCAGCCATGAACATACGCACTTCGAGTTCAAGGTGGCTCGTCGCCGACCCCCTGCGTCGTCGGTAGGCCCGGAGAATGCCGGTTCGATTGATTGGCCCGTCGATTTCGACGATACCACGGTCCCGGACGGCGACCCGGACCTGCTGCATCTCGATCCATGGATCGTCTTTTGGCAGATGTTCGAAGACCGAAAATCGCGCCGGGGCGAAACGCGAGCGGCCATGTCGCCGCTGGCACCGGCGGAAACGGGCCAGGCCGTGGAGTTTCGCGCCGAGGGATCCCGCCCGGGAGCGGGCGCCGAAAACCTGACCTGTTATTGGACGTTTGGCGACGGGGGATTCGCGATCGGCCCCGTGGTGAAGCACGTGTTCGCGCGACCCGGCATGTACCCGGTCACGCTGACCGTGGACGACGGCATGGCGCGGGCGAGGCACACGCAGCACATCGCGGTCGGTGGCGAGCCGGTTTCGGATGCCGTGCTGGCGTTGGCCGCCCCGGGGGAACCTTCGCTGCGTCCGCGTCCCGCTCGCGTGACTGATACCTATGGAGCGCCGATCCGCGATTTGCCGCACACCCTGCAATTCGTGGCCCGGCCATCACGGCCTCGGCCTCGCCCACGATTGGTGGAAGTACGCGATCTTGGCGGCGCCACGGGGCTCCAGCCACCCGAAGCGCGCGTTCTCGAACCAGACTGCTCGTGGTTGCAGATCAAAAACACCACCAGAAACGGCGACCACGTCCTGCGCGTGGGCGTGGACGCGACGAACCAAACGCCCGGACGTTATATGGCGCTGGTCGAGGTGCATTCCCCGACAGCGCTCAACTCGCCCCAGCCGTTGCGAGTGGAAATGTTCGTTCCAAACGACGAGCCCGCCCCGGACGCCGTGATCGATGACCGCGATCCCGGCTGCTTCGCGACGCCATACTTCTGGGTCGGCCACCGGTTCTGCCGGACTCCGGAAAAACGCCGCGGCCATGCGGGATTCTATTTGACCAACGGTGGGCGAGCGGCCGCGGGCGAGTTCGTCCGCTTTACGCCGGACCTTGCGGCGGGAGAATACGTTGTCAGCCTGAGTCCGGAAACGCCATTTCGGCCGGAGACCTCGTTCGACGTCCGGGTTCGTCACCGGGACGGGCGGACCACGGTCCGCATGCGCCCCAACCGATCAAGGCACGTCGGACAGTTCCAATTCGCCGAGGGAACCGACGGCCACGTGGAGATCCTCGCCAAAGAATCCCACGGGCTTGTGATGGCCGATGCCGTGGTGTTCGAGCCGGTGAATTGAATCCGTCCCGGAGAGTCTGAATGGATGGCTATTCCTTCGCCGATGCCAGGGAAGGATCCACCACGACGGGCAAGTGATCGGATGGAAAGCGGCCATTGGTTTTTTCATCGGGGACAAAAAGGGGAGTGGTACATTTTTCCTGGCAAGTTGCGCGGGACAGGACACGTTGCAATCGTTTTCGTCTGTCGGGGCGTGAAACTGCGAGCGGCCAGGCACGCTGTCCGTCAACAGCGGGACATTTGTGCGTTTGCATTGGGTCGCTCGGCAACTTGACTGGATTGTAGGGGCTCTTCGTCGCGGTGGTATTCGTATCCGGCCATGATCCGTGTTGACCCATGCTTCCCACCTTCCCGC
>JBNJEM010000827.1:0-2599 GCA_051745935.1 Planctomycetota bacterium
GGTCGCGGATGACTTTCTCCGCCGCGAGTCCGACCAACGGGAGGACGGCTTGCGTCGGGCAGCTTTCCACCCGGAAGAATCCAACCGCCTGAAATATACAGCACGGCGGAACGCGTCCGAGCAAGCGTGCCCCCATCCGCTCGCGGTCGCGTGACGCAACCGGCGAGCCCGCGCGGACAAAAGGCGAGCGGTCCTTCGGTCCCACGCAAGCCGTGTTACGGTCGTCCAGCACCCGTTTTATCCAACGCCTCGCGAATGAATTCGATGTCGGGGGGAGCCATGGAGTGTTTAGCGGCGAGCGTTTCTCGCGCGTATCGCCGCGGTTGCCGGCTATTGGGCACTGGAATGTTGTCTCCTTTTTGCAGAATGGGGCGTGTCTCCTCCAAGGTGCCAAAACTGCGAGTTCCAGCCGCCTGACAGGGATACCAACGGCCGTTTCCCCGAGGCTCTTCCAAATAGAATTCGGGGTAGCAGTGACCGGGGACCCATACCGCTCGCGCCGGAATGTTCACGGCCCGGCACATGGCGATGAACAGAGACGTCATTTCTTCACAGTCGCCGTAGCCATCATCCAACGCCTTGCGGGCGCTCTTCATCTTGCGGTCAAAACGGTACTCAACGTTCTCGCGCACCCAGTCATAAATGGCTTCCGCCTGACTCCAGCCGGTCTCCTTGCCGCTGACCACTTGCTTCGCCGCGCTCATGATCACGCGATCCTGGCTGTTAATGTACGGACTGGGGCGGAGATACTGGCGCATATCACGCCCCACGTGGGACGGCACACGGAGCCGTTGAGGATCAGCGGGAAGGGCGGCGACATCGCGTTTGACGATCTCCATCGTAACCGTGGCGGTTGCTTCGTCACCGGCCGCCAACCGTGGAATGGCAATGCGCATCTGGTTGACGGACTCACCAAGTTCCCGAAACCGTACGGATCGTACCTGCCGGGACTTTTGTTGATCCAAGACCTTCACCTCCTGGTCGGGCCACTCCTTGGGGACGGGCAGAGTTGCCATGACCCCGGCCATGGTCCCCCGGGCTTTCACGCTCACGCCAAACCGCCAACGCGTCCTCTTCGGCTTGACGCCGTTACCGGCTGGTTCGCCCGGCCCTTGCGCGGCGGTTACCGTTTCCCCCTGCGGTTCACCAACCGGCCCGCTCCACATGGTAGCCGCGACACAGATGGCAAGGACTGTCCGCATACGCCGTTTCGTCATGAGTTTTTGGTCGCCCGTCATTTGGCCCCCAGTGTATCCCGAACAAAGGTTACGCTTGGTCTGCGGCCCGCCTTCACGTTCAGATATTCCGGAACGAATCGTTGTGGTTGTTTTGCTTCCGGAACGCGAATGTTGTCACCCTTTTGTAGGATCAGGTACGGCTGGGAAACGGTTCCAAACTCCGTCTTTTCCTTGAATTCACAGGGAAACCAGGTTCCCTGTCCTTCCTCCTCGTCTTCGTCTTCCTCCTCGTCCTCGTCCTCGTCCTCGAGGTAAAACTCGGCATAACAGTAGCCTGGCACCCAAACCGTGCGGGCCGGCACCTCGCTAGCGCGACATAACGCGATGAAGAGCCCCGCCAGATCTTCATGATTCCCTGTTTCCTTTTCCAGGGTTTCCACCGCCCCCTTGAGTGATTCGTTCGTATGGCGAATGTTGTCCTTCACCCAATCATGAAGTGCTTCCACTTGTTCCCATGCCGTCTCTTTGTCAGCAATGATTTCTTTCGCCTTCGCGCGGATCCGCCCGCTGCGACAATTGATCTTCGGGCTGCTCCTTAACCACTGGCGGGCCTCCCGCGGCATGCTTTCCGGAACCCGATAACGCGTCGTGTCCGCCGGTATCGGTCGGGTGCGTCGCGTGATTTCAAACGTGATGGTCACCTCGGCTTGCGCGCCAGGATCAAGGCGACGGATGATAAACACCATTTGCCGCACGCCGTGTCCAAGATTCCGGTATCGAGTTCGGTTAACCACATCCGAGATATTCTCTTCCACCACCTTGACGTCTTGCTCCGGCCAATCGACCGGCACCGAGAACGTGCCATGAATCCCGAAACAAGAAGCGCCGCGGGCGGAAACTCGAACCCCCGTTTTCCACCGTTGCGTCCGCTCCCGTTCCGGCCCGGAGTCTTCCGCATTGAATTCCAGCGGAGTCCCGAACTGGGACCACGCATTGGCGGCGGGGAACATGACGCACGCCATGATCACAAAAACAACTCGTCTCTTGGTCATGTTGCTTCCCTTTTCCCTCCGAACAATCACCCACCGATTTCGACTCGTCCCAGGACAAGGCCGTGGAGGAAGCCGAAGCACGCGTAACGCACGGACCTACATGACCTGTACGCTCGCGGCTACTGCCATGCCCGATCCAAATCGGGTGGCTACTCGCCAGAGGGGTCTAGAAACCCTAAAACAACCGTGGAAGTTTCCCATCATCAACGCAGTTCCGGGAGCGGGAACTAAATTTGGTTACCCGCTGTAATACTCGTTACACGATGTATTTCACCGAGCAGATCCTTTGGCTCGCGCGCCGCGGCATCCTTGCTACTGTCCATTGTAATTGGTCGCGGCTCCCTGTAACGGGACGTTTCCCTGGGTGTT
>JBNJEM010000828.1:0-2588 GCA_051745935.1 Planctomycetota bacterium
CGCGCTGTCATCTTGTCAAATAACTGCTAGCACGATCGTTCGGGGAGACATGGCCGCGCGACGATGGCTTGGTCCGTATTCAGAGCTCGAAGAAGCTGGCACACGGCAGAGCTGTCATTTTATTTTGTATTAGCGGACCCCATGTCGAGGGGGGGGGCGAGTGTGTCCCGGTGTAACAACCAGTCGACTGGTTGGAGGTGGTCCAACCTCGGATCCGCCCGCGTGAACGCATCCATTTTAGGGTGTCTGCTTGTCCCGCCGCAATAAGGAAGGACAGGTGGCAAGCCGGTCCTTCAAGGTGAAATAGCGAACTTGGGTCTCAGCGGGGCAGAAGGGGGATGAGATGCTCAGCGGTGGCGCGGAAGTCGCACTCCCGCGCACGGATGATGACGTCAATGGGACTGAAGTTGGTCTCGCACCCTCGCGTGGCGGCGTAACGCGAACTGGGGGTGAAAGTGCCTTCCATCTCGCGACGGAGTCCCGCGATCAATTCGAGCATGGCGACGTCCACGCTGATGCGATCGACCTTGGCCAGTTTGTCGAAGACGGCGGCACCGGGATTCCGGAAGGTGTTCAGCATTATGACATGCAATCCTGGAATTCCGTCCACCAAGTCAGCAACGGGAGAAGCGTCCACGGTGGGTACGATCATTCGCGGGTTGTGGTGCCGTTCGTCTTCCATCCAACAGGCTATTTGGAGAATTAGGCGATGCTCGGCAGCAAGACGAAGCATCTCGGCAAAGGCCGGATCGTCGAGCGTATAGTTTTGATATCCTGGATGGACGCGGATTCCCGGCATCTTGTACTCTTCGGCGCAACGCTGCAGGTCTTTTTCCCATCCGGGCAATTTCGGGTTCACGGTGCCAAAGGGTAGAAATAGACTGCCGTCCTGTTTCCGGCACTGTTCGTTGAGGCGTTCGTTCACGCCCGTCATGTTTTTGTGGAAGATGCCTTCGTAGCTTCCCGCCCATGCTTGAACGACCCCGTGGCTGCGCAGCTTGTCGGCGAGCGCGGCCGGATCGTCGTAGCGAGTCCGAGAGAACGGCCCTTAAGTGGTTTGATATCAATGGGTTTTGCGTTGTTCCGTGCTCGTTAAGGAAACCGAAGAAGATCGGTTTTTCACGCTCCTGCTTGCGTGCCTGGATCCCCGAACGCGAACGCTGGTGTAGTCCAATGCAGGCCATGCGCCGGGCTATGTCTTGGATACTTCGGGAAACGTCCGCGTTCAGCTGCCGGCTGCGAATCTCCCCTTGGGGATCATGCCCGACGTGGAGTTCTCCAACAAGGCCGGCTCGTGATCAACGCCCGCGAACGATACTACCCGGACCTGGTCCAAAGCTCAGCCATTTGCCAACTCATGCTCCAGCATCTGGCCGCTGGAGAAACGAAAGCAACCGTGCTAATCCCGGTTCAACCGCGGCGTGCGGCGCTGGCAGCGGATCCATGCCCGAACCAGTCTTGCCGCCTCGTAACCGACGGCCCCCCGCGAGGCCTCCACCACCGGACCAAGCGCGTCCATGCCCTGCTGCTCGAACAGATGCTCAATCAACTTTCTCTCGTTCGGTTCAACGTAGCTACCGATCTCGGTTATCGTGCCCTCGCCGATCAGCTTCTCCACGTGGGAGACGATTGTTCCCACCGTCAATCCTCGAGCCTCCGCTACCTCTTCAAGCCCTCGACCTTCCTCCAGCAACCGCCATGTCGCTTCAACGGTTTCGCTTCGCTTCCCTCTCGTCCTCCTCAACGAAACCGCCGCGGAACCTCTGCTCGTGGGATATCGGTTTTGCCACTGCGTAAACGTGGCGATCTCGTCGAGGAAGACCTTTCCGTAGCGCGCGAGCTTGACTTCGCCGACACCCGGCACCGCCATCAGCTCCTGCTCGTTGGTTGGCACCATCCGAGCCATGTCCCGCAGGGCCCTATCGGCGAAGACCGCGTAGGGCGGCACGCCCTGTTCCCGCGCCAGCCGCAGCCGCAATGTGCGTAAACGCTGGAAAAGATCCGGGTCGTGATCGGCCGCGAAGCATTCCTCCGGCACTGTCCCGAGTTCGCGTCCCCGTCTGACAAAAACCCGCGAATTGCCACGCAACACATCCCATGCTCGGGCCCCCAGATTCAGTGTCGGGCGCCGGTCGTCGGTTTGAGTCACCACGCCTTGGGCAAGCAGGTCATCCATGAGCTCTCGCCAGTATTTCTTGTTTTTCTCGCGGCCGGCTCCCCACGTGGGCAGCTGGTCGTGGCCGAAGCGGCGGATTTGTTTGGTGTTGGCACCGGTGACAATGTCAACGATATGCGCCACGCCAAAACGCTCACCGGCGCGGGCAATGGCCGAGAGCAGCTTCTGCGCACCGGTGGTGACCTCCACGCGTTCCCGCCCGCCCTCGCAGATATCGCATCCCCCGCAGTTCTCTTCGGCAAAGTCCTCGCCAAAATACGCCAGGAGACTTCGTCGCCGGCATCTTGAGGAGCCGGCAAACGCCACCATGCGATTGAGTGCGCGGGTGGCTCGAGCACGTTCTTGGTCGTTCGCCACCTGGTCGATGAAATACCTAATCCTGGAGATATCTCCCCGCCCGAAAAAGAGACGG
>JBNJEM010000829.1:0-2571 GCA_051745935.1 Planctomycetota bacterium
AAGATTCTTTCAAACCGGGCCGCGGAACTGTCGCCCCAAGCGAGAAAATCCACGTCGCGCGTCGCACGGTGAGGAGTCCTGCTCCAAAGCTGAAACAGCATCGCGCCTTTGAGTACTAACACCCTTTGGTGCACCGACTGACTCAGGCGATAAAGGAGCCGCTCCAGGCCGTAGCGCGTGAGAACAAGCTGGAAGTCCTCATTCTCGCGCCGGGCCAAATTCCGCAGCCGTCCGCGAACGGACGCTGCTACGTTTTTCGGCTTCCCCTCGGTCATACGAGAGACTCCAGGTAAGGGCGCATCACATTGGACACCCGACACGTCTCTGCCGCCTTCCAGAGGTCATCCATCGTGGCCCGCCGCTTTTTCCAGCAGTCGCGAAGCGCTTCCAGAGCGACATCGAGACCTATCTTGCTGCGATACTTGAAGCAATCGGCGACCGTCTTCGCCGGCGTGAATACCCGCACACTAACCCCGGCCACGACATGCTTCTCTACGAAAGCCGTCAGCGTCCGCGTGGAGAAACGGACGAATCGCAGCGGTGGGTAATCGACCTTCGGAAGCCATGCCTTTTCGCCAATCGCCATCCAAACCTCAAAGGGGGCTTGGGTGGTGAGGTCGTGGAACTGCAGCGCGGACAGCAGGCAAACGACCCCCCGCGGGACGCGCACGCTGGCCTCGGCGAGAGTCTGGTTTTCGGTTGGCTGGACATCAGCCGCCACATACAGCCCCCGCCCGGGCCGCTCAACAACGCCTTGCTCCACGAGCCGGCGGAGGTATTCTCGCGGCACCCCGATCGCATCAAGGTCCCTGGGCCGGATCACTCCCCGCTGGCGGAGGAGTTTCAGGACCCGCTCGGACTTTGCCTTCGTTGTCTTGCACATGGCGACAAAACCTCGGATGTTATGCATATTCCCCGAGGAATCGTAACACGCCCGACGGCACCGGTCAACTTGCCAAACTGGTGGATCCAGGCGTTGTAAGAATTGACGACCACGCACATTCGATTCACCAACGCCATCGACGCGCCGGTTCGCAGTATAACCCATCCCAGCCTCCAACCTACCCGCGGAACAGGACATGTAGAAGCCCCGTCGCCGTACAGCCAAGCGGGGTGTTGGAAGCGTCGTTCCACAGCAAATGGGATGGACACCCAACCGGCTACTTCAACGTCGGGTTCCGTGGAGTGTGGCCACGGGTCCCGAACCTTCCATGCTGGCGATGGGCAGTCTATTGCCTCTGAAAATCGTCACACACTGCGGGTTCCTGATCGTCGGCAACCGGATCCGCTAGGCTGGGAGCCTGCTTCATACTGGCCGCAACGCGTTGTCGTATGAACTCCGGCGACGCCCCCTCACGCTGCCACTTGCGAAACAGGCGAGCCAGGTCGGACGAGATCCTGTCGGCGAGGTCGTCAGGCGACGATGACGTCGAATCGCAGTGCTCCTTACACCCTTGTCCTGGGGGCCTTGGATCTCCAGCGCCCGGCGTTTGCTCACATAGTGGCCGCCCTGGGCGAGACGCATTGCTTCCGCGCGGGCCTCATTTGGACACGCCTGCTCCGAGAGCAAGTACAGTGCCGAGATATCAAAAGTTTGTCCCACGGTGGGACATTCTCCGAAAGCCTGACAGACGCTGATGAAACGGTAGGTCTGGGTTTTCTCAATCCCGCACCGCTCTTTGCACCACTTGATGAAGGTGCCGTTGCCTCGGCGTGAGAAACGCACTTGTGCCTCCACCAGAATCCGGCCGAGGTGAAGGGCGGTTTCCACCGCAAATCGCTAAACCCGACCCACTAAATCCGTGATGCGTCCGGCTTGCTCTTCCAGGTCTTCCATCTCCTCGTTCGCCATGTCGCCATCGTCGAAACTCAGCTTACCGTCCCATGCCCCCGCCACGTCCATGAGTGCATGTGTCATTTGCTGCCTCTCTCACTGTTGAGAAACATCCAGTGGGTTCAACCCCATCCTTCGCAATCGCAGGGGAAACACCCCCCATTGGTTTTATTGTCCCGCGTCCGAAGATAATCCTCCTCAGGCCGGGGCTGCCCAACACCTCGGGTGATCCACCGTCGCATGATATGCGTGGTGACCACCCGTCTCGTTCGTCTTGTACAACCGAAAACGCCATCGACCACATCGTCCGATCGCAATGGGCACGCTTCGAAGTGCCCGCCCTCGAGTTACGTCCGTCGGCGTAACCGCCCGCCGGGTCGTCGCCGCCGCTCGGATTGCCGTGAGGGACCGGGGCGAAAGATGTCCCCCAAGCCAGCGGAGACGGCGGAGACCCATTGAGGAACCTGTGGAGGCGAGGGAGACGGAGGGGGCGGCGATGGCGGTTCAGCCGCTGCAGCCAACGGTTCGGGGGCTCGCGCCGCCGGCACAGGCAATGCTACGTCTGCTTCAGACGCTGGGCCGCCAATCGCTCAACCTACCTTGCTTTCGAGGGCAGTGAAAGACTTTCTGCGTCTTCTTTCGGATGTAGCGCAGCCTGGTACGCCGGTTTGAGGTTGTACTTTGTTCGTCTTTCCGTGAGCGCGCGTGGCAGGTCCTTCACAAGCTGCTTCACTTGC
>JBNJEM010000830.1:0-2562 GCA_051745935.1 Planctomycetota bacterium
GAGTGGGGAGAGGACCAGTGTCTGAAACGAGGACGCGCAACAAATGCCGCAAACGTACTTCTTCTAGCTTACCCAATTTCCGGGATTTTAACCGCCCCAGCCTGGACTGGGACCCTAAACCAGCCGGCGCGATCATGCAACACCGAGCCGGTCGAAAACCGGGTATCGAAATCCCGACCTGAAGTCGCTTTACGTTTGAAAAACCTCCGTGTTCTGCCTAACTTCATCATTCGAAATTCCGTCCTCGGTATTCGATATTCTCCCATGGAAATCACAAAAACTTCAGAGGGATTTGCAATTACGGGGTCTACCGCGACATCGTGGGTTATTGGTTACCCTATGATTGCAGACTTCTTTTGAATGTTTTTGATTTCCGTCGACAAACAAAGGGGTTTTCGTCTGTGGAGACCGTGTTGCCAGGCTTAACGCAATGTGAGATGTAGTGGCGCGGCTGCGTTGCGTAGCAAAGACCGTGAATGACCACGGGACAAGCCGCGTGGCATCATACTTTTTTGCCACGCTGGAAAGACCGTGAATGACCACGGGACAAGCCGCGTGGCATCATACTTTTTTGCCACGCTGGGGTTATTCGTCATTCGTGCTTCGTCATTCCACCAAGAGGGTCTGGCAAAATCACTCATGGTCATTGAACACTTCCGAGTGTTTTTTGACTCACCGGCCGGGATGACGTGCCAAGTGCCACGCCTCGCCATGCCGCTTGATCAACTCACCGGGCCCCGCGCCCGCGGAGCCCAACCACACGTCGTGGCGCGTGATCATCCACCGGTCGATGGCCTCGAGCGGTCGGGCGTGCCAACCGGGTGTCCGCCAAAACGCCCGGGAGGCAAACGAGCCGCCGATTCTGGCGTTGAGGGCGAGGTAGTGTTGGACTGAGGGGCAAGCCAGCACGGCTTCATCCACGGCCGCGTCGTGCGGCACGAAAACGCCTAGCACCACCGCCGGTCGAAAATGGCGCATCGCCGCGTCCGCCGTCATCCGCCAGACCCCGGCCGCCTCATTCGGGGGCTTGGCGTCGGTAGCCTGGACGGGGACGCCGGTGGTGTTCAAGGCGCGAGCCAGGTCGCCCGAGCCGGCGCAGACCTCGAGCACGGGGCCGAGTTCGGCGAGGGGGCGCAACGCCAGGGACAAGGCGTCGAGCAATTCTTGACCGAGGGCCAAAAACCGTCCGACTTCGTCGCACTCATCCAACCACCCCCTCCCCTGCTCCGCCGCGATCAGCCGCCGTTGCCAGTGTGCAAAGCTCGGCAAGCAAGCCATGGAGTCCGTGTCCGGCGCGACCTGATGGAACATGTCAAACACTCGGTCCGCAGCGATTAATGGCAAAGGCGTTGAATTCCTTGAACGCCTCGGCCTTGGTCATTTTGCCGTCGCAGATGTCGAGCACTTCGTTGAACAGCCGTTCCCCGGCTTCATCCAGCGACGTTCCGTCAAACATGTCGGAGACGTCGACTTCCATGGTTTCCCGCATTTTCTCCCACGACTCGCGGTTGCCGGTCAGCCGCATGGTGATCATGAGTGGATGGTTGATCGTGTGTCCGCCGCCGGTGGAAAAGCTCATCACCTGGCTGCCAGCGGCGGCGATCCCCGTGATCGACTCGCCCCCGTGACCGGGCGTGTCCATCACCCACAACCCCGGCTCCTCGCCAACCAGCTCGGCGTATTCCAAAGCGCCCACGATGGGCTTGGTGCCCCACTTCTGCATGGCGCCGATCGCTTTTTCCTCGATCGTGGAGAGTCCGCCGGCGATATTGTCGCCGGTGGGCTGGCTGCCGCGCAGATCCACGCCGGAGGACAGGATTCGTTTCTCCATCTCCGCGATAAAGCCGAGAATCTTGTCGGCGATTTCCGGCGTCTTCGCCTTCTGCTTGATGAGCTCTTCCCCCCCAAACATCTCGGTCGTTTCCGCCCCCAACGCGCGGCCCCCCGCTTCAATGACGCGATCGCACACCCAGCCCACGCAGCGGTTGTGAGCCAAACCATTCGTCACGTCACTGGTCCCGCAATTGAACCCGTAGACCAGTTTGCCGAGCGGGACTCGTTCTCGCTGCTGGTGGGTGATCTTTCGGTTGAATTCAACCGCCAAATTGGTCGCCCTCGCCAAGGCCTTCACCGCGCCGCCTTCGCGGCGTATGTTCACCACCTCGACCGGCTTGCCCGACTTGGCCACTTCGTCGGCGATTTCATCGGCGGTGCAGCCCTGTTCCTTGAAATGGTCGATCACGATCACCGCCCCCGCGTTCGGATTGAGACCATGCCCCACCAGGGTCTTGAACGTTCGGGCCAGATCGGGCGCGATCTGGCAGCGACCCAGCGGATGAACGATGGGAATCGTGTTCCGCACCATGTGAGCCACTCGCTCACACGTCGGATTGGCGTACAAGGTGCCACTGAGCATCAACACGTGATTGCGGATGCCCACCTGGCCATCTTCCCGCGGATATCCAAAAAAGTCGTCTCTCACTTGGCGCCTCCTTTCAAATCCCCGCGGCCACGATTCGACTCAATGTTGTGGACGTGGACGTGCGAGCCGGCCTGGATGTC
>JBNJEM010000831.1:0-2556 GCA_051745935.1 Planctomycetota bacterium
GGAACACGGCGGACGGGGCTCACGCGTGAAAAAAGCCGCGCGGCGTCTTCCGTTTCTTCATCCGTGGGTCCGTCCTGCCATCCGTGGGCCTATCATGGCCCCCGAAGCACCGTTGATGATCGTCACGGCGTGGGTGGGGAAATGTCCAGTGTTTGAAACGAGGACGCGCAACAAATGCCGCAAATCTACTTCTTCTAGCGGATCCAATTTCCGGGATTTGTAGCCGTTCACGGGTGCCGCTACACGGCCTGGACACGCAAGGCCCGCATGGATGCCACGGGCTTGTCCCGTGGTGGATCACGCTCGCCGCTACACACCGGCCATACACACCACTCCTGGCACGTCGGTAGCGTGGAACGTAACGGACCACGGGACAAGCCCGTGGCATTGGCACCTAGAAAAACCTTCCCGCCCGGAGCACCGCCGCACGGCCCGATTACCGAGCCTCACGGTTCTCGTTTGAGCCGGAGTTGCTCCAGGAGCTTCTTAGCGGTGGCCGGATCGGATTCCGCGACGTTCCGCGTTTCTCCCTCCGGGGTGCGATGATCGTACAGTTCCAAGTGCCCGTTTTCGTGGGCGATGAGCCGGTGCGTGGGGGTTCGGATTGTTTGCACGTTACCCTTGTATGAAACGGCATTGTGGCCCGGCGTCCGGGTGTCGTCCAGAATGGGCACCAGAGACGTTCCGTCCAGGAAGTCGCCCGGCTGCGGCAAACCGGCCAGGTCGCAAAGCGTTGGATACAGGTCTATGGTTTCCACGATGGACTGCGTGGATTCTCCCGCGTCCGAGATATCAGGATATGAAATGATCAGTGGCGACCGTAGCGACTCCTCGAACAGTGTGTGTTTGCCCCACACGGCGTGTTCACCCAGGTGCCAACCGTGGTCTCCCCAGAGCACGATCACGGTATCGTCACGGAGTTCAAGTGCATCCAGCCGGTCCAGAATCCGACCGACTAGAGCGTCGGCATAGGATACGCAAGCGGCATAATGCTTACGCACTTCAATCGCGAACTCGGCGTCACGGTTTGGGTTTCGCCCCCAGCGATTGTATTTCATGAACTCACCGGAACCGTGCCAGGTGGTCTGGCCTTCCGGTTTTTCCGGATGTGGCGTGGGCGGCAGCGAGGCGTCCCCGTAAGGCTTCATGTATTTCGCCGGGGCACCGAACGGCAAATGGGGACGAATGATGCCCACCGCCAGGAAAAACGGGGCCTCCTGGTCGTCTCCAGCCAAGCGGTCCAAATGTTTCAGCGCCTCCTGCGTGGTCAATCCGTCTGGATAGATCGAATCGGGACCTTCAGCGGACTGGAACACGTCCATAGCCTTTGCGTTTTTTCGAATTTCCCCTCGCGCGAGCCCATGCATCGCGCCGCGAGGATGCTGCCAGGGACCAACCGGCATCAGATGTTGGTCCCATGAATTTGGCATTTCCGGCTGCGATGGATCATCCCAGTCGGCGCCGCCCCATCCGCCCGGATGATGGGAGACCTTGCCGATGGAAATGGTGGTGTAACCGTGCTGCCGAAACCATCCGGGAAGGCTTGGCGGCGCGGAATCGGGATCCTTGTTGAGCTTCTTGGCCCGCTGGAAAAGAGCGCCGTTACCGTAGGGACCATACATGCCAGTGAGCAACGTATAGCGGGAGGCTCCACAGGTTGGCGCCTGAACATAATGGCGGCGAAACACGCGCCCCCGGGCGGCCAACGCGTCGATATTCGGCGAATCAATGTAGTCAACGCCGAAACAAGCCAATTCGGACCGCAAGTCATCGATGCACAAGAGCAACACATTGGGCCGTTCCGCCCCGGAAGCCCATCCGACTAATGTTATCCACGCAACCGTCAATAAAAGTATTATTCGCTTCATTTCAAATCCTCTTTTCTTCGTGACACCGAAACCGGTTCCATTCAACCATCGCTCATCGGTTGAACCGAAGTGGCGATGTCGAATCAACGTTGGTCATTGTTCCAGCTTTTCGGGCGGCGCCATGCACATGACCTGGCCGCTCGCGGTGGTCAGGAATAAGCAGCTATCCGCCGCGGCGAGGCCGTCCCAGACCACCGGGGACTCCAACGAGTGCTCGGCCACCTTTTCGCCGTTGTTTTGGGAGCAGACCCAGATCGCGCCGCCCAAACGCCCCTCGTAGGCGGCATGGGGATTATCGTCCGGGATCGACGTCGGCATCACGCCCAAAAACAGGTGGTCACCGGACTTCAGCATGGCCCTGGGACGCGCGGGAAGTTCTTGTTTCCACACGTACTTGCCTGGGGAACTTTCCAGTTCTTTCTTGAACAGCTCATAATCGCCGAAGGTACGGCGACGATGCGCTCTGCGAACACCCCATGCGATTCCATCGTGATAGGCTAACATCAGGCCGGTCGGACTGTCCGTTCTATACGGCGAGGGTTGGTTTTGATCCTCCTGGTGGAAGCGAGAAAACCCACCCTTATGGCGAGCGGCCGGGAGCCTTTCGTGCTCACCAGCGCCCACGCCCCAGTCTGACCGATGGTGCTCATTGTCATCCAGCAAACTGGATGTGGAGAACAGCTGCAGT
>JBNJEM010000832.1:0-2544 GCA_051745935.1 Planctomycetota bacterium
GGGAGCTGGTCATCTTCCGCAACAACACGATCGTGTATCAAATCGAACCCGCCCAGAAGAAGTTGGAGATCAACTGGACCGACCCCGCGCCGCCGGAACCCACCGAGAAGATGCCTCGCCTTTGGTATTACGCCCGGATACAAGCCGAAGACGATGAACTGGGCTGGACAAGCCCCATCTGGTTCGAATGAAGCCAAACGGTTGATCGGTAAGGAATAATGCACGAAAATCCAAGTCGCCAGTGGCTGCTTGAGATGGCGGATATTGAAGACACCTGCAGGTCTGTCGCAGTTGGCGGAATGGCCGCGGATCTCAGCTTGGTGGAGCAAGGAGAGTCCCGATCCCAGAAGGTATTCGGGCGGCTAATCGAGTTTGCCAGAAGGGCACGAGGTCTGTCTTTAGAAGAATTGGCTACACAGGCCGATGTTGACCTCGATGAGATCGTTGCAATCGAACGCGACGAGGACGCCATTCCACGGTTGCGAACTGTTTATCAGCTGGCGCAGGTTCTCCGTCTTCCGGTGGGATCTCTAACCGAAGTCGCCGGATTGGCCAAGCCTCGTCAGCAAGTGAGCGAAGCAGCACTTCGATTTGCCGCGCGTTCAAAACCCACCGCCCGTCTTTCCAAGGCTGAGCAACACGCATTCGAGGAGTTCGTCAAAGTACTGACAGAAGGCGTCTGACGGAGGATGAGTAATTGCACAATACGCACCTTGATGAACAAACCGCACGAGATATCGATTCACGTGTCCGAAAGGTACTTCAAGAGGCTTCGAACGTTTTGCTTTGGGAGGGTAGGCCCAATCGGGAGAGACGAACAACTCCTTCGAGATGTCAACGGCGACGAACACAGGTTTTATATTGAGACCTTCTTCAATCACCACGAGGCGAAAAGCAGACATGTATCACGCTGATTCTTGTCCTGATTTTGCCGTGGGTTTTCGAGCTTGGTCAAGCATTTGCAAAGCGTGATAGCTGGCGGGAGACGCGATGTTAGGAAACGAACGGGCAAGGCGGGGGGGGCGAGAGAATGGTCCGGGAGGGCACGAGTGGGGCAGCACGGGCGATGGGGATTAGGAGCAGCGCGCACCGCGACGCGAGACTGGCGTCGCGGTCAAAACAGACTGGTTTCCGTCAGCGTGTTCGCGAAGGCGACGGGTTAAACTGGCCACGGCCCGGTCAATACAGCCGTGGGAGTCAAAAGCCGGCACACGCTCCCGAAGATGTCAGCCAAAGATGTCAGCTATTTGAACACGCGGCGGCTCGCGGCGGCGCCCTTCAACTGGGAGACCTCGATCCGCTCCGCTGCCTCGCCCATCGAGCAACACGAGCCCACGACGTGACAAAACAGCTCGTCGTATCCCTGCACCGTGTCGAGCCAAGCCTCTTCCTCGATGTTCATGTGTTCCAAGATCGTGGCGAGGTCCTTGGGGATCGTTGACCGCTCCCCGGACCGTAACATGCGAACGGTCCAATCGAGCAGGCGCGGATAGGAATCCAACGACATCGGCAGAATCCCCATGTCGGACGCCCGGCGGCCGGTGCCCGAACTGTCGGCCAGCGCGCGCGTCGCCCTGTTCTCCGGTTGCAACGTCAGTTCGGCCATCCAGCCGTCCGCTCGATCCCGCGCATGACGTCGCTGCCTCCCGCGCCTGGATCCGCTGATAGGCCGAGCTAAAACATGCCGTCCGTGGACTCTCCGCCTCGCCCGTCTTGATCGGATTCAAATCGGCACGGATCCGCGCACGCTGTTCACCACCGCTCGCACCGGTCTACATTCGATCCGGAGGCGGGTGATGGGAAAGTGGTTGCGTGGGCTGTTGCTCACTCAGCCTCACGCCACCAGCGGGGATCCGGTGGAAACGTTGCAGCAGAGAAACTCACCGGCCACGTTCGGGGGGTTGCGAGATGGCGGGCCATGCCCTACCCTCAATGAAGTCCGCGATCCGCTTTTTACCGGTCGCGGATGACGTTCTTCGCCGCGAGTCCGACCAACGGGAGGACGGCTTGCGTCGGGTAGCGTTCCACCCGGAACAATCCAACCGCCTGAAATATATCCAGGCCGCGAGACGGGCCTCGATTGAAACACAGCCGTCGGAGTCGCATCGCTTTGATGCCTCTGGAAACGGAAAGACGAATCCGACCTACCGGGACCTCCATACGACGCGGATTGCCGCCGCATCCTTCCATAAGAGTCGTTCGGTCAATTTCTGGGGTGGGAGAAACCACCAGAAGTTTCGGCGTGGCAGTAACTCCGAAGGTTTTGGTCACTTCGGCCGCGCCGGGACCCGCTTCCATGCTTATTCGAACGATGCCAGACGGATTCACCCACCAAGGCGTTGAGGAAAGATCCTGCCTTGACGCATCGGTTGTGGCTACTTGGTTCTGGCTACGAAGCTACCGCGACCCGCTGAGAACGGAGACGTTCACGGGCTTGAAGGACAGTATACCGGTCGCGGATGACTTTCTCCGCCGCGAGTCCGACCAACGGGAGGACGGCTTGCGTCGGGCAGCTTTCCACCCGGAAAAATCCAACCGCCTGAA
>JBNJEM010000833.1:0-2529 GCA_051745935.1 Planctomycetota bacterium
CGGCTTCCCCGGGATCAGTTTTGCTCAATCCGAATCAACGGACGAACCAGGGCGCGGTGTACTGTGCCAGTTGGGCGCGACGGCGGGCGCTCGGCGTTACCGGCCCGGCAGATGGGGGCTCGTGGAGTTTCATGCGATCAATTCCACGGACGAAATGGCCGAGGTTCAAGGGGTATTGCGATTTGTCGAAGATCCAACGATTCAGTTTAGTCGTCGCGCTTCGATTCCACCACATTCGGTTTTTCGCTCAACATGCCCGGTGTTGGTGCCGGAGTCGATTCCGGACCACACACGCAATATGGAAGTGCTGACGGAGCAAATCGAACCGCCGCGAGGAACGGATTCCAAGACCGCGCGGACGCCGCAGGAAGTGAGGATGAGTGCTAAGCCGATCTTGCTGGACCGGGAAAAGCCAACGGTGGGGATGATTTCGGAATTGCAGCGGATGCCTCCCCACCGGCATAAGAGTTCTTTTCACACCGCGCCATTCGAACTGGATCCCGCGGCGGATCGTCCGGCTTATGAAATGGTCTTGGCGGCCAAACGTGCCCAAAACCTGTCGCGGCGAGTCAGTGTTTTCGACCCCGAAGACCTACCGGCCAGTCCCGCTTGCTTGGACGTGCTGGATGTACTGGTGTTAAGCAGTGACCGTCTTGCCGCGGACCCGGCGGGGATTTCGATGGTTCGCGACTGGGTGCTGGGTGGTGGGGTGCTGTGGATTATGCTTGACGAAGTGCAAGAAAAGACCGTGTCGGCCGTCATGGGCGATGCATTTTCTTGTTCGATTGTGGACCGGGTGCAACTGACCTCTTTCAGGCTGCGCGACGCGAATGCATTGGAGCGGGATCGTGGCGAGCAGATGGAATTCGAATCGCCCGTTTCTTTTGTACGGGTGGTTCCCGAGGAGGTGACGACACGACACGCGGTCAATGGCTGGCCGGCATCGTTTTGGCAGCCGTTTGGCGCGGGAAAAGTGTACTTTACCACGCTTTCTCCGAACGCGTGGATGCGTCCCGTGACCGCTGAAGATCCACCTCCTCGTAGCCGTTCGGACGCCACGGACTTTTTTCCGCGTCATGCATTACAACAAGTGGCTAGTGCGTGTTTTATACAGCGTGAGCAGCCGCCGTTGGATACCGAGACGCTAACTCCCTTTTTGTCACGGCAGATTGGGTATCGCATTCTCGGCCGAGGTACCGTATCAGCAGTCCTGGTTCTCTTTTGTTTAGCGTTGATCGGGGCCGGTTGGTGGTGTTTTCGCGTGGGGCGGCCCGAACGGGTCTTGTGGGTGGCGCCCGTGGTCGCGGGAGGTTGCGGGTTGTTTTTCCTGATTGCCGGCACCATTACCAAGAAGTCGGTGCCGTCGACCGCGGCCACCATGTCGCGAGTTACATTGGAGCGGGGCGTGGGGGTAGGGCATTCATCCGGTCTCGTGGCGATCTACAATCAGGGCGCGAGCCAGGATCGGATGGGAGCTCGGCGGGGCGGGCTGTTCTTCCCCGACATGACAGCCATGAGCGGCCGCAACCGTCGTATCACGTGGACCGACGAAGGGGCGTGGCATTGGGAAGACCTGGTTTTGCCCCCGGGGGTTCGTACCGCTCCGTTCCAGCGTGCCGTTGACATGGAGACCGCCATGGATTGCCGGGCCCGATTTGGGCCGGACGGCCTGCGGGGACGGCTGGAACCGCTGGCCACCAGCCGGTGGGAGGATGCCATCATCGCCGTCTCCCAGGGGAATGTAATGGCGGTTTCGATTGACGCCGAGGGGCGCTTTCATGGCGGGCCGGACGATGTGTTGGCCAGGGACGCGTATGTGTCGGGTTCACTGTTGAGTGACGAACAAGTTCGACGCGGGGCCATCTATAATCGACTCGTGTCGGCCGCGGGCGGCGGCGAGTTCCCACCTCGCCCCCTGCTGCACGTTTGGAGCGACCCGTGGGAACTGGGGTTCTTCTTTCCCCAGGACACTCGAATTGACTCCACGCTCGTGTCAATTCCCGTGCGACTGGAAAGGACGAAACCGAACTCACGGGTCCTGATTCCCGCGCCGTTCGTGGTGTACCGCTCGGTGGCGGGCCCGGACGGAAGGCCGTCGGTGGCATACAGTAATATGGCAGGGAAATGGGTCGAGTGTAAACTTGCGACGACGCAATGGTTGCGGTTCCAGATGCCGCTTTCGGTACTGCCGCTGCAGCTGGAAAAAGCCTCGCTCTCGCTCGGCATCCGAGCCCCTTCCCGGTCGGTGGAAATCGTGGTGCCGGTGGGTGATGAGTTGGAGGTCGTGAGGCGATGGTCGCATCCGATTGGCACGTATGGATGTACGATCGAGGGCCAAGAAAGACTCGGGTTGGATAAAGACGGCGGCTTGCGATTGGGCGTTCGCGTCAGCGAGGACGAAGCGGCGGAACCTGGAAAGCCAATGGCACAGGCGACATGGAAGATTGAACGCGTGCAATTGGAAGTCGGCGGCAGGGTACGAGGAGAATAGCATGAGTGATGAAGCGGCGGTGGTGATGAATGAAGTGA
>JBNJEM010000834.1:0-2517 GCA_051745935.1 Planctomycetota bacterium
GCGGCCGATTGGAATCAAATCCGAAGGCTTCTCAATACAACACAACCCCACGTCATAGCGCTACAAGAGACCCTCAGCAGTCGCCTGGAAGCCATCCCCGAATCGTGGCGGACTCGCCATGATGGACGTTTGGCCATCGCGTCTTGCTATCCGATCGCCGAATTCCGATCATGGTGCCCCGAACAACCCCGTCAGCCGTGGAGCCGCGTGGTGGCCGTCTACGCCCGCCTCGATACCCCGGACGGGCCCGTCGGCGTCTGCAACGTCCATCTAATGCCCCCGCACGAGGCGCTCGCCAACCTGTTCGACCCCCAAGAACACTTCACCGTCGAAGATCGCGCCCGCCTGACGCAACAGAACCTGGAACGGAACCGGGAATCGGAATCGCTGGCGGAGTGGATCCGCAACCTCCCGCAACTCGACGTCGTGCTCGGCGGCTTCAATATGCCCGTCGAAAGCTGCATCTATCGCCGCTGGTGGAAATCCTACCACAACGCCTACTCGCGGGTGGGATTCGGAACCGGTTCCACCATCACCCGCAAATGGCACAATATCCGGTTCGGCACGCGAGTCGACCACGTACTCACCACCGACAACTGGTCCCCCACCGCTTGCCAGGTCGGCCCGGACATCGGGTCCGACCACCGGCCCGTGACCGCCACATTGGCGCGGGAAGGGTAACCTGAAATGACCAAGCGTGATTTCGCAAGACCGTAGCCACTGAGTATTTTGGATAAAATGCGATATTTTTGTCTTGCATGTTTTTGTCTTGAAATGACAGTTGACAAAAAGATGCGAGACAAAAACATGTGCGCCGCGACGGGGTCACAATCACGTGAGAATGATATAATATCAGCCATTACCCCGGAAACCTCGAAAAAATCGTCAGCGACCAAGGGCCTGACATCAGGAGCTTCGAGGCTAGGGTTTGGCTCGCCTTCGGGGCACGGCGTGAGACTGTCGCTCAGCCAGTCCCACCCGCTCGGGTAGCCGATTCTTGAGATGCCAGAGTAGCAACCCACGAGGCCGGCGGCGCGGCGTTTGGCCGTGAAAGCCCTCCGAGGCCAGCCAATTCCGTAACTTGATCAGCCACGGTCACGCCTGATCGATGCGCGATCTCTCTTCCTGGCATTCCCAACGTGTTTGATTGCAGCGGAAGTGCGCGCTGGGTGCATCGGTAAACCCGTGGGGCGGTAATGGAAAGCATAACCGTTCACGGGGCGCTCAGTCCCGAGCCACGGCCGGAAAAATGCCGAAAAATCCGAGCAACTCATACAAGGCTTATTCCAAAGCAACAACTTTGGAACTTGTTGGCGGAATGAGAATTGTCGACCCGGTGGACCTGATTAGCTTGAAAAGAAGGAGAGAAGCAATCATCAATGACCAAGCGTGATTCGGGCGCGGTTCTCGGCGAGAAACCACGTCCCTTAAACGCTTGAATCGACACGCACGAAGGCTAGAGAACTCGAGAACATGGTCCGCAAAACGCCCATCATTCTGCTGATTGGCCTGTTCGCGAATCTGACAATCGCGGAGAGTCGTGGTGGCGTCCTTGTGTTCTCTTTCACGCGAGACCAATCGTCTTCTTCGCCCGACGGTGCCACCGAAACGTCAGCGGATCCGCCCTGTTCACCCCCTCCAGTGTCCATCATATCGCGTTCGAGCGTGGTGGCGGCACGGAGCTGCCTGGCATCGTCTTCGCCCGGTCCAACCCCCTCCTTCAACGCTCCGTGGGGCGTCGCTGCGCAACCCACGTCTCCTCAACCGCCGGGCGACCCCGTAAGCGCCCCATCTGGTCGCCACGGATACCTAAACGGCGACTTTCCCACCACCAACCCACCCGCGTCGACGCCCGCCTCATCACTCAAACTGTCCCAGCAAGACATGACCCGTTTTCGTGCTTCTTCGTTCGATCAACAAAACGGACAAACGTCCTCTTCCATGGGCTCATGGCCCGCTCCCGACGCTAACGGAGTGCAGCTCGGATGGATCGGCCCGTCGGACGGTTCCGGGCTACACACCGATCCCGCCGGCAACTCCCCCAGCGACGATGATTATCTCGCGGAAGGCGAACAGCACCATACCGCGCCAGAACCAGCGGGAATCGCCATTTGGATGGGGATCGCGCTGATGGGCGGAACCGCGGTGTGGTACCGGCGAAGACGGCAACAACAGAATACGGTCAACGGAAACAACACGGTTTCTCCATGACTCCGTGGCCCTTTTGAAGGCCCTGAAATACTAGCATTCAAAGAAAGTCCCTATTAGCGGCCGGAAGGACCCGTAACAAGTAGGACAAGCCGTGGACCCTGCCAGCCGTCATGGCGAATCGGAGTGAGGCCCGCTCAGTCGCCGCCACTCTATTCCACCCGCTCCACCGTGCCCATATCGCCCTCCATCAGCTTTCACTTCGCACGGTAAGGGCTCGCTCAAGAATAACTTCGCAATTCAACGTGCCTCCGAATCGTCCGGCACACTGGCTCCGCTCGCGATCCCCGTTTTTTGGAGAGGGAACGC
>JBNJEM010000835.1:0-2510 GCA_051745935.1 Planctomycetota bacterium
CAGTTGCCCAGTCGAGAGGGGTCGGCCGATGACGGATATGTTGAATGTATCATTGAGAGAAGAGACGGGCACCAGCTCGTCGCGGCGGTTGCGCAACCAGGGATTGATCCCGGCCATCCTATATGGGCATGGCGAGAAGAGCGTAAAACTGACGGTTCCCGCCGCCGAAGTGGAAGCGGCGATCCGTCACGGCAGCCAGATGGTAGACCTCAACGGGGGCGTACATGAAACGGCGTTGATTCGTTCGATTCAAAGAGACTGTTTCGGCACGCACATTTTGCATTTGGATTTCAATCGCGTGTCAGCCCGGGAAAAGGTGGTGGTCACCGTGCCGGTGGAGTTGCGAGGCGAGGCACCGGGGGCCAAACATGGTGGCGTGCTGGAGCACCACGTCTATGACGTGGAAATCGAATGCATGGCGGGCCAGATCCCGGAGAAACTGGAAGTCAACATTGGGACCCTGGAGCTGGGTGAATCGATCGATATCAGTGACGTTCCGGTACCAGAGAGCATCAAGATTCTGACCCCGCCCGAGACCACGGTGGTCTCGTGCCAGATTCAGCAACCGACCGAGGAAGAGGAAGCTGAAGAGGCTGAGGCTGCCGCTAGCGCCGTGGAGCCCGAAGTCATTCGCCGCAAGCTGGAAGAAGGAGAGGAAGAGTCGAGTTGACCTCATGCCATTCGATGGAAGACGCCGTCAGGCTCGCTCGCTTTTTTACAGCCGGTCACGCGAGCCGGCTCTCGCTTTCAGACTTCCTTGGATGGCAGCAGCAACATCCGCATGGTGTCGTGATGGCTTGTTGGGCCTCGCCAAGGCATATTTCGGGCGGTCGGATGTGTCCGGGTGGAAAGCGGCCCGACGCAAGCCGTCCTCCCGTTGGTCGGACTGGCGGCGGACAAAGTCATCCACCCACGTATATTTCGGGCGGTCGGATGTGTCCGGGTGGAAAGCGGCCCGACGCAAGCCGTCCTCCCGTTGGTCGGACTGGCGGCGGACAAAGTCATCCGTGACTGGTATAGAGTGCATTGAGATGAGCGGGCGGAACACGGCGGACGCCACGGCCATGAAACTGGTGGTGGGGCTCGGTAACCCGGGGCGCAAGTACGCGGCCACCCGGCATAATGTGGGCTTCGGGGTCGCGGAGGTGTTGGCGGGGCGTCACGGTGCCGGGAAGCCCCGGGCCAAGTTTCAGGGCGAGACGGTGGAAATCAACGTGAACGGCCGGCGGGGCCTGGTGTTGTGCCCCCATACGTACATGAATCGAAGTGGGCTGAGCGTGTTGAAGGCTCGCGATTTTTTCAAAATGGACGCTGCCGATATCATGATCATCTGCGATGACTTTAACTTGCCGCTCGGCAAGTTGCGGTGCCGCGCCAAAGGCTCGGCGGGCGGCCAAAAGGGGCTGCAAGATATTTTCCGCTGCTTGGGAACCGACCGGATTCCCCGCCTCCGGATCGGCATCGGAACTCCGCCAGAAGGCTGGGACGTCAGCGGCTATGTGTTAAGCAAATTCGCGGCGGATGAGTTGCCGTTGATCCGGAAGGCCATCGACCGAGCGGCGGACGCCGTGGCCGTTTGGGCCCAGGACGGCATTGAAATCTGCATGAACCGATACAACGTGGACCCAACCTTGTCCGAATAAACGCGAGTCAGTGGTCGTACATGGCACTAGAGGGAGATACGATTTTGGCCAGTAATGTTTACGAGTGCATGTTCATTCTCGATCCCAACCGATACGCCCGTGACCCCAACGGCGTGGCGGGACAAATCCCGACCATGATTGAACAGGCCGGGGGGGAAGTTCTAGCCAGCCGGCTGTGGAACGAGCAACGGTTGGCGTATCCCATTGCAGGACACCGCAAAGGCGCCTATTGGTTGACCTATTTTCGGATGCCCTCGGAACGGGTGGCTCAGTTCGACCGCGCTTGCCGGTTGAACGAAAACGTCCTGCGAAACCTGACCCTACAGGTGGATCATCGCTTGGCGGATACCCTCGTCGCGCACGCTCGAGGGGAAGCAGTCCCTGATCCAAACGCCCAGGTCGCCACGGAAGAACCAGAGCCGGACGCCCATCAGTCCGAGCCGAAAGACGAAGACTAATGCCCCCCTTGGGCGAGCCGATCCGGGTGGCGAGAAATTCCTTGCATCGCCTCGCCGTATCCGCTACACTGACCAGCGGGCAGGGTACGTATGTTCACTTGTATTGTGTTCGGGCAGGTGAGAAAGGTGTGGAAACCATGGCTAATTTCAATCGTGTGATCCTCTTGGGGAACCTGACACGCGACGTGGAGTTGCGGTACACCCCCCGACAAACGGCGGTGACGGACATCGGATTAGCCGTCAATGATCGTCGCAAGTCGGCCGACGGGGAATGGGTGGAAGAGGCCACGTTCGTCGATGTCACGTTGTGGGGCCGAACGGCGGAAATCGCCAGTCAGTACTTGGGAAAAGGGTCGCCCATTCTTGTCGAAGGACGGTTAAAGCTGGATACGTGGGAAACGGACGGACA